>CAYYOS010000144.1:0-6020 GCA_964473355.1 uncultured Burkholderiales bacterium | reverse complement strand
CCGGCGATTCGCCACGCGCGTTTCAGATCGTTGCCAAACAGTTTCTCCTCGCAGTGATCGGGCAAAGAGACATCGCGACATACATTTCGTACTGGAGGAATGGTGCCGGCGGCAAAAAAATGTTCGCGTAAGTAGCGTAAAACCTTCCAATGGTCGTCGGTCAACTCGGGAATACCGCTACTTGCAGCTAAATCTATCGCGAGTTGTTCAGACCAACTTTCGCCATTTACAAGAAAGCCATCTGGGTCAAACTGTGGATCCCTCATGGGTTCGTTCGCGTTAGCACCCTCCTCCATTTTGTCTCCTCATTACCGAATATGGAAATCATACCTTAAGGGGAGGCGCATGGGGCGGCGGAGCTGCGCAAAAAAGCCGTACTCGGACAGTATCAAAAATGCGGCTTATCGGGCGCATTTTTAAAACGGGCGACTCCCGCATTGATTTCTGCCTTCGCCTCATCCGGCCCCGCCCACCCTTCTATCCTCACCCATTTATTGGCTTCCAGATCTTTATAGTGCTCAAAAAAATGTGCGATTTGCGAGAGCAACATGGCCGGCAAATCTTCCGGTGTTTTAACGGCGGCGTAGAGCCCGCACAGTTCGGGCATGGGCACGGCAAGAATTTTGCCATCGATGCCGGCCTCGTCGCTCATTTTCAACATGCCCACCGGGCGGCAGCGCACCACCACCCCCGTGATTAAGGGTACCGGCGTGACGACCAAAACATCAACCGGATCGCCGTCTTCAGATAAGGTGTGCGGAATATATCCGTAGTTGCAAGGGTAATGCATGGCGGTGGACATGAAACGATCGACGAACATTGCGCCAGTTTCTTTATCCACTTCATATTTTATCGGGTCACCGCGCAGCGGGATTTCAATGATGACGTTTACATTATTGGGTACTTCGGTACCCGACGAGACACGATCTAAATTCATGAGCTTTTATTCATTCGTTAATGTAAATGTTTAATTATAGACTTGCTTCGATTCGCTTTAAACCGCACCGAATCAATCTAGATTATTGTTATATAAGGAACTTCTATAGAGGTTCTTTTGCTAACCAGATGAGTATTAGTATATATTAACGTACTTCTATCGTTAAAAAAGGGAGCGGCCATGAAAAAACTATTTGTAATGTTGGCAATGATACTTGCGGTCGGAGGATCATCTGTTGCTTGGGCTGGTGAATGGGATAACCTTCCTAAGAAAAAAGTAACCACGCTTGGTTTGTATATGCACCCGACGGACGCAATGAAATATGTGCAAGAAAACCAAGGCAAAGTGCTGTTCCTAGACGTGCGTAGTCGCGAAGAGGTCCAGTTTTTGGGCATGCCGACGTTAGTTGATGCCAATATCCCTTATATGCAAAATTCCGAATGGCCCGAGTGGAACGACACCGCCAAGAATTTTAAAATGGTACCCAATTCAAATTTTGGCGCGGACGTGGAAAGCCGCTTGACCGCAAAAGGCTTAACTAAAAATGATACGGTGGTTTTGATGTGTCGCTCAGGTGATCGTAGTGCGCTTGCCGTTAATTTGCTTGCCAAATTGGGTTACACCAAGGTGTACTCCGTAACCGAGGGTTACGAAGGCGATCTCGCCGCAGACGGCCCGAAAAAAGGGATGCGTAGCGTGAACGGCTGGAAGAATGATGGCTTGCCATGGAGCTACGAATTGGACAAAAAGAAAATCTATTCGCCTTCTGCTTAAGTCCGTGAGCATCGCGGCGTAGCGCGGCTAATCCACATATGAGCGATTAGCCGCGCCTTTTTCGATAGGCGCACTGGTTCCTGGTATTGGTGGCCCAGGAAGTAGTTTTGCCTCCCGGCTTGCCTTTCGGCAATAAGTCAGCTAAGTTATCTACTTATTCTTTTTTGCCAGTTCTAATGAAACGCACGGCTCTCCATTTTTTATTTGCTTTATTTGTGGTTTTGCAGGTGCACGCCCCTCTCGTTCACGCACATATCGGCGGCGGCTCGGTGCCGGCGGCGGGTCACAGCTATGATATTCCCTATCCACACACTCACGACGCTGCTACAACTGAAATCCATAGCCACGATCATCATAGCCAAATAGTTGAAATCGGAAATGCTATTAAGCAACGTGGGATTTTATCGGTTGCTTTTCTAGCAGTCGTAATTGCGTTGACCTGGTTTTTTGTTGCACGTCACCGCACCACTCACCCACCATCATTCGTTACACCTCCGCATAAACGCTATTTAAGTTTTCTTCCCCCCAACCGCGCTCCCCCTTCAGCCTAACAGCTAGCTTCACCTTGGCGCTCTTGTTGCGCCCACTTTTTCGTTACCCGTTTATTTGGAGTTTTCATGCATAAGCATGCTTATTTGCATTGGGCGTTGGCTTTTACGCTCCTCGCTGTTGCGCCAGTGTTTGCTGCGCCGCAGCCACAATTTTCGTTCACCGAAGCACAGATAAAAGCGCTGGGAATACAACTCAACCCAATTTCAAAGTCGTCGGGCACACCGGGTCAAGCCTACCCCGCTACTGTCGCGCTGCCGCCAAACAGCGAACAAATCGTGAGCGCGCCTGCTGCTGGATTAGTTACGCACGTAGCTGTTCGCGAAAATGACAGGGTCGCGCGTGGTCAGCTTTTAGCGCGCTTGATTAGCCCCGATTTGGGGCCGATGCAGTTGCAATTGATGCAAGCAGCGACGCGAGCTCGGCTGGCGAGCCAGACTGCATCCCGCGAGCGTAGCTTGAATCAGGAGGGCATCATACCGCTGCGCCGCGTGCAAGAAGCTGAGGCGCAATTAGCCGAGGCGCAGGCCGCAGTGAGCCAGGCCCAGGCTGCGCTTGAACTCTCTGGGATGGCCCGAGGCGACATTGCGCGCGTGCTTAAGACCGGCAAGTTTGAAAATAATCTGGCGCTACGCGCTGCGGCTGCAGGAACGGTAATCGATGTAAAAGTTAAGTCCGGTCAGCGGGTTGCTGCGGCGGACGCGCTGATTCGCCTTGCCAACACCGAAATGCTGTGGCTAGAAATCCACGCGCCGGCAGACACCGCGCGAAGCTGGGTTAAAGGTGCAATGCTGCGCATCGACGGGCGCCATGCGCAAGCGCAAGTATTAAGCACCAGTAGTGCGGTTGATCCGGCAAGCCAGACGGTGGAAATTCTCGCCGCGGTAGTGTCGGGTGCCAGTGGCTTGCGTCCTGGGGAAGCCGTTAAGGTCATCGCGCCAACTCCGAGCTTCGACAACGCCTGGGATGTTCCCATAGGCGCGCTCGCGCGCGATGGCGTGCGCGTGGTGGTGTTCGTGCGCACAGCGCAAGGGTTTGAGGCACGCCCCGTAGAAGTGCTAGCCAGTGCCAGCCAAACCGCACGCATTCGCGGCAAACTTAACGCAGGTGAGCAAATTGCCACGGCGGGTGTAGTCGCATTAAAAGCGGCGTGGCTTGGTGAGGGAGGCGAATAATGCTGGCGCGCATTATTCAGTTTTCCCTTTCGCAACGACTATTCGTGCTGCTGGCAGCTATTCTAGTCGCCGGAGCCGGCTGGGTCGCGTTCCGCGGATTGCCGATCGATGCATTTCCGGATGTCTCCTCAACGCAAGTCAAGGTCATCATGAAGGCGCCAGGTATGACGCCAGAGGAAGTCGAAAGCCGCATTGCGGTACCAATCGAAGTTGAAATGCTCGGTATTCCAAAGCAGCGCATTCTGCGCTCCGTGACTAAATACGGTTTGGTCGATGTCACGCTGGACTTCGAAGATGGCACAGATATTTACTGGGCGCGCAGCCAAGTCGCGGAACGCTTGAACGGCATCATGGGTAACTTACCGCCCGGAATCAGCGGCGGCATGGCGCCATTGACAACCCCGCTGGGCGAGATGTTTATGTTTACCATTGAAGGCGGCAATCTTTCCTTAATGGAGCGCCGCAGTCTGCTTGATTGGGTGATTCGTCCGGCATTGCGCACCGTGCCGGGCGTGGCAGATGTCAATGCGCTCGGCGGCACCGCTCGCAGTTTCGAGGTGGTGCCCGACGCCATCAAAATGGCGGCTGCGGGATTAACTATTACCCAGCTTGACGCCGCGATACAAGAAAATAATCGCAATGACGGTGCTGGCCGCCTAGCGGAAGGTGACGAAGTATTATTGGTGCGCGCGGAAGCGGCGGTCACCAGTTTAGAAGATCTACGCGCTTTAACGATTTCCGTCAAAGATGGCATACCGGTGCGTTTGGGCGATGTCGCAGAAATTCGCATCGGCTCGATGACGCGCTATGGCGTCGTGACCAAGGATGGAAAAGCGGAAGCAGTCCAAGGACTAGTCTTAGGTTTAGCCGGCGCCAACGCAAAAACCGTTGTCGAGGGTGTGCAAGCCAAACTTAACGAAATTTCGCCTAGCCTGCCAAAAGGCGTGCGTCTGGATGTGTTTTATAATCGCGCCGGTTTGGTTGATAAGGCCGTCTCTACGGTATCAACAGCCTTGCTTGAAGCGATCGTGCTGGTGGTAATTTTATTGGTGCTATTTCTCGGCAATTTGCGCGCGGCGCTAACCGTGGCACTAATACTCCCCCTCGCCGCGCTGGTGACATTTATTCTGATGCGCTACGTGGGCATGTCCGCCAATCTCATGAGTTTGGGCGGCCTGGCCATTGCGATTGGTATGTTAGTCGATGCAGCGGTCGTGGTGGTGGAAAATATCGTGCAGCACATGGCGCATGACCCAAGTCAAGGCAAACTACCGCGCCTGCATGTGATCTATCGCGCAGTGCGCGAAGTTGCGGTGCCGGTGACCTCAGGTGTATTGATTATTATCACGGTATTTTTACCGCTGCTAACCTTGCAAGGTCTTGAGGGTAAGTTTTTTATTCCCGTGGCGCTGACGATTATTTTCGCGCTGGCTGGTTCGCTGGTGCTGTCGTTGACCGTGATTCCGGTGCTGGCGTCGTTTCTGCTTAAAAAAGTCAGTCACGAGGAGCCCTGGTTGCCACGTAAATTGTTGCGCGTGTATGAGCCTGCACTTAACTGGTCACTCGAACACGTAAGGATGGTCGGCGCCATTGCCGTCGCGTTACTCATCATCGCGAGCATCGTCTACACACAAGTCGGCAAGACTTTTATGCCGACCATGGACGAGGGTGATTTGATCGTTGGCATTGAAAAATTGCCATCGATAAGTATCGAGCAGACAGCCGCGCTAGACTTAAAAATACAACAAGAGATTATGCGTAAAGTACCCGAAGTGACGGGTATCGTTGCGCGTGCGGGGTCAGATGAAATCGGTCTGGACCCGATGGGTCTCAATCAAACGGATACGTATTTATTATTGAAGCCGCGATCGGAATGGCGCATGCCGGACAAGGAGGCGCTAACTGACGAATTGCGTAAAGTTTTAAATGCGTTGCCCGGCGTCAATTACAGTTTTACCCAGCCGATCGATATGCGCGTCTCGGAAATGATTATTGGCGTGCGCGGCGATCTGGCAGTAAAAGTGTTCGGGCCGGACTTAGACACATTAAATCGGCTCGCGACCGAAATCGAAACCGTGCTAAAAACCGTGACTGGTAACCAGGACGTTTATACGGTGCGCAATGAGGGCGTGCAATATTTACGCGTGGTCGTCGATCGGCTCGAGGCGGGTCGCTTAGGCTTATCCGCGGAGGCGGTTCAGGATCTGCTGCGTACGCAGATTGAAGGTCGCAACGCCGGTGTCGTCATTGAAGGGAATCGTAGGACGCCGATTTTAATTCGGGGCGCGGACGACGTGCGCACCTCACCGGCAAATTTTAGTGCCTTGCGCATTACGAACAGTGCCGGCGTATCGGTTCCATTATCGTCCCTGGCGCGCATCGAACGGGCTGATGGGCCGGTTAAGATAGATCGCGAAATGAGTAGCCGCTATAGCGTGGTCATCGCGAATGTAGCGGGACGCGATCTGGTTGGTTTTGTCGACGACGCTAAATCGCGTGTCGCACAAAAAGTCGCGTTGCCCAGCGGTTATCGGATTAGCTGGGGTGGACAATTCGAGAATCAACAACGCGCTGCAAAACGCTTG
>CAYYOS010000143.1:0-6056 GCA_964473355.1 uncultured Burkholderiales bacterium | reverse complement strand
AACGGATATTGGTTTCACCTCGTAAAAACCATAGCAGCTCATAAATTATAGATTTGAGATGCAATTTTTTTGTGGTCAGCAAAGGAAAGCCCGTAGCTAGATCAAAACGCATTTGATAGCCAAACACACTTAACGTACCCGTGCCGGTGCGGTCGGTTTTAGCCTTTCCGGTAGTCAAGACATGGTGCAGAAGATCAAGATAGACGCGCATAGTTAGACGATTAATTCACGGAAAAATTAAATATAAACATTAAACATCGTGCAGACGCGCTGCATCCAAAGTATTTTGCAAAAGTGTGGCGACCGTCATGGGGCCCACGCCACCGGGGACCGGTGTAATCCACGAAGCTCGATGTCTAGCTGCCTCATATTCGACGTCACCGCAAAGTTTATTGTCGGCTAAGCGGTTAATGCCTACATCTACCACGACAGCGCCCTGTTTTATCCATTCTCCGCTGATGAGCTTGGGTTTACCCACCGCTGCGATTAGTAGATCCGCGCTTTTTACAAATTGCGGTAAATTTTGCGTAAAGCGATGACAAGTCGTTACCGTGCAGCCCGCCAGCAATAACTCTAAACCCATCGGACGCCCTACTATATTAGACGCACCCACGACCACGGCGTTTACACCTTTAAAATCCGCGATGGCGAGTTTTAATAAAGTCATAATGCCGCGTGGCGTCGACGGTCGCAATGTGGGCATACGGACAGCGAGCCTGCCAATATTATAAGGATGAAACCCATCTACATCTTTATCGGGACGAATCCGCTCGATAACAAGCTCGGTATCGATATGCTGAGGGAGTGGCAGCTGTACGAGAATGCCATCCACCGCCGCGTCCTGGTTCAACTGATCAATTAAGTCCAATAACTCGGATTGTGATGTGGACGAGTTCAAGTCGTACGAAAAAGACCGCACCCCAGCACGTTCGCATGCGAGGCGTTTATTCTTAACATAGATAGCTGAAGCGCTATCCTCCCCAACCAGAACTACAGCGAGGCCGGGCACGCGCTGCTGCTTTATGCTGCGCTGTGTAATGTCTTGTCTGATGCCGGCAATAATTGTTTCGGCAAGGCTTTTGCCATCCAGGAGTCGTGCGGTCATTGGTTGCCTGCCAAAAATTTATGTTATTTTATATGAGTTACTCGTTTACGTATAAAATTAAGCAATGAGCCAGTTGCACCCAGATCAATTGACCTTTTTAGCCTGCAAGGGTATAGTTCAGCCCTTTCTCGGGGTGTAGCGTAGCCTGGTAGCGCGCCTGCTTTGGGAGCAGGATGTCGGGAGTTCAAATCTCTCCACCCCGACCATATTTCATAAGCAAATACAGGTTTGCTTAACTTTTCTAGGTTGGGCAGGTGCCCGTAGCTCAACCGGATAGAGCACCAGCCTTCTAAGCTGGGGGTTACAGGTTCGATTCCTGTCGGGCACGCCAAGGTTTACAATGGTGACCGTAGCTCAGTTGGTAGAGTCCCGGATTGTGATTCCGGTCGTCGTGGGTTCGAGCCCCATCGGTCACCCCTTCTCTTAGCGACAAGATTGCGCACGCCTAAATGTCTACACGCGTGCCCAGTTCAATTATTCGATTGGTGGGTAATTTAAAATATTCGGCGACGTTGCCCGCGTTGCGAGACATGGTCGCGAAAAGACGCTCCCGCCACATTGCCATCCCACCCTCGCCAGGCGTTGGCACAGCCGTTTCGCGGCTTAAGAAATAAGAGGTTTCCAGAGGCTCAAATTCTAACCCCAATGGCTTACAAGCCAGTAACGCGTGGGGCAAATTGATCTCATCTTGAAATCCATAATTAACGATAATTTGATAGCAGTTTCCCCCTAGGGGCTGAATTGACACGCGGTTTTCGAGGGCTACCCAAGGGACTTCCGCGATCACGACGGTTAAGAAAATGACACGCTCGTGCAGGACTTTATTATGCGCAAGATTATGTAGAAGCGCATGGGGCACGTGATCGGGGTCTGCGCCTAAAAAAATCGCTGTACCGTCTACCCTTACCGGGGGGTGAGCGAGTAAGGAATCAAGAAACGGTTTTAACGGTAAGCCCTCGGTGGCTGCTATGCGTTCCGTGAGGATAGCGCGTCCTCGTCGCCAAGTGGTCATTACTATAAAAATAACTAAACCGATCGCCAACGTAAACCATCCGCCATGCACCAGCTTTAATAAGGTCGCCGAAAAAAAACCGGCGTCAATGATAACGAAAAAGACCGTCGCCAGTGCTGCCAACAGCCAATGATGGCGCCAGGAGTAACGTACGACAAAGAAGGTTAAGATCGTGTCAATCATCATGGTGGCGGTTACGGCGATACCGTAAGCCGATGCCAGCGCCGTGGATGAACCGAAGCCATAAACCACTGCTATTACCGCGGCCAGTAATAGCCAGTTAATTTTAGGAATGTATATTTGCCCCATCGCCTTTGAGGACGTATAAATTATTTGCATGCGCGGTAGAAAACCCAATTGCATCGCTTGCTTCGTAATTGAATAGGTGCTGGAGATAACCGCTTGAGACGCAATCACCGTGGCCGCCGTGGCTAAAGCCACCATCGGGTAAAGCGCCCAACTGGGGAATTGCAAATAAAAAGGATTACTAATCGCAGCGGGGTTGGCTAACAATAAAGCGCCCTGGCCGAAATAATTTAAGGTTAGCGCCGGAAAAACCATCCAAAACCAAACAAGGCGGATGGACTTTGCGCCGAAGTGACCCATGTCGGCATATAAGGCTTCCGCGCCGGTTACCGCCAGAACAATGGAACCCAGCGCAATGAACGCTAACCAACCGTGTCGCAATCCGAACTGAAGGCCTTCCAGTGGGTTAAGCGCGGCGAGAATAGCCGGCGTTGCGATGATATTGATGATACCTATTAAAGCCAGCGTGCCGAACCACACGATCATTACGGGGCCAAATAATGTCCCGATACCAGCGGTGCCCCAACGTTGCAGTAAAAATAGTCCGACTAATACCACCGTAGTGACGGGTAAGACGTAGGGCGAGAGTAACGGAGTGGCGACTTCTAACCCCTCCACGGCACTCAGGACGGATATCGCTGGGGTGATGATGGCGTCGCCATAAAATAATGCGGCGCCAAAAGCACCCACTAACAACAATCTATTTCGCAATTTAGGGCGCGACGCCACTGCCGTGCTGGCTAAGGCTAACAGCGCCATAATTCCGCCTTCCCCATGATTATCCGCGCGCAGAATTAAAATCACATACTTGAGCGATACTACAATCATCAAGGACCAGAACATTAGGGAAATAACGCCGACCACGTTTCGATCGGTCAAGTCGAGGCCATAGGCAGGGTCGAATACCGTTTTAATGGCGTACAAAGGGCTGGTACCAATATCACCAAAAACGATACCCAGCGCAGTTAGGCCTAGCATCGCAAGGGATTGTTTGACGGGTGTTTGGGTGGACGACTTATCGGGCAGCATCGAAAGCGGCTTTCTTGTAGGGGCTGACCCTTCAATGTTATGGCGCAGAGCGTATCACAGTTATGAAAAATCTCAAGCTAGTAATAAATTGTCAGGTACCCTGCGCTCAGGTGCAGCCTGCGGATAGACCTACGACAATTCGCTTGCCGTCACGAGCTTAAGTTATAATTATAACTTTTTATGAGATGATTATTCAGCTTCGCGGCAGCACCGCACTCTCTTCCTTCCGTTTAGAAAAATTATTCCAGGCAACAGCCATCAGCGCACCCGAAGTTGCCAGCATTCAAGCCAACTATTGGCATTTCGTCGAACTCCCCCAAGCCCTTGACCAAACACAATATCAAACCCTAACGCGGCTTTTGAGTTATGGGCCAGATATACCAACGCAGATTAGCGAAGGGGAGATGTTCTTGGTGCTGCCCCGGGTTGGCACGATTTCGCCTTGGTCCAGTAAGGCAACAGATATCGCGCTGCGGTGCGGGCTCAACATAACGCGGATGGAGCGGGGCGTCGCATTTTATTTTAAGACCAAAAATAATGAACCCTTAAATGCCGCTGCCCGCAGTGCAATCATAAGACTGATTCATGATCGCATGACAGAAACGGTAGTTCACAATTTCGAAGATGCGCATAATTTGTTTCGGCATATTAAGCCGTTCCCCGTAAAAACTATCCGACTGGCTGAGCCACTGGCGTTAGCGGAAGCTAACCGCGACATGGGCTTGGCCCTAAACGAGGATGAGATCTCCTATTTGCAAGAAAATTTTTTAAGCCTAGGCCGAGATCCGACAGATGTCGAACTAATGATGTTTGCCCAAGCTAATTCGGAGCACTGTCGTCATAAAGTTTTTAACGCGGATTGGATTATTGACGGAGAGCCCCAACCCTACACGCTGTTTGGAATGATTAAGTACACACACCAGCAAGCTCCTCAGGGGACGGTGCTGGCTTATTCGGACAACGCAGCGATTATTGAAGGCAGCGCGGCGCGCTGGTTTGTTCCCGGAGCAAACGACAGCCCGTATCACTACATGGCGGATGTCAGCCACACTGCAATTAAAGTAGAGACGCATAATCACCCCACGGCAATTTCCCCCTTCCCGGGCGCGGCGACGGGGGCGGGCGGAGAAATACGCGATGAGGGCGCGACCGGGCGCGGCGCCAAACCAAAAGCGGGGATTAGCGGATTTTCCGTATCTAATTTATGCATCCCTAACTTCCACCAGCCCTGGGAAAATTACGCCCCTCATGCCTCCGGCGCCCCCCTTCCCAACCCTCTCCCGGCATCGGGAGAGGGGGAGAACGTGAAAGACCCTTGTTTCGATCGATATGGCAAACCAGATCGTATCGCTTCCGCACTACAAATTATGCTGGAAGGTCCGATAGGCAGCGCATCGTTTAACAATGAATTTGGCCGGCCAAATCTTGGGGGCTATTTCCGTACATTTCTCGAAGAAGTCGACAGTGAAATGCGTGGCTATCACAAACCCATTATGTTGGCGGGTGGAATCGGCAGCATTACGCCGGCGCAAACCAAAAAACTAGCCATACCCGTTGACGCGTTAATCATACAACTGGGTGGGCCGGCAATGCTAATTGGATTGGGGGGCGGCGCCGCGTCCAGCCTTACTACCGGTTCTAATACGGAAGCTTTAGATTTTGATTCGGTGCAGCGGGGAAACCCTGAAATGCAGCGGCGTTGCCAAGAAGTTATAGATCGCTGCTGGCAGTTGGGATTAAACAACCCCATCATTTCCATTCATGATGTGGGCGCGGGCGGTCTGTCCAATGCCATTCCGGAACTGGTGAATGACGCCGGGCGTGGTGCAAGCCTGGAGCTGCGTGCAATCCCTAATGAAGAACCGGGAATGTCTCCCTTGGAAATCTGGTGCAATGAAGCGCAAGAGCGTTATGTGCTTGCTATCGGCGAAAAGGATTTAACTTTATTTGAGCAAATTTGCGCGCGCGAGCGCTGCCCATTTAGTGTCCTCGGGCGAGCAACGGAACAACGCGAACTGGTTGTGCATGACGCCATGTTTGATAATCAACCCATCGCCATGCCTTTGTCGGTCTTGTTGGGCAATCCGCCAAAAATGCTACGTAAGGTATTTCACAGGACGCGCCCGCTACCCGCTTTTGATCATAGTAAGCTAGATCTGCGTGAAGCCGCTTATCGGGTATTACGCTTGCCCGGGGTAGCAGATAAAACTTTTCTCATCACTATTGGAGATCGCACGGTAGGTGGCATGACGGCACGAGATCAAATGATTGGCCCGTGGCAGATCCCTGTGGCCGATGTGGCGGTGAGCACGCAAGATCTCGTAGGCTACACCGGTGTAGCGATGGCCATGGGCGAAAAAAGCCCGCTGGCTCTTATCCACCCCGCTGCGTCGGGGCGCATGGCGGTCGGGGAGGCGTTGACCAATATTGCCGCAGCGGATATCAGAGATCTTGCAAAGATTAAGCTGTCCGCGAACTGGATGGTGGCGGCCGGGCATCCCGGCGAAGATGCCGCGCTTTACGATGCCGTTTACGCGGTGGCCCGGGAGCTTTGCCCCGCCTTAGGCATTAGCATCCCCGTGGGTAAAGATTCCATGTCTATGA
>CAYYOS010000142.1:0-6063 GCA_964473355.1 uncultured Burkholderiales bacterium | reverse complement strand
TTGTGGCGGTGTTGACGAAGGTGACGCAGGAGCAGCAGAGGGCGATTGAAGAGCAACAAAAGATGATG
This sequence comes from uncultured Burkholderiales bacterium, assembly GCA_964473355.1. Classification (GTDB taxonomy): domain Bacteria; phylum Pseudomonadota; class Gammaproteobacteria; order Burkholderiales; family REEB80; genus CAYYOS01. The sequence goes on along the minus strand of CAYYOS010000142.1, from coordinate 5,995 downwards.
AAAGAGCAACAAACGATCGCGCAAAATCAACAAAAAATTATTGTCGACTTAACGGAGAAAATACACCTCTTGGAAAAAGACGCGCGCTTAAGAGGAACTATAGTTATGGCGGACTAAAGTAATCGTAATATATTCGCCACACGTCAAACCAGCCCGGCCCGGGTTGTGGAATTTAAGCGGCCAATTCCATCAGCCAGTTGGCGCCTTTTACGATATTGACGGTCTGTCGATATTCTTCTTGGCGCAGCTCCCGTACTAATTGTATCGGCTTGGCATCCGGAAACAGCTTGGCGAACTTAATAAGAGCAGGAGCGGGCCGGTTGTCCTTGTAACGGCATTCGATTAAATCCGTAGGCAGGTCCGCGTGGCACAATACAAAGTCCACTTCCACCCCCTCTTTGGTTCTCAAATAACAGAGGTTAGTAGGTTTACCGAGGACATCTTGTTCAAAATGAACGTGCTTAAGCAACATGGTGGCGCAGGCATTTTCCCATTTAGCGCCTTCGTCGCCTTGCACATAACCCGTATCAAAAAAATAGACCTTGGGTTCCTTAATAATCGCGCGCGCGACGTTGCGATGTAGGGGCCGGACTATAAAAATAACGTACAACGCCTCTAGGATGTTGATATATTTTGCCACGGTATTGGGCGCGATTTGCAGATCTCTCGATAGGGAGGCGATAGAAAGCGGCGAACCAACCCGATGGCGTAATAACTCCACGAGCAGCCGCATAGCTCTAAGCTCGTGGATACGGGAAAATTCCACCACATCCTCGCGTACCAAATCGGTAAAATACTGTAGCCGCCAACGGTGAGACTGCACAGCGTCCTCCGCCAAAAATGGCTCAGGCAAGCCCCCTCGCTCGATTAAGCGATCCAGTGCGGGCTCCGGTTCAGCATCGGTTAGCGCTACCCATTCTCTTAGGGAGAAGGGATGAAGCCGCATCTGAAAATAGCGCCCGGCCAACGATTCGCCCGTTTGGCGGAAGGTCTCCATACGCGCGCTGCCCGTCACCAAAAGGGATTGGCGTTCGGTGCGACCATCAAAAACCCCCTTAAGATAAGCCTTCCAGTTGGGCATTTTGTGGATTTCATCAAAAATAAGTAGGTCTGCACGCGGATTCCAACTTTGTTCACTAAGAATGCGGCGGTCATCCGCCACGTCCCAATTTAAATATTGGGGACGCCCATAGTGCGTCATCATGTCTTTCGCTAGGGTAGTTTTCCCCACTTGGCGAGGACCGGTTAGCAGTATCATTTTTTGGTCCAAATCCGACAGGAGAGTATTAGAAAGATAGCGTTGCATCTTGACTATTATTCATTTAAATGCTGATTAGTCAAGCCTAAATAACAAATAATTGCATAATAGTCGGGATGCGCCCATTCATCGCCCGCCTACGACAAACGGCTAGTTCTAAAGCCATATTGTAAGGTGCCTTAACACAGCGCTAGGATATTTGGCGCGCGGGCCAAACCTCAGCGCCCATCGAGCACCCCAAGACTTTCTACTTAAGGAAAGGGGGTGGAAATGGAATCGTTAAACTTGGGTTTTTATACCTTCCGGGTATCGAATTCAGCGCCGAGTAAAATTGGGGCGCACACTGCCCTAGCGGATTAAGTGAACCTCACAAAAGTCGGAAATAATTTTTACATGCGAAAGGAAAAAAGAAATGAACCAACTAAATCGTGCAATATTACTCTTTACGCTCACCCTTAGCCAAGCCTGGGCAGCGGGGTTTGCAGGAAATTCTAACACCACGTTAGGGCAAGGGGCGGGGAGTGTGGCGGGAGATGATGACTACAGTGTTTTTATTGGCCGAGATGCGGGCGTGAGTAACACCAGCGGGGATTACAACACATTCGTCGGGGGCTATGCGGGCTACGACAACACCACCGGGCTCGGCAACACCTTCCTCGGGCACACCGCGGGCTTCAGCAACACCTTTGGGGGTTATAACGCCTTCCTCGGGTTCAGCGCGGGGCGCGCCAACACCACCGGGCTCGGCAACACCTTCCTCGGGCACACCGCGGGCTACAGCAACACCACCGGGTCCGGCAACGTCTTCCTCGGCTACCGGGCGGGCTATAACGAGACTGGCTCCAATCGTCTTTACATCGCTAATTCCGTTACCGCTACGCCCTTAATCTACGGCGAATTTGATAATAATAAGGTCGTCTTAAATGGCAACCTAGAAGTGGTGGGCCCGAATGCCGGCCTAGTGCGTTTAACGGATGTCACGACCGATGCGACGACTAAAGGCGCAAGGCTAGTCTTAAACCACTACAACAATGCTGCTTTACCGGTTTATCTCTTTGGTGCGGCCTCTACCCCCGGCAATAACTTTATAGCCTTTGGTGGGGGGAACGCCATTGGGAATGCAGCCACACAACTCGACTTCTTTACCGGTCCTACCACAACCACCCCAACCGGGACTGCCCGTATGACCATTACCGGTAGTGGCAATATCGGCATGGGGGTGACTGCCCCCGCTCATCCCTTACAGATGGCCAGTGGCGCTTTAGTAACTTCTGGTGGGGTGTGGACCAATGCTTCTAGTCGAGATTATAAAGAGAATATTCAATCTTTAAGTCCCGCTGATGCAGCTTTAACCTTAGCTAAGTTAAACCCCGTTACTTATAACTACAAAGTAGATAAGAACCAAGGTCATGTAGGGTTTATTGCGGAAGACGTACCAGAGTTAGTGGCCACTAAAGATAGGAAGGGATTAAGTCCTATGGATATTGTGGCGGTGTTGACGAAGGTAACGCAGGAACAACAGAGAGCGTTGCAGGAACAACAAAGGGTGATTGAAGCGCAGCAAAAATTAGCACATATTCAAGACAAAACTATCGCTGAACTAAAAGAGCAACTTATACCTCAACTTGCGCAAGAGTTGAAACAACTGAAACAAGAAGTAAGAATGGGTAGAACAACGGCTCTAGCAAACTGATACTGAAGTTGAGTACCCTTGGTCCCGTGATAACGCGCGCAAGCTTCTGGTGTCAGCCGTGTCTTTTCTAACACCACGCATGGCTAGGTTCATGCCAAAACCACTCGGGAGCGGCGTGCGACTATTCTGGAACATAGTCCCCCGCTTTACCTTCGGTTAACTCGAGATATCGCTTGCGTAATCCTCGAAATATTGAAGTGGCAGAGAGGGAGCCATGCTTGTCGTTGAACAGATCCGCAATTGGCGCGCCGAATAAATCTCCAGGCTAGCTACTGCTGGGCGAGGAAGCGTTTGCTCATAACGCAGCCAGCTAGTCCCATTTTCCACGCGTATGCGCGATATGAGTGCGCTGCCCAATCGCAGGTTTTGTTAGCGAACTAGCCGCCCACCTTGTAGATACCTTGGATGAGCACCGGCCTCGGCTGCCATAACGAACGCAATCAGATCTTCCACGTAACGAAAACCACCCTCGTGCTTATAAACTGCGCCCCCATGGCCTGCTACCAATATAGTGGGCAGGTTCTTATACCCTCGGCTCGCTGCTTCGGTAAAGCTACCCCGATGAATATGATATCGTTCACCTAGACTTTTCACCCGGTCATCGGCCAGGATGGCTCGCTGAAAATATTGCCCATCTGCATCAGAGCCAGTATAAATCACTAACTTAGGTTTATTGTTAATAGAAGCGGCGCGGGCCTCGGGGGTTGGTTCAGTTCCGTAACCCTTGGCTAGGGTGAGGGAAGAATTTCCTAAGAGGGCCGCGAATGCGAGCAGTGCAATAGCCTGTTTCATTATTTCTCTCCTTATGTTGATAATAAAATGGTACGAGACAATTGTGACAGGATGAAAAGATAACTACAGGAACTACGTCACAAGCTATGTGTGATTTATTAACCTAGAGATTACCATGCGTGAAAAGTTGGCTGGCTATTGTGGACTACCATCGCACCGGAAGTTTTTCGCAGAGGACAATCCGGGTAGGTTCGATAACGATATAGTTACCATGTACCAAATCCCGGAATAAACGCGTGACCATTTCACGCGATGCCCCTATCATATTGGCGATTTCTTGATGTGTAGGCTTGTTGTTGATCACTAATTTTCCGTCTTCAAGTTGGGCTAATTTCAACAAGGTGCGGGCCAGTCTGCCATAAACATCGAGCAACGCCAAAGTTTCAATTTTCTGATCGGCTTCTCGCAGACGTTTTACTAGACCTACTAAAACATGGTAGGCAATCTCGGGGTGGTTAGCTAAAGCCCGCTGAAATATTTCCTTGGAAACGATACGGAATTGGGTTTCTTCTAATGTAACGACAGATGCGGAGCGGTCTTCGTTGTCAATTAACGCCATTTCGCCAAAAAAATCATTGGCGCCCAACGCCGCGAGGATCACCTCTCTACCCTCATCGTCGCTAATCAAGACGTGTACACGCCCATATTCGATAAAATACAAACCATCAGACTGGTCGCCGGCATTGATGACCATGGCGCCCCGGGGATAGATTTTCTTCGGCGCCTCATCCAGCAACACACTTAGCGCTTTATTTGTAAGTCCTTCTAGCATAGTTTTTCCATGGCTTGGGGTAAAACTAAAAACTGGTTAGGATAAATCACAAACCCTACTTGGTATATACCTGACCGGCGATCGAGGTTAGTTATTTTAACGCATGAACTATAAATTCTCTTCGATAAAACGTTCGTAGTCTTCGGCACTCACAATATGCGCGCCATCACAATTAAATTGCATATGAATCGTATCCTTGATCATGCTGATCCTTGCATTACGCACATAATAATTAGGTATGCTGCGCAATTGCGATAGATGAGAAATTATCCGCGCGATGTCCTGTTTCGGTACGGGCTTCCATTCACTATAATACTTGCTAAAAACAAGTCGTAACTCCGACGGTAATGCGGCAAAGACGGGATGACGGTCAAGGCTCCGATAAATACTTTTAATTACCCCCACTTTGTTGTCGTAGTCCATGAATGGGAAGTGCCGATTCGTATAAGCCAGATCAAGTAGACGTTTCGCAAGGTGGAGCTCTTCGCAGAAAGGGTTCAAGATGGAAGAGAGCCGGATTTCGCCGCTATTAAAACCGATGAACATCTGGTATACGCAACGGTTTAGTATTAAATCTTCGATACGCAATATTAACTCGGGCAAGATTTTATCGACCTCACTTCTGTAGCAGCCACACGTAAGCGCCGATTCGCGAAGCGAGGGGGCACCCTTAATGCTGACATGCAGGTGCCGGCCCTTTAAGCCAGTAGCGTTAATCAACTTTTCCCTTAGGATCAATTCCCCATTACGGGTAAACAATAGCTTATGGATTTTTTCAGCGATCTCACGTTCGTTTTTCGTGAAGTCGAGAAATTCCTGCTTAGCGATGCTGAGTAAGGTGGTTTGCTCCTTAGCCGCGGCCGAGGCCATGCGTTTATCGTTAAAAAACATTGCCATCTCACCAAAGCATTCGCCTGGACCTAGTACAGTCAACTCTTCAGTGCTGTTAAATTTATCTACAAAAATGGAGACCAGCCCAGACTCGATGAAATAGATGTAGTCCGATAGATCTCCACCAGTAAATACGCGCTCCCCAGCTTGATAAGTGCTAGCTTGTGTTCGCGATTTGATTTTATCCAGCTCCTCACTGGATAATTCCTGAAACAAACTATGCATGGCTCATCCCTCTAGATCACTTATCGAAGAACCGCTGAGCGCCAAAAGTTTGGCACTATTCATGCTACCGTGATAAGGATAGCGAGTCCTCAGTTACCAACACCCCTCAGGAGGGGGTGAGTAAGATTCCCAATTAGTTGGCTAGAGCCGTGGTTTGACCCATTCTTAGCTCACGTTTTAAATCTATAAGCGCGCCAGATAGCGCGGGAATTAATTTGGTTTGCTCGGCCATTGAGCTATTCTGATCCCTTAATTCCGCAATGATTTTTTGCTGCTCTCTCATCATCTTTTGCTGTTCCTCAATCGCTTTTTGTTGCTCCTGCGTCACCTTCGTCAACACTGCCACAATATCCATAGGACTTAA
>CAYYOS010000141.1:0-6175 GCA_964473355.1 uncultured Burkholderiales bacterium | reverse complement strand
GCGTAACACGGGGTCAACTTCGGTGTAATGCTTTTGCAGGTAAGAACTTATCCATTCATCGGGATAACTTACATTTATGATTTTTACCACGTTCTGCAAATGCCCCTGCAAATTAGTTTTTCCGATACCGACAATGATGTGTTCACAGGGAATAAATTTCTTGAGGCGAAGTAGGAGTGGTGGAAGCTCATGGTCGGCTCTAATTTGCAGAGCATCATGAGCGAATTGCATTAAATCCAGCAGCTCTTGTTTCGAAAGGCTAAGGTCACTCAATTCCATAAAAAGAACCCGCTGGCTTTCTACTGATTGTTGATGACGAGAAGTTACTCTATTAGACTCCGCATGCCGCTGTCCGTTACTGTATAGCTTAATTATGCTTAGTTCGCCGAAGCCACTGCACAATAGGTTTAGCGCGTGGGTGGAATCATAGATTTCATGCTGCGCATCATTTTTGCCATACCTCCTTTAGACATCATTTTCATCAGTTTTTGCGCTTGCTCAAATTGATTTAATAGGCGGTTAACCTCTTGCACCGACGTGCCCGAACCTAGCGCGATACGCCGCTTGCGGGATGCCTTAATCACTACGGGCGTAGTACGTTCTTCGGGCGTCATGGAATTAATAATCGCCTCAACGTGATTAATTTCTTTGTCGCCCATTTGCGGAGCATTCATGTTACTCAATTGCGCCGGGAGTTTATCCAGAAGCGCGTTCATACCCCCCATTTTTTTCATTTGCAACAGCTGGGCCTTAAAGTCGTCAAGCGTAAAATTTTTGCCAGACTTGAGCTTCTTGGCGAGTTTTTTCGCATCCTCTTGATCAACATTGCGTTGCGCGTCTTCGATGAGCGATAACACGTCACCCATGCCTAAAATGCGGCTTGCCATACGTTCGGGGTAAAACGGCTCGAGACCGTGTAATTTTTCGCTAATGCCGACAAATTTGATGGGCTTACCGGTGATCTGGCGAGCCGATAAGGCCGCCCCGCCACGGGCATCGCCGTCCAGCTTGGTAAGGATAATGCCGGTCAGCGGCAGGGCGGCGGCAAACGCTCTGGCCGTATTCACCGCGTCCTGACCCTGCATCGCGTCCACTACAAAAAGCACTTCGGCGGGCGTGAGCGCTTTATTTAGCGCGCTAATTTCCTGCATCATTGCCTCGTCTATGCCCAGCCTTCCCGCCGTATCGACGATTAACACCTCGTGAAAATGGCGGCGCGCATAATCCAGGGCGGCCTCAGCTATGGCCGTAGGGGTTGCGCCCTGTTGTGTGACGAAATAGTCCACACCTATTTGCAGCGCTAAACTTTGGAGTTGCTCCATGGCCGCGGGACGATAGACGTCGCAACTGGCCAATAGGACCTTTTTCTTGGTCTGTTCGGTTAGAAATTTTGCCAGTTTTGCGCTAGTTGTCGTCTTACCCGCGCCCTGCAAACCCGCCATTAAAAATATCGCCGGTGGCCTAACAGCAAGATTTAGGTCGGATTGAGACTCGCCCATTAAACGCGTGAGCTCTTCCGCAACAATTTGCACTACGGCTTGCCCCGGGGTTAAACTTTGCGCTACCTCTTGTCCTATAGCGCGCCGCTGCACGTTCGCCATAAATTCTTTGACGACGGGTAGTCCGACATCGGCTTCTAACAAGGCAATACGTACATCGCGCAGAGCTTGTTGAATATTATCTTCAGTTAAACGGGCTTGCCCCCGCAGGGTCTTTACGACGGAGTTGAAGCGCTTAGTTAGATTATCAAACATGCAACAGCCTTAGAGAGGTCCGCAAAATAAGCGGGGAATACTACTTACCAGCACGTTGGTATAGTAATATGTTATAGATAATATTGACAGTAGCTAACATGCTCTATTTGCTAACGGTTTTGCTATATTTTTCCCTTGCCGGGGTTTTCTGGCGATCTAATTGGGGTAGTCCGGTAAGGGGTGCGGCGCCGCCCTGGCAAAAAATGCTTATCGCCCTGCCGCTGTTTTTGCACGGACTGCTTTTGTATCAGAGCATATTTGCGGCTGGCGCCGTAAACTTTAATTTTGCCAATGCCCTGTCTGCCATACTCTGGTTGACTGTTTTAATTTATTGGCTTACCAGCTTTGCCGACGACTTACTGGGCTTGCAAGTGATAGTGCTTCCCATAGCAGGCGTCACGGCCATTTTACCGGCATTTTCCAACCCTTTGCATACCTTGCCATACACCAGTCTCCCTGCATTTAAACTGCACTTTTTTGTTTCCATATTAGCCTACAGTCTATTTACAATAGCGGCTTTCCATGCGCTATTTATGACGTTTGTTGAACGCCGATTACATCATAAAAGCGTTAGCCCCTTACCCCAATTCCCACCCCTGTTGGCCATGGAAAAATTGCTTTTTCGCCTCATCGCCGTTGCCTTTTTGCTCTTAACGCTCACTTTGGCGAGCGGCATTTTATTCTCTGAGGAGCTGTTTCAAAAGGCCATGCCAGTCAACCATAAAACGATTTTCGCAATCATTTCTTGGTTTATTTTTGCCGCCCTGTTAGGCGGGCGATATATTTATGGATGGCGGGGGCGCGTCGCAGTACGCTGGATTTTAGCCGGATTTATTATGTTATTGCTGGCTTATCTAGGTAGCAAATTTGTATTGGAAATTATCTTGCATCGACCGGCAATTTCCGGCCCATAATGGCTTTTAAACTCACGACCCCCTAATCAGTGGACGAAATTTCTACCGGCACGCTCTTAGGCGCGCTTTTTGCCTTGCTCATATTCTCCGGTTTTTTTTCAGTGGCTGAAACCAGCATGATGGCGCTAAACCGCTATCGCCTCAAACATCTTGTTAACGAGGGCGCGTGGGGTGCCGCATTGACTCAGGCGTTGCTCACCAAAACTGACAAGCTTTTGGGCGTGATTTTGTTGGGCAATAACCTTATCAATGCCGCGTCTGCCACGCTAGCCACGGTCATCGCGGTTAGGCTTATGGGCGACAACGAATATGCTTTAAGTATTGCCACTTTATTAATCACTTTTGCTATTTTGGTGTTCAGCGAAATCACCCCGAAAGTGGTAGGCGCCGCCTATGCCGAACAAATTGCGCTACCAATTAGTTTTATTTTATCGCCGCTGCTAAAGCTTTTTTATCCTATCGTATGGTTTGTTAATTTATTCGTTTCAGCGTTACTCTCCCTGCTGCGTTTGAAGCCGCCGGGCAATGAAGTCTCGGCTTTAAGCATGGAAGAATTACGGACGCTAATACTGGAGGTCAGCCACTTTATACCCCCCAAGCATCAAAGTATTTTGCTCAACTTGTTTGAACTAGAAAATATCACCGTCGACGATGTCATGACGCCGCGCACCCAAATTGAAGCGATTGATATCAACGACACCCCGGCCAACATCAGCCGCAGTTTATCTACCAGCAACCATACCCGGCTCATTGTCTACCAAGAACAATTGGATAACATTGTGGGGGTGGTACACGTTCGCAAAGTGCTGCACCAAGCTCAAGGTGTGGCTCTGGATGAGGTAGCGTTAAGAAAAATTATGCGCTCGGCCTATTTTATCCCCGCTGGCACACCCCTTTTTACGCAGCTACACCACTTCCAAGAAAATCAACGGCGGATTGGGCTGGTGGTCGACGAATATGGGGAACTGAAGGGCTTGGTCAGCTTAGAAGACATTCTTGAAGAAATTGTTGGCGAATTCACCACCCCTTCACCGATTCACGGAGGCGCCTTTCGCCGTCAGAAAGACGGTAGCTGGCTACTAGACGGCAGCAGCTCCTTGCGGGTAATTAACCGTAAGCTGGGCACCAATCTGCCTCTAGATGGGCCTAAAACAATAAATGGCCTGGTTCTAGAACACTTTGAAGATATCCCCGAACCCGGGACCAGCATAAAAATCGCGGAGCATACGCTGGAAATCGTCCAAACTCAGGATCGCGTGGTTAAAGTGTTGCGGCTTTATCCCCCGAATAATAACGCTACCTAATGTGACCTTAAGGAGAATGTCGTGCACCATTCTTATATCTTCACTTTTAATATGCAGCCTTAACGCTTGATAATACATATGAATGCTTTACAACTCAGGCCGTTGGGCGCATTATTTAAGTTCTGGATGCGTGCATAAGGTAAGTAAATGGCAGCCGAAGCCACCTCTAACAGCTTAAGTGGGCTGGCACGCGCTTTGGTGCAACAAGGACGGCTCTTACAGCCGGACGCCGAAGCGCTACAGACCCAGGCCAACAACGCCCGCATAGCGTTTGTTAGCCAACTCATACAAAGCCGCAAACTCAGCGCGCTTGAGGTCGCCGAGTTTTCCGCGCAGACCTTCGGTCTTCCCCTTTTAGATCTAAAAGCCCTCGATCCTGCATATATTGCCACTGGGCTATTAGAGGGTAAATTTATGCAAAGCCGGCGGGTGCTGGCTCTCTACAAACGCGGCACACGCTTGTTTGTGGGAATTTCCGACCCCACTAACCTGCAGACCCTGGCGGACGTCAAATTCCAAACGAGCTTAACCGTAGAACCCATTCTGGTTGAGGATGATAAGTTAGGCGTTTTGGTAGATAAAGTGGCTGAGGCAACAGACACTTCTTTAGACAGCCTCGCCACCGATGATATTGATCTAGAATTTGATGATGGAACCGACACGTCGGAGCGCGATCAAGCCGCAGCAGCCGAGGTGGATGACGCGCCGGTCGTTAAGTATTTACAGAAAATTATGCTGGATGCGATTAATTCTGGCGTTTCCGACATACACCTGGAGCCCTACGAAAAGTTTTATCGCATCCGCTATCGGCTTGATGGCGTACTCTACGAAGCAGCACAGCCACCATTAGTAATCAAAGATAAGCTAGCCTCCCGCATCAAAGTCATTTCCAAGCTGGATATATCGGAAAAACGCGTGCCGCAAGACGGTCGCATGAAGTTAGTGCTATCTAAAAACCGTGCTATCGATTTTAGGGTGAGTACGCTACCGACCTTATATGGTGAGAAGATCGTTATGCGTATTTTAGATCCCACCTCCGCAACCCTGGGTATTGATGCGCTGGGATATGAGCCGGAACAGCGGGAAATTTTGCTTAATGCTATCCAGCGCCCTTACGGCATGATATTAGTAACGGGGCCCACTGGTAGCGGAAAAACCGTTTCGCTATACACCTGTTTAAATATCTTAAATAAACCCGGCGTGAATATCTCCACCGCAGAAGACCCCGCGGAAATTAATTTGCCCGGCGTAAACCAGGTAAACGTTAATGATAAAGCAGGTCTGACTTTTGCCTCCGCTCTTCGAGCTTTCTTACGACAAGACCCCGATGTGGTGATGGTGGGCGAAATCCGCGATTTAGAAACGGCGGAGATCTCTATTAAGGCGGCGCAAACCGGACACATGGTTTTATCGACCTTGCACACCAATGACGCACCTTCTACTTTAACCCGGCTAATGAATATGGGGGTGGCGCCATTTAACATCGCTTCATCGGTTTTATTGATTACGGCGCAACGTTTGGCGCGCAAATTATGCACTTGCAAAAGGCCCCTGGACGTACCGCAAGAAGCTCTGCTGCGCGCTGGCTTTAGCGAAGAGGACTTGGATGGTAGTTGGCAGCCCTACGGGCACGTCGGCTGCGAGATTTGCAAAGGTACGGGTTACAAAGGACGTGTTGGTATTTATCAGGTGATGCCGATAACTGACGAGATTAGCCGTATTATTATGAAAAATGGCAACGCCCATGATATTGAAGATCAAGCAAAATCAGAGGGGGTCCGAGACTTACGCCAATCCGGCCTGATTAAAGTTAGGGCGGGGCTAACATCGCTGGAAGAAATCGAAGCCGTTACAAATGAATAGGGATCAATTATGGCAGCTGTAAAAAAAGCAACCATTAAAGAATTCAATTTTGTCTGGGAAGGTAAAGACAAAAAAGGCAAGATCATTAAAGGCGATATGCGCGCGGCCGGTGAAAAAGTGGTAAGCGCCACCTTGCGCCGCCAGGGCATTACCGTTTCTCGCGTTAAAAAACAAAGTACCCTGGGCCGTAAGAAGAAAATAAAACCGAAAGATATCGCCATTTTCACGCGGCAGCTCGCCACGATGATGAAGTCTGGCGTGCCCCTACTCCAATCTTTTGATATTGTCGGCAAAGGTCACGCTAACCCCTCTATGCAAAAACTGTTAGGAGACATTAAAG
>CAYYOS010000140.1:0-6249 GCA_964473355.1 uncultured Burkholderiales bacterium | reverse complement strand
CCGACAAACTTTGGCTGGCTGAAATATATCCCGCGGGAGAGTTGCCCATCGTTGCCGCGGATGGCCGCGCGTTGGCGCGGGCAATTCGTGTAGTGGGAAAAGTAGAGCCGGTGTTCGTGGAAAATATTGCTGATTTACCGCAAACAATTTTGGATTCAGTAGCGGTCGGCGACGTGGTGGTCACCATGGGTGCGGGATCTATCGGGCAAATTCCCGGCCGGCTTTCCGAGGCGGCCCAGGCATGATGGCCGAACGCGTGCAAACTGATCTCGCACCGTTAAAAGGTGTGCTGAAAAAGAATGAGCCTATGCGTCGCCACACCAGTTGGCGCGCCGGCGGGGAAGCCCAATTTTTTTATACCCCCGCTAACTTGGATGATCTGCGCCGTTTCCTGCGCGCCTTGCCTTTGGGCGAACCTGTTTGCATGCTGGGGTTAGGCAGCAATTTACTGGTTCGCGACGGCGGTATTCCCGGCACTACGATTTTATTGCATAGCGCCTTAAACGAACTTTCCTTCATTGAGGATACCCAGCTCATTTTTGCGCAAGCAGGTGTCGCCAGCCCTAAAGTAGCGCGCTTTGCGGCGAAGCGAGGCTTGGATCGCGCCGAATTTTTGGCGGGCATACCCGGAACGATAGGAGGTGCCTTAGCCATGAATGCGGGCTGCTATGGCATGGAAACCTGGGAGATCGTCAGAAAAGTGATAACCATCAACCACCGTGGTGACATTCATGAGCGAGAGCCGGCTGCGTATGAGATCGGTTATCGCCACGTTCAGTTTCGCGATACTAAGCAAGACGAGTGGTTTGTCGGCGCGTGGTTAGCGTTGCCGAAAGGCGATGCCATCAACGCGCAAAAGAAGATCAAGGATCTGTTAAATCGGCGTATTGCCAGCCAACCCTTAAATCAACCTAACGCCGGATCGGTATTTAGAAACCCGCCGGGTGATCATGCTGCGCGACTTATCGAAGCCGCCGGGCTAAAAGGCACGTCCATTGGCGGCGCGATGGTTTCGGAAAAACACGCCAACTTTATCGTTAACACCGGGTCCGCCAGCGCCTTAGATATCGAAAGCCTAATTAATTTTGTGCAAGCGCGGGTGTTGGAGAAATTCAATGTGCCGCTGATACGCGAAGTTCGTATCGTGGGTTTAGCGAAGGAGGCGCGCTCATGGATATAAAGCAGGGTCGAATCGGCGTGTTACTCGGGGGACGTTCAGCGGAACGAGAGGTGTCCTTGAAAAGCGGCAACGCTGTCCTAGGCGCTCTAAAAAATTTACACGTCGATGCCCATCCCTTCGATTTAGGAACACAGAAATTTGAAGCATTGCTACAGGAAAATTTTACCGCGGTTTTTATTGCCTTACATGGGCGCTACGGCGAAGACGGCACCGTCCAGGGGATGCTCGACTTAATGGGTACGCCCTATACCGGTAGCGGCGTTCTGGGCAGCGCGCTGGCCATGGATAAATGGCGCACCAAGCTTGTTTGGCAAGCCGCCGGTATTCCGACACCCCGATACAAATTACTAACAGCGGGTATGGATTTTAATAAAGTCGTCGCAGAACTGGGCTTGCCGATGATGGTAAAACCCGTCAAGGAAGGTTCCAGTATCGGCATGAGCAAGGTCACTCAAGCAGGAGATTTGCCGAGCGCGTTTGAGCTGGCTGCGCGCTATGACACCATTGTGATAGCGGAAGAATTTATCTCTGGCACGGAAGTAACCGCCAGCATATTGGCGGATACCACGCTACCACTTATCTGCCTAGAAACGCCCCGGGTCTTTTACGATTACGAAGCCAAATATCTTAGCCCCACCACCCGTTATCTTTGTCCCTCAGGTTTAGATGCCACCTTAGAAAAGCGTATCCAAAACTTAAGCTTGCGCGCCTTTCAAATTTTAGGCTGTCGCAGTTGGGGGCGCGTGGACTTAATGCTGGATGGCGGCAACAACCCCTATTTTCTGGAAGCGAATACTTCACCCGGTATGACTGATCATAGCTTGGTGCCGATGGCAGCGCGCCAGGCCGGGCTGTCATTTGAAGACTTAGTCAGCCAGATATTACAAACCGCACGGGTAGGAACGTGATGATGCCAAGTGTGAACATTCCGCGACCCGCGCTTACTTGGATTTATTTGGGGGTGGCTGCGCTGGTGATCGCCGCGGCGATTTATCTATTTAGTCGGCCGGCGATATTGCCTTTGTCAAAAATTGAGGTGCAGGGCGAGCTTACGCATTTAACGAAAAAAGATATTCATGCCAGCGCCGCACACGCCATCACCGGTAATTTTTTTACCGTCGATTTAAACAAAATCCAAGTGCGTTTGCGCGGCTTACCGTGGGTACGACGCGTGGAAATTCAGCGCGTGTGGCCGGGCACTTTAGTTATAAAAATAGAAGAACAGCAAGCTTTGGCAAGATGGGATACCAATGGCCTCGTTAACAACCACGGCGAACGCTTCCTCGCTAATCTGGATGAGTTGGACGATGAATTGCCGATTTTCATGGGGCCGCCGCAATACGCCGCCAGCATTGCCCAGCATTACCAGCTATTTAAGCGCTTATTGGAATCGCTGGACTTAACACCCATGCACGTCTTATTAACACCACGTTACGGATGGCGAGTACGTTTGGATAACGGGCTAATTTTAGAATTGGGCCGCACCGGCATGGAAGCGCGCTTGAAAAAATTTGTGCAAGCTTCCTTGGATTCTGGGATTCCAGTGGAGTCCATGGCTTACGCCGATTTGCGTTACGCCAACGGTTTTGCTGTGCGTTTCACCAAAGGTTGAGATGAAAAAACCAAAAGAACAAAAGAATTTAATTGTCGGTTTGGATATAGGCACCTCCAAAATTGTGGCCATTGTCGCCGAGATATTGGCAGATGGCCGCATGGAGATTATCGGCATGGGCCAACATGCGTCACGGGGCTTGAAAAAAGGCGTGGTGGTGAATATTGAATCGACGGTCAACGCCATTCAGCGCGCCTTAGAGGAAGCAGAGTTGATGGCCGATTGCAAAATTCGCGAGGTGTATACCGGCATTGCGGGTAGTCACATACGCAGCCTCAATTCGCATGGCATGGTAGCGATAAAAGATAAAGAAGTAAGCCAAGCTGACGTTGATCGGGTCATTGAAACCGCGCGCGCGGTGAACATTCCCTTGGATCAACAAATTCTCCACATCCTCACCCAAGAATTCATTATCGATGGCCAAGAAGACGTGCGTGAGCCTTTGGGTATGAGCGGCGTTCGGCTGGAAGTAAAAGTACATATTGTTACCGGTGCCGTGAGTGCAGCACAAAATATCGTGAAATGCGTGAAGCGCTGCGGACTCGCGGTGCAGGATTTAATTTTACAACCACTGGCGTCCAGTCTGGCGGTGTTATCCGATGACGAAAAAGATTTGGGCGTGTGCTTAATCGATATCGGCGGCGGCACCACCGATATTGCCGTTTTCACCCATGGGGCCATCCGTTTAACTGCCGTGATTCCTATTGCCGGCGACCAAATTACTAACGACATCGCTATGGCATTAAGGACCCCAACCAAAGACGCCGAGGATATCAAGTGTCGCTACGGTTGCGCCTTGCGGCAATTAGCCGATGCGAACGAAAGCGTGGAAGTGCCGGGTGTGGGCGATCGCGGCGCCCGCCAACTTTCTCGGCAGACCTTAGCGGAAGTAATAGAACCTCGGATCGAAGAATTGTATTCGCTGGTGCAAGCCGAATTACGGCGTAGCGGATTCGAAGACCTAATGTCCTCCGGCATTGTGTTAACCGGTGGCAGCAGCGTCATGCGCGGCATGGTGGAACTGGGTGAAGAGGTTTTCCATATGCCGGTGCGTTTGGGCACGCCACAGTACATAGGCGGTTTGTCAGAAGTGGTACGCAACCCACGGTTTTCCACGGGTGTGGGCTTATTAATATCAGGGAAAGAACAATTTCAAAGAAATCAATTGACGCAAGCACAAACGACGACCATGCAGCAATTGTTTGAAAAGATGAAAAGTTGGTTTAAGGGCAGTTTTTAATTCTATTTTCTAGGAGACTATTATGTTTGAAATACTCGATAATGAACCACAAGAAGCCATTATTAAAGTGATTGGTGTAGGCGGCTGCGGCGGCAATGCAATTGATCATATGTTGGGGCAGGGGGTAGAGGGCGTAGAATTTATTTGTGCCAATACCGACGTACAGGCCTTAAAGAAAAGCCGCGCGAAAGTGGTGTTACAATTGGGTGGAGATGTAACCAAAGGTTTAGGTGCGGGCGCGAATCCGGAAGTTGGTCGTCAATCCGCTCTGGAAGACCGCGAAAGAATTGCGGAATTGATAGAAGGCGCGGATATGCTTTTTATTACGGCGGGCATGGGTGGTGGCACCGGCACGGGCGCCGCGCCCGTGGTTGCGGAGATAGCGCGGGAACTGGGCGTGCTAACCGTCGCCGTGGTGACCAAACCTTTTGCTTTTGAAGGCAAACGTGTATCAATAGCGGATGCTGGCATTGAAGCTTTGGCGCAACATGTAGACTCCCTAATTGTTATCCCCAACGAAAAGCTCATGCAAGTGTTGGGCGAAGAAGTGAGTATGTTAGATGCATTTAAAGCCGCAAATAATGTGTTGCATGGCGCAGTCGCCGGGATAGCCGAAGTCATTAATTGCCCGGGGTTGGTGAATGTGGATTTCGCCGACGTGAAAACCGTTATGTCGGAGATGGGCATGGCCATGATGGGCTCAAGCTTTTCATCCGGCCACGAACGCGCTCGGATCGCCGCGGAGCAAGCTGTTTCCAGCCCGCTACTAGAAGACGTGAATTTAGCCGGGGCACGCGGCGTTTTGGTGAACATCACAGCGAGCTCCAGTCTAAAGATGAAAGAGGTGCATGATGTGATGAAGGCGATTAAATCCTTTACTGCTGATGACGCCACTGTCATCGTGGGCACCGTGATCGATGAAAATATGCATGACGATTTGCGTGTGACTATGGTTGCCACCGGCTTAGGCCACCCCACTGCACGCAACCAAGCGAAACCACTTACTATCGTTAAGACCGGTACCGACAGTTTGCCTGGAGAAACCATAGACTATGCGGTTTTAGAGCAACCCGCGGTAATGAGACGGCGCCGTGATGCGCAAATTGAAGCAATGAAACAATCCGGCGTGGAACTCTTGGATATACCGGCTTTTTTACGCAAACAGGCGGATTAACGCGCGGGCTAGGCTAGCCCGCGACTTTATGCTAGACTGCAAAAATTTTAAGGCTCTGATTTTCAATGATTAAGCAGCGTACGCTGAAAAACATGATACACGCGACCGGTATTGGCTTACATACCGGGAAGAAGGTGTATATGACTTTGCGCCCCGCCGCGATTAATACGGGTATTGTCTTTCGCCGTATTGATTTGGATTCCCCCGTTGAAATCAAGGCCAGCCCGCAGCACGTCGGTGATACCCGTTTATCATCCACTTTGGATGTCAAAGGCGTAAAAGTGGCAACGGTGGAGCATTTGATGTCGGCCTTCGCGGGTTTGGGCGTGGACAACGCGTACGTGGATTTAACTGCTCCGGAAGTGCCAATTATGGATGGCAGCGCCGGACCTTTCGTGTTCTTGCTGCAGTCGGCGGGCATAGAGGAGCAACCGGCCGCTAAAAAATTTATACGCATAAAAAAGCCACTGCGGGTAATGGAGGCGGATAGGTGGGTGCGTTTCGATCCTTATCATGGTTTTAAAGTACAGTTCAGTATTGATTTTCAACACCCGGTTTTTGAAAAAACTAGCCAATCGGTGACGGTTGATTTTGCCACCACTTCCTTTGTCAAAGAGGTGAGCCGCGCGCGCACCTTTGGATTCATGCAAGAAGTAGAATCCTTGCGCGCGCAAGGGCTGGCGTTAGGTGGCAATCTTGACAACGCCATCGTCATGGATGAGTTTAGAATATTAAATAGTGACGGGCTGCGTTATGAAGATGAGTTTGTTCGCCACAAAGCTTTAGACGCTATCGGTGATCTCTATCTTTTAGGCCACGCGCTCATTGGTGCCTTTAGCGCACATAAATCCGGTCACGCACTAAACAATCGACTGCTGCAGTATTTACTTGCCGATGGGGAAGCCTGGGAATTTGTTAGCTTTCCGCGGGCTGAGGATGCGCCCGCCGCGATTATTAACCAGCATTTGCAGTTGGCATAGCGTCCCGCCCTTTTAACTGGCGGCGTCCCAAACCAAATCAATTATGGCGAGACCCTCATACAT
>CAYYOS010000139.1:0-6393 GCA_964473355.1 uncultured Burkholderiales bacterium | reverse complement strand
ACCAGCGGCGTAACCATCCAGGGAGATTCATGCAAGTGATGGCGCGTGTGCTCGTCCATGCGTGGCTTACCGTGGAAAGTCATAAACAACAATCGGAATGAATAAAATGCGGTGACAAACACGCCTATCATTACCGCAGCGTAGGCAAAGCCGGCACCCGGAATGGTGGAAGCATGCACCGCTTCGATGATCGCGTCCTTAGAAAAGAACCCCGCAAAAGGCGGGATGCCGGCCAGCGCTAACGATCCGATAACCGTCGTCCAATAAGTGATGGGTAAATACTTACGTAGGCCGCCCATCTTTCGCATATCTTGCTCGTGATGCATGGCAATAATGACGGAGCCCGCCGCCAAGAACAACAAGGCCTTGAAAAACGCATGGGTCATTAAGTGAAAGATTCCCGCCGCGTAGGCGGAGGCGCCCAAAGCTACCGTCATATAACCCAGTTGCGATAAAGTGGAATACGCCACTACGCGTTTAATGTCATTTTGAATCAAGCCTAAAAAAGCCATAAACAACGCGGTAATTGCGCCTATCACAATCACGACGGACAGCGCCGTTTCGGATAACTCGAATAACGGCGACATCCGAGCGACCATAAAGATGCCGGCGGTGACCATTGTTGCAGCGTGGATTAAGGCTGAAATGGGCGTGGGGCCCTCCATGGAATCCGGTAACCAAACGTGCAGCGGGAACTGCGCGGATTTTCCCATAGCGCCTATAAATAATAAAATGCAGGTCACCGACATTAACGCCCACTCTTGGCCTGGAATCAGCGTCACGGTTTGTGGCGCGAGGCGCGGCGCATTGTCAAAAACAGTTTGATAGTCCAGCGTGCCGAAATAAGCCAACACCATGCCTATGCCCAACAAAAACCCGAAATCGCCGACGCGATTGACCAGGAAGGCTTTGAGATTCGCATAAATTGCGCTGGGCCGGGTGAACCAAAACCCGATCAAAAGGTAGGACACCACGCCGACCGCTTCCCAGCCAAAAAATAATTGCAGGAAGTTATTAGACATGACCAGCATCAGCATGGAAAAAGTAAAAAGCGCGATGTAACTGAAAAAACGCGTATACCCGGGGTCATCCCGCATATAGCCGATGGTATAAATGTGCACCATCAACGACACAAACGTCACCACTACCATCATGGAAGCAGAAAGTTTATCGATTAGAAAACCGATCTCAAAGCGCATATCGCCCGAGGTAAGCCAAGTATAAACTGCACCGTTAAAGTGGTGGTCCGGCCCCTTGGATACATCCTGAAAAATAACCACAGAAGCGATAAAGGCTATGGCTACACCTAAAATTGCCGTCCAGTGTGCGGCTGTACGACCAATGGCCCAGCCGAAAAGACCGACGACAATGGCGCCCGCTAAGGGCGCCAAAGGAACTAATAGATAGAGTTTTTGCATTGCCAACATGTGTACCTGACCTACCCTTTTAGTTTTCCCAAATCGTCGACATTGATGGTATTTAAATTTCTAAACAACACCACTAAAATGGCAAGCCCGATGGCGGATTCGGCCGCGGCTACCGTTAAAATAAAAAAGACGAAAATCTGCCCGGAGATGTCTTGCAGGTAATGCGAGAAGGCCACAAAGTTCAAATTAACCGCGAGCAACATCAGCTCAATGGCCATGAGTAAAATAATGACATTTTTGCGATTCAAAAAAATACCCAGTACGCCCAAAGAGAACAATAAGGCGCCCAATACTAGGTAATGGGATAACGACACCACTGAAATCTCCTAATTAATTTTATAAATCCCGCTTTTTCTCGGAGGGCATAGAAACCATGCGAACGCGATCCGCGCGCTGGACTTCAACCTGTTTTCCCGGATTTTGGTATTTAGTGCCCTTGCGCTTACGCATGGTTAAAGCAATCGCGGCAATAATTGCCACCAACAAAATGACAGACGCGATTTCAAATGGATAAACATAATCGGTATAAAGCAGTCTTCCTAATTCCTTAGTGTTGCTATAAGCGGCGTCACGCGGTAAAGGAGCGGCAACCGCGCCTAGGCCAAATTGGCGGCCACCGAGAATAATAGCCATTTCAATCACCATCAAGACGGCCACCACGGCAGCTAGGGGCAAATAGTCCCAGAAGCCTTCACGCAATTTCGCTAAATTGAGGTCCAGCATCATAACGACAAACAAAAATAACACCATGACTGCACCCACATAGACCAGCACCAGGGTAATTGCCAAGAATTCGGCCTCCAACATCAGCCATAAGGCGGCGGCCGTAAAAAAAGCCAACACCAAGAACAGTGCGGCGTGCACCGGATTTTTTGCCGTGATAACACGCGCGCCGGCAAAAAGTAGAATGGCGGCGAAAAAATAAAAAACGAAAGTTGTAAAATCCATAATTAGTTAAGTTCGCTAGCGGTAGGCTGCATCTTGCTCCCGATCTTTTGCAATTTGCGCCTCATATTTATCGCCGATAGCCAGCAACATGGGTTTGGTGAAATATAGGTCTCCGCGTTGCTCGCCGTGATAGTCTAGAATCCGCGTTTCCACTATGGAATCTACAGGACAGGATTCCTCGCAAAAGCCGCAAAAAATGCATTTGACCAAGTCTATATCATAGCGAGTGGTACGCCGCGTGCCGTCTTCTCGTTGCTCTGATTCAATGGTGATCGCCAAGGCTGGACAGACCGCCTCACATAGCTTGCACGCAATGCAGCGCTCCTCACCATTGGGATAGCGCCGTAACGCATGTAAACCACGGAAACGTGGCGACTGCGGCGTGCGCTCTTCCGGAAACTGCACCGTTATCTTCCGCGCAAATAAATGCCGGCCAGTTAGCGCCATACCTTTGAGCAACTCAAACAACAAAAAACTAGAAAAGAAATTTTTAATGTTTTTCATGTTGAACCTAGAAACGGCAGTTGGGCACCCCCAAGTGTGCCTTTTTCAAGCTGGCTGGCTAGGCGAGACGACGCGGCAGGGTGCGACCGCTTAGGGAGGAGCAGTACCTTCCGTAAGGAAGGTGCGACCCCTAAGCGGGATGCCTGCGACCTGGGATAAAACGCGGTCAGGGCATCCCCTCCGCTGCCCGATCCCGCTTCGCGGGTCCCTCGGGCCACGCTTCGGGGCGCCCCTGCAAGGAGGAGCAACGACGTCAGGCGGCTTGAAAAAGGTGCAATTGGGGGTGTAGCGGTCTCACCTTTTAGTAACAAGCTTAAGTATCGATTAAAGTTAGTGTACATGGGCGTTCGCATAAAGTAATGAGCGATCAACTGTCGTTTCTAGGTTTTAGTGAAACCAAATCGGAAACCACGAGCGTAAGGGTGGCTGCATTACTGCGCCTACTACAATTATCCAAATTAAAGTCACCGGAATAAATACCTTCCAGCCTAGACGCATAAGCTGGTCATAACGGTAACGCGGAAAGGTAGCGCGAAACCATAAAAATAAAAACAGAACAAAGGCAACTTTAAGCGCCAGCCATACAAAAGAAGGCAGCCAATTAAAGGGCGCGATATCCACCGGGGGTAGCCAGCCGCCTAAGAAAAGTAAGCTTGTCAGCGTGGCAATTAATATCATATTGGTGTATTCAGCCAGAAAGAACATGGCGAAGGCCATGCCCGAATATTCAACGTGAAACCCCGCGACGATCTCAGACTCACCTTCTGCTACGTCAAATGGCGCGCGATTGGTCTCTGCTACGCCCGATATCAAATACACTAAAAATAGTGGAAACAAAGGCAACCAAAACCAGTTCAACAAACCCCAGTCGCCGCGCTGGTGATTAACAATTTCTACGAGATTTAGACTTTCCCCCATGAGCAACACACCGACTAAGGCAAAACCCATCGCAATTTCATATGAAACGATTTGCGCCGCCGAACGCAGTGAACCTAAGAAGGCATACTTCGAATTGGAGGCCCAGCCGGCGATAATCACGCCATAAACGCCCATGGAGGTAATCGCCAAAATAAAAAGCAAGCTCGCATCCACATTAGCGAGTACCACTTCCGGGCTGAAGGGGATGACGGCCCAGGCTAGCAAGGCGGGCGCAACCGTTAATACCGGCGCCAATACAAACAAAAATTTGTTTGCACCGGAGGGAATGATAATTTCTTTTAATAATAGTTTTAGAACGTCGGCTATTGGTTGCAGCCAGCCTCCCGGGCCAACGCGATTTGGCCCGATGCGCACTTGCATAGCGCCGATGATTCGGCGCTCCGCAAACAATAAATAAGCTACCGTTAAAAGCAGTGGCACGATGATCGCTAAAATTTTTGCCAGGCTCCACACGGCAGGCCAAGTTGGGCCAAAGAAATCGGTGACGGCGTTCATGGCGCCAGCTCTACGGATATCTCGCCGAACAAATCACCCAAGCCCGTGGTTAAGGGATGACTGCCCGGTACGCGCACGCACTCGAGCGGCAGTGTATCGTCCGTAGCAACACTTACTATGGCGGTGCCCTCACCTTGCCGCAGCAAAACACGAGCGCCCGGGGCACCGCCAAGTTTTTGTAGAGTGCTGGAGTGCATCGTGGCGAACAGCGCCGCAGCGTGGGTGTGTTGCAACGAGTCGGCCCGTCGCACGATAGCATCAGCGTGATATATCGGTACCTCCCCGATGCGACGCAAGCTAGCATGCGGCTGGGTAATTGGGGAAGCCGATTGCGTAGTTTTATTGTTGCAAAATTGGTTTAAAGCAACGTGGCCGCCCAGTAATTCCTGGCGTACCGCTTCGCTGCTCTCGTGGTTAAATCCGCTTAGCTCTAAAAGATTGCCCAAAACACGAATCACCTTCCATGCAGGGCGGGTATCTTTTAACGGTTTTACGACAGCATTAAAACTTTGCAAACGACCGCTGGTATTAACAAAACTGCCGGAGGTCTCAGTAAAAGGCGCAATGGGCAACATCACGTCGGCGTAGTCTAGCCCGTGGTGCCGGTACGCACTCATGGCGATCACCATGTCGGCAGCTTTCATCGCTTTGCTGGCAGCAAACGAGTTGTAGGTATCTAGCTCCGGTTCAACGCCCAGTAAAACGTAAGCGCGGCGCGGCTCAGCCAGCATGGCAGCCACATTCATACCGGTCTTAGCCGGTGCACCCAATGGGCCCTTCATCGGTATGGCCCCGGCGAGGTGTGCCCCCACTGTATTTGCGGCCTCACCTAAAAACCCCAGACGGCCCTTGCAGGCATCGGCGATCTCCTGGGCGGCTAACTGAAGTTGCGCAAATTGTGGATGATGTTGCGCTTGATTACCCAAAAATATACCGACCTTCTCACCTTGTGCAAGACTCTTGGCGATAGCACGCGATACATCGGCGGTGGCTTTTTCTAAGTTTCCGCCGGTTAGGCCGGCATGAATTTGTTGCAATACCTCCGCTATACCCGCCGGACCGACAATGATGGAATGCGTTACGCGAGTTAAGAGATTATCGTCAGTAAAATTCACTAAACAGAGCTCCGCGCCGGCTTTCACCGCGACGCGAAAACGATGCGCTAAAAGCGGGTGATCCTGACGCAGATTGCTGCCAATAATCAGAATCCGATCAAGCGATTCTAATTCCTCAATTTCCATGCCTAACCACGGTGCTCCGGTATTCACCTCATCTGCAGAGAAATCGGACTGGCGTAATCGATAATCGATATTGCCGCTGCCCAGTCCACGCATCAGTTTTTGCAGTAAAAATAATTCTTCCAGAGTGCTGTGTGGGCTAGCGAGCGCACCGATGGCATCGGCCCCATATTTCTCGCGTATGTCTTTTAAACCGTGGGTCACATATTCCAATGCAACTTGCCAATCACACTCCTGCCACTGCCCATCTTGTTTGATCATGGGGGTTGTCAGGCGCGCCTCAGAGTTTAAGCCTTCGTAGGAGAAGCGGTCCTTATCCGACAGCCAGCACTCGTTAATGGCTTCGTTCTCGCGCGGTAATACGCGCATTACGCGATTTTGTTTGACCTGCACAATAAGGTTTGCGCCTAGACCGCAATGCGGGCTAATCGATACTCGCCGCGATAATTCCCAGGGCCGGGCCGTGTAGCGAAAAGGTTTAGAGGTCAGGGCGCCCACGGGACACAAATCGATCATGTTGCCGGACAACTCAGAATTCACAGTGCGTGCAACATAGGTGCCAATTTCCGAAAATTCGCCGCGGGCGGTCATACCCAGCTCCATCATGCCGCCGATTTCTTGCCCAAAACGCACGCAGCGCGTGCAGTGTATGCAGCGCGTCATATCCGTCGCAATTAGCGGGCCTAAATCTTTGTTGGGAACTACACGCTTTAGTTCGGTGTAGCGAGAATTAGAGCCGCCAAATCCAACTGCTAAATCTTGTAGCTGGCACTCCCCGCCTTGATCACAAATGGGGCAATCTAGCGGATGATTGATCAGCAAAAACTCCATCACGCCTTTTT
>CAYYOS010000138.1:0-6538 GCA_964473355.1 uncultured Burkholderiales bacterium | reverse complement strand
AAGACCCGGACGTACTGGACACTTGGTTTTCCTCAGCATTGTGGCCATTTTCCACGTTAGGCTGGCCGGAGGAAACGGCAGCCTATAAAAAGTTTTTACCGACCTCAGTTTTGGTCACCGGCTTTGACATTATATTTTTCTGGGTGGCGCGCATGGTAATGATGTCCTTACATTTCACCGGACAAATTCCATTTCGCGATGTGTATGTTACCGGGCTCATACGCGATGCCGAAGGTCAAAAAATGAGCAAATCTAAGGGCAATGTTTTAGACCCGATAGATTTAATCGATGGGATAAGCCTGGCTGACTTATTAGACAAACGCACCAGTAACTTGATGGATCCCAAACAAGCGCCAAAAATCGCAGCGGCCACTAAGCAGCAATTCCCTAAAGGCATACCTGCTTTCGGCGTGGACGCTTTGCGATTTACCTTAGCAAGCCTAGCAACGCACGGGCGAGATATCAAATTTGACTTAAACCGCTGCGAAGGCTACCGGAATTTTTGCAATAAATTGTGGAACGCCACACGCTTTGTGTTGATGAATGTCGAGGGCCAAGACGTGGGCTTGGATGAAGCGCTGCCCGTTCACTTAAGCTTTGCGGATAAATGGATTATCGGTCGCCTCCAGGAAGCGGAAACCGCGACGATAGAGGCCTTAGAGCAATATCGGTTTGATCTGGCCGCACGCGCGATTTACGAATTTGTGTGGGATGAATATTGTGATTGGTACGTTGAACTGGCTAAGGTTCAGCTCAACGCCGGAACAGCGGAAAACCAACGCGGCACCCGCCGCACGCTGGTGCGCGTTTTAGAAACCACTTTGCGCCTGGCGCACCCGCTGATTCCTTTTATCACCGAAGAGCTGTGGCAAAAAGTCGTGCCGCTAAGTGGAAAAACCGGCGAAAGTATTATGATCGCCGTTTATCCCGTTCCGGATCTAACTAAGATCGATGCCTCTGCTCAGGCGCAAATTCAGCTTTTAAAAGAAATGGTGAATGCCTGTCGTGCCCTGCGCGGGGAAATGAATATTTCACCGGCGCTGCGCGTGCCTTTGTTGGCAATGGGTAACGCCGATACGCTACGTGCTTTGATTCCCTACCTTACCCCACTTGCTAAAGTAAGCGAGGTGAGCATCGTGGAAAGCGTTACCGATAGCGACGCACCCATTGCCAACGTCGGTGAATTTAGACTATTGCTGCAAATTACGATCGACAAAGATAGCGAGCGCTTGCGTATAGAAAAAGAAATCGCGCGGGTCTCGCAGGAAATACAAAAAGCTCAGGCCAAACTTAGCAACGAAGGATTCATTGCGCGCGCGCCCGAAGCCGTCGTCGTACAAGAAAAAAACCGCGTTGCGGATTTTACATCGCTCTTGGCGAAACTGAACGAACAATTAAAGAAGTTGGGTAAGTAACCACAGAATGTAGCTACCTCATAATCCAGGGGTATGCCGTAACTAGTCGCCCCAGCGGTATTGGTGACAAAATATTTTCATTTGCTCGACCATTTGGTCGCGCTCAAAAAAACGATCGGCGCGGGACATCCTTGCTTCATCGCGCACATCTTTTTGTCCGCCGAAGCAAAAAATCGGCACGTTTAACATGAGTTCCATACGCATTTCGCGTATCACTTCCAGTGGATCGAACCGCTCATATTCATCTAAATCAAGAAACACAAAACGATGTAGCAATACATCTTGAAACCCGCCAATATCCTCCAAGCTCAATGCCTCGACCATTTGCCACGCCGGGGGCAAAGCTGCCCGCAGTGCGGCAAGCAGCGTATCGTCCGTACTCATCACGATAAATTTACGCTGCAACCGATCGGCGATGGTGGGGTTAGTCATCCCATGCGGTTTGGTAAATAAGTTGAGCCCAATGGCGGGCCTCTTGAGGCGCTAAGGACAAACTCAGGCGCTCAGTTAGCGTCGCCTCATTCACGTCCAAATTAATCAGTCCCGCGCTAAGCATAGGGGGTAAATTAATTGATAATTCCAGCGCTTGAATTTTGGTTCCCACGGTAACGATGCGCACCCAGTCTTGGCCAAATTTTCTTTCATTTAAAAACATCCGCGCATTCAGTTTAATTTTCCGTCTCGTTGTGGCTATCGAGTCTTCTTGCAAAGACGTCACGTCCTCTAGGGCGTCATTGCGCGCTGCAAGTTCGACCGGGGAAAAATTTGAGGGCTCACAACGCCATCCCAGCTCAGCCTCCAGCCTAGCTTGAAAAACCCGAGCAAGGGTGGCTTCATCCGGGGGCGTTTGGTGGCTCCCCCAATCCGTCATTGCGTCTTTTAATCCGTCCACCAGAGCCTGGCGAAAAGCGGCATTCGGCGCACGCATACAATCCGCAAATTGCTCAGCAGGGAAATGCATTAAAAAGCTGCTGGCAATCACGCCGCAATGATTAATGGAAGCAGCACCGCTACCACCAATTTTTTTTCCATTCAACCAAATGTCGTGCTCGACTTGCATTGCCTTCAACGCAAAATCATTGTAAGTAGCAACGGCGGGGGCCAATGCACCTTGGAACCAATCGCGCGGCGAGCGAGGAAGGAGCGCCTGCGGTGCAACCAACACGTAGCAGTATTGATTTTCATCTAACCACACCGCCCCGCCACCTAGTGGGCGCTGGCAAACTGGTACACTTAAGTCGGGGTTAAGTTCTATGGCGGCCGATTGTGTAGCCCCTAGGCAAAAATGGGCAGGCGTTCTGCCCCACAGCACGATAGGAAGCGCATCGCCATCCTGGACTTCAGCCAAGCCCACATAACTCGCATGAAATAGCGCGGGCGCGCTTAAGCCGACGTCTATCCATCGCGCTCTCATTTAGGAGCTGCAGCTAACCGACGCGCCTAAAGTTTTATAGAAACTCAAGCGTCGTCAGGTTTATAAAACTTATCGAAATAGAAGTCACGCTGGTTTAAATTTTTTAAATCTGCAACGCGCGCTTCCATGCCTTCCTTTAATATTTCCGCGATATAGTTCGCCTGTTCGCCGTCAAGAATGTGGATTCGTGACATCAAATCTTCATCCAGGGTTAAGAAGTGCGCCGCCAACCCTTCAGGGTGTTCGAGATATAACAGAAAAGCCGCGCAATCCGGGTCTTCCAAATCTAAGGGCATCATGACGATTTTACCCAGCCAAGCCAGTCGAGCAACTTGATTAAACTGGCGTATATCCAGTTTCTTGCCTTTTTTATATTTGTTTAATTCGTTTTTTATTTGACCGACGTCGGTAACTTTAATAGATTTCATGCTGCAGATCCGCTAAAGAATATAAAAAGCTTAGCACAGGGGTGGCTAAGCGAGTAGGGATTAAGGCCGAAACGAACGGGTTATGCCGCGGCACAGACTCTGCACCGCCATTTGCGATTTAGGGCTCCCGCAACAGTGTTTTCAGATCTTCGGCAATTAGCTCGCTACTTAGCCCGTAGGGCATAAGTAAACGTACCTTTCCGGATTGATCAAATACAAAACTCCCCGCCGAATGATCCAACGTGTAGCCAGCCTTAGCAGGTTCCGGGATGTTTTTTTGATAGACGATTTTAAATTCCTGCGCGACCGCTTTCGTTTCGGCGTCGCTACCGAACAGCCCAAGAAAACTGGGATTGAACGCGGGTACATATTGCGCTAAAAGCGCCGGCGTATCGCGCTGCGGATCCAGCGTTACAAATAAAACCTGGACCTTATTAGCGTCCGCCCCCAGTTTTTTCAAGGCCGTCGCAAACTCCGATAAAGTAATCGGACACACGTCGGGGCAGTGGGTATAGCCAAAAAAGAGCATGACCACTTTTCCCTTAAAATCACTGAGGTTGCGGCGCTTAAGATTGTGATCGGTGAGTTGAAAATCCCGTGCAAAAGTTGCACCCGTAATATCCGTGGACTTAAAGGGTGACTTTGGAGTGGCTGCTGGGCCACACGCGCTCAGCGCCAACAATAGGATGCCGCAAAGAAACAGTTTAGCTTGCATGAGTTCGTTGCCACTTCGCTAATTCGGCCAGCAATTTGCGGACCGGCGTGGGTATTGGTGCTACCTCGGCCTTTTCTAATGTAAGCCAGGCGTCGTCTTTTTGATTAATGCGTAATTGCGTATCGGTCACGTTTAAAATCTGTGGAGAAATATGTTGCTTAAAATGGGTAAAAATATGGGTGAAGCGCGGTAGGGTATCACACCATTCCACTTGGGTGCCGAATTCTTGCGCGCAGTGAGCGATCAAATCGGCATCGCTAGGTAATTCCGGAAAACTCCACAATCCACCCCAAATGCCGCTGGGGGGACGTTTTCGCAGCAACACTTCACCGTGATTTAACAAGATTAACATCGTGGTTTCTTTGCTGGGCAAGGGCTTACGGGTTGCGCGCTGAGGGAAGGCGCCGGTGCTGTCGTTTAAGTATGCATAGCAAAATGTATTTACGGGGCATTCGCTGCAACGGGGCGTGTTACGCGTGCAAATTCCCGCCCCTAAATCCATTAGGGCTTGGGTGTAAATTTCAATATGCTGGTCGGGCAACAATTGTTCAGCTTTTTGCCATAGACTTATTTCGGTTTTTCTTTGTTTCACATCCCCGGGAATACCAAAACAGCGAGCCAGCACCCGTTTCACGTTGCCATCCAAAATGGCATGTCGCTGGCCAAATGCAAACGCGCAAATTGCGGCAGCGGTGGAACGTCCGATGCCAGGCAAGCTCTGCACGGCGGCGATGTCTTGCGGAAAAATGCCCCCCCATGTCGTCACGATCATTTTTGCCGCACGCTGTAAATTTCGCGCCCGCGTGTAATATCCAAGGCCGCTCCAGCAAGCCAGAACCTCGTCTTCCGGGGCCAGCGCTAATTGCTGTAAATCCGGGAAGTGCGCCATAAACCGCTGATAATAGGGCAGCACGGTGGCCACCTGGGTTTGCTGCAACATAATTTCGGAAACCCAAATGGCATAAGGGTCCCGGCTTAAGCTCCACGGTAGGTGATGCCGCCCGGATTTTTTTTGCCAGTGAATGAGCCTTTGGGAAAATTCCATTACTGTACTTTGATTATTACGTTGTTGGCCCGCGTTTGGCCATAAGTCAGTTGACCGATGCGAATATCCCCAGCTGCATTGACGTCTTTTAAACTCGAGAGCTGCCATTCGTTAGATGCCCCGGCGCTGTCGGCACCAGGCTTAAGATAGCGATCTAGATTAATTTGATTAATTCGCATATCGAATTGATACCGCCGCGGCGCACCACTCGCGCTGGCGACGGCTTGCAATAGGCTCTCATCGAGTGCGCCCTTTAGGTTTAGCGTGCCGGAAAACGGTTGCCACTGTATTCGGCCCTGCCCGTCAAGCTGCAACACCACCGGTAACTTTAAACGGCGTGGTTCTTTTACATCTAAACGTGCGAAAACCTTCTGAAAATCGATTGCCTGCTGGGTAAGATCGAGGACAAATGCTGTTGTCGCCTCCCCAGAAAAATTAACTTTGTCCTGACGGCCGCGCCAATCGAATTTGGCGGTGGCCGTGACCGGCGTATTTTTGCTGCCACGTAAGACCGGTACATGCGCGCTCAAGTTGAAAGTGTTCTGAGCGTTGTTCATGGTTGATTCCACATGTAGCTGGCCTAAGAAAAATTCGTTTGCAGCTAACTGCAAAACTGGCAACTTGGCGTTGACTGAAAAATCCTTCGATGACCAATTGCCCTTTGCCGTTAGGCCGAGTTGTTTCGCGGATATTTCGCCAGCACTGAGGCGCCCGCTAAAATCGCCCAGGAGTTGTACGTCCAGGTCCGATAGTTTTTCCACGCGCCCCAGCATGTTCAGCTTCAGCCCGGTTAAACCGATCCACCCATCATGCGTCGTTGCCACGGCACTGGTTAGTTTCCAATTAAGATTTGCGTCGGGACGATCTACGCTTAGCTTTGAAGTGAGCGTAATGTCTTGCTGAGGACGATATTTTAGCTCGATATCCGAAAGCACGGCTTTGCGCTCGGCGAGTTTGTCCTCAAATACCAAAAGCCCATGCGTCAATTTTAAAGTTCGCAAATCAAACTTCAGCCAGCTACTCGCTTCTTTTTCCAACAAATCTGCAAAGTTCGTAGCGCCATCCGGATGGCGCACCAGGATTGCGCCCAGCCCTTCCAGGTTTATGCCGTCTATTACAACTTGGCGCCTTAGTAGTGGCAGCCAAGAAAAATAAAAGCGGGCGTGTTGCAAACTGGCAAACTGGCGATCACCATTTTTTTCGCTAATCCAACTTCTGCCGAGATCAACGCCTAATTTAGGGAAAAAAAGTAACTTAATGTCGCCATCCAGCGTAAGCGTACGCTGTTTTTTTTCTTGAACCAAATGGACGATTTGCGGCTTATAGTCATTGGGATTAAAGGTTAGCGCATAGATGACAATCGCGGTGATAAAAAGCGTCACCAGCACGCTGACTGCAATCAGAATTCGTTTGCCGATTTTTTTCAAGATGAGCGATCATGGAGCGGGTGATGGGGATCGAACCCACGTCTAAAGCTTGGGAAGCTTTCGTTCTGCCATTGAACTACACCCGCGAATCGCC
>CAYYOS010000137.1:0-6557 GCA_964473355.1 uncultured Burkholderiales bacterium | reverse complement strand
GTTTGCTCAGCCAGTAAACGTAAAGTCCTGAAGACACTTTCGCCATACAGGGCGCGCATATCGAGGTCGGTCGCCCAGGCATCATCAAGCAACGGCTGAGGCAAGCTAAAGCCAAGTTCTTGAGTCGCGACAGCTTGTGCCTGTTCAACAAAATCCGCTGCATGTTGCATCCCAGCAATGCGCTTTAACACCGGTACGATATTGGTGAAACGTTGCTTGATGGTTTGCTCGTGCGCCAAGAGGCGACGGTTCTCTAATTCATTGGTCAACGGGTGGCGGCATAAACGTCCGCTCTGCGTGGCACACGCCGGGTTGGGCTGGGTCGCCGCCGGACTGGCCGCAGCGTAGCTTGGGGGCTGTCGCCCTTGAAGCGCACTGGCAGGCGTCCCCAACCCAAACGGGGCAGGGCGAGCTCCAGTCAGTGGGCCGGTGTTGCGCCCTAAGCGGTTGCGCGTATTCATGGCTTAGCCGCGTGCACCACCAGAGTAAGTGATCGTGGAGCCGGCGGTGGTGTTACCGCTGCTGCCGGTGACTTTGCTTGGCGGCACGGGCACATGTTCGCTATCTTTTAACGCCGGAAATGGCATTGCCATGCCACGGGCATCACCACGTTTGGTTGGATTACGTAGTGTCGCCGCATTCCCTTCGGTGCCGGTAATACTACTACTGCGCTGCCAATCCGCGCCGGTGATGGCGAAGCCTGCTTCACGGCCTTCGCCAGTGACACGGTCGGATTGTGGCGCGGGGGTTGGCATCGATTCTTTTGCGGTCGCCACCGGGGCTAAATTATCTTCCCGATAGCGAAACTCGGGCGTACCCGAAACCAAGCCGGCGGCCAAATTCACGGGGCCGGTAATGCGCCCGGACGCCGTGCCCGAGGCGGTGCCGGTAACGCGATTAAGTTGACTTGCTTGTGCCTGGCGAGCCGGGGAAATGACGCTGAAGTTGCCTTGCACCCGCGATTCCGTGCCCCCATTGGGCGCAGAATTGCGATTTGGTCCGTTGCCATCCGCGGGGCCACGTGTCAGAGGATGGTGCTGCATATTCACCGGTGCGGATCCCGCATACTGCGCATCATCTGAATAAGGCGAACCACTTACGCGCTGCGTCACGCCTCGGGCGCTGCCAGTGACTTTTTGCTCTGTCCCTAGACCCACGCCGGTCATGCTCGCACCGGCTGCGCCGTGCGGCGTGGCGACCCGTTCGCGAGATGCAGTAATCCGATCCGTCGCGCAAATTTCTGTGTATTGGCCGGGGCCCACGTAATGGGTGCCGGAGATGGGTTGGCACGCGCCATATTCATCGCCGGAAACTTTAGAGTTGTGTTCGACGGTCGTGCCGGAAACCGGCAGGTCCCGCCAGGTCCTCATTACGCTTACCTTTTGCGGCGTCAAAACCGGATCACGGTTGCATGCTTGATATTGTTGCAATCCGGCGTATTCGGTGCCGGTTACGCTTTTGCAGGCGCCATATTCGCTGCCAGTCACCGCGGCGCTCGCTGCCACGTCGGTGCCCGTGACCGGGCGCTCGCGCACGGTACTCATGACGCTCACTTTGTGTGGTACGCCGCTGCCCTGGCACACGGCACCGGAAGGATCCGGCTGGTAATACTGGCTGCCAGTTAACTTTAAGCAAGCGCCGGGTTCATCGCCGGTCACTTTCAGGCTGCGGCCCACTTCGGTGCCAGAGACACGCTGACCTCTTTGGGTTTCTAAGACGCTTACCTTGGCCGGTCCGGCCGCGGGTTTGGTGCCGCAGAATGATGCGAATTGTTCTGTATTTAGATATTCGTCACCCGTCACATTCGTACAAGCGCCGTATTCGTCGCCCGTTACTTGTACGCTGCGCCCGACTTGGGTGCCGCTCACGCGTTGGTTATGGGTGGTGGAGCCAGTACCGACTTTGGCGGGCGAGGGCGGAGGTGTAATTGAACATAATTGGATGTATTGTTCAGCACCAATGTACTCGGTACCGGTAATCACCCGGCAACTACCCGGAACGCCCGTCATCTTGTTTTTGCGCTCGACTTGGGTGCCGGTGACTGAATTGCCGCTTAGGGTGTTGCCCACTTCCACTTTAGTGGGTACGGATGTGGCACGCATTCGTCCTGACGGACGGCAAGCAGGATTGTCGCCACGTCCGTTTACGCACAGATCTTCGCGCCGCGCTTGTGCGGCGGCGCGCCCGCTTAAATTATTTGCCGCGTATCCGCGCTGTCCGTTGCGACGCATGCCATTTTTTTGAATCGAAAATTTTTTCTGGGCAGTCTTGCCATTAAGGGATAGCGCCTTGCGCCGATCTTGGCACATTTGCCGTACGCTCGGCGGACTAGAAGGATCGGCGTCCACTAGGGAACAAACTGCTTCTAAGGCCTGCGCTTCTGCAGCATGAGTGCAATCGCAATCCTCGCCGTCGGTATTATTCTTAATACCAGCGTTTGTCGCCGCAGGTGGTGGCGTAATTAAGGGAGCTTGGCGCAACGGCTGGGATGCTTTTGCAGGGGTGGATGCCTGTGCAGGTGTCTGCGCCGCCGCAGGTTTCTGTGCCTGTGCAGGCATTACCGTGCGCGGCGCAGGCTTAGCCTTGGGCATGTGCCCGGCACCTGATTTTCCACCACGCGACATTGCCTGACGGCGCGCTCGCGCGAGCGATTGACCACTCGCGCCAGTAGGTGCGGAACCTTGATTTCCTATGTTCGCATCGCTCATGCTTTTATCCTTCCAGTTTCACTGTAGCTGCCTGTGTCGATTTGCCTGAGATTTAATTAGCGCCCGCGGAATACCACGAACGAGCTACCTTGGCTTTGCGAGTAATTATCATAGCCAATCAGACGCACGTGATTGTTGGGGTGCGCGCGATGGCAAGCCTCTAACTCATTGATGATGGCGTCCACGGATTGTTCGCCAAACATCGGTAATTTCCACATGTACCAGTAGTAGCTAAAGCTGCGCGCAGGCTCGACGTGCTCAATCGCTGGATTCCAGCCCTGAGCGACGACGTAGGCGACCTGACGGCGCATCTTTTCCGGCGACATGGCCGGCAGATACGAAAAAGTTTCATACTTAGGTGTAGATTTGTAATCTTGAATATCAGCCATTTTCTTTATCCTCTTTTACGCTAACGTGTTGCGCCAAAAAAATTTAACGGTTCACCACATCCAGTTTGTCCACAGTGTCGAACTCGAACTTGATCTCTTTCCAGGTTTCCATCGCAATTTTCAGCTCCGGACTGTCCTTGGCAGCATTGGTAAGAATATCCTTACCTTCTTTCTCAATTTCGCGGCCTTCGTTGCGCGCTTCGACGCAAGCTTCCAGTGCGACGCGGTTTGCGGCCGCACCGGCGGCATTACCCCATGGATGGCCGAGTGTTCCGCCACCGAATTGCAGTACCGAATCATCGCCGAAAATATTCACCAAAGCAGGCATATGCCAAACATGAATACCGCCGGACGCGACCGGAAAGACGCCGGGCATGGAGCCCCAGTCTTGATCGAAAAACACGCCACGCGCGCGGTCTTCAGGAATGAAAGACTCACGCATCAAGTCAACGAAACCTAAGGTCGGGGCGCGGTCGCCTTCCAGTTTGCCGACCACGGTTCCGGAGTGCAGATGGTCACCGCCGGACAGACGCAGAATTTTTGCGAGCACGCGGAAGTGAATACCGTGGTGTGGGTTGCGGTCGATAACGGCGTGCATCGCGCGGTGTATGTGCAGCAACATGCCGTTGTCGCGGCACCAGTTGGCCAGGCCCGTATTGGCGCAGAAACCGCCGGTGATATAGTCATGCATGATGATCGGTGCGCCGATTTCTTTGGCAAACTCAGCGCGTTGGTACATTTGTTCCGGCGTCGGTGCGGTGACGTTTAAGTAATGACCTTTGCGCTCGCCTGTTTCCGCTTGAGCGTTTAAGGTGGCGTCGTGCACGAACAAAAAGCGATCACGCCAACGCATAAACGGCTGGCTGTTGACGTTCTCGTCGTCCTTGGTGAAGTCCAGTCCACCGCGCAGGACTTCATATACTGCGCGACCGTAGTTCTTGGCCGACAGACCGAGCTTGGGCTTGATGGTGCAACCCAAAAGCGGGCGACCGTACTTGTTCATCTTGTCGCGCTCGACTTGAATGCCATGGGGCGGACCGCCGCAGGTTTTCACATAAGCGATAGGGAAACGCACGTCTTCGAGACGTAGCGCGCGTAGGGCTTTAAAGCCGAACACGTTGCCGACCAGCGAAGTAAACACGTTGACGACCGACCCTTCTTCGAACAAGTCAATCGGATAAGCTACAAACGCATAAAAGCAGGTATCATCACCCGGCACATCTTCGATGCGATAGGCGCGACCTTTGTAGTAATCCATGTCGGTCAATAAATCGGTCCACACCGTGGTCCAAGTACCGGTGGAGGACTCGGCGGCCACTGCGGCGGCGACCTCTTCACGATCCACACCCGCTTGCGGGGTAATCTTGAAACACGCCAGAAGGTCGGTATCCAGCGGCACATAATCCGGCATCCAATAGTTCTGTCGATATTCTTTAACACCTGCACTAAACTTTTTATCACTCATCCCAAATCTCCTTTGCTTCGACTAAGCCTTAATTAAATGGTCGCCTGATTACCAAGCTTGGCATTGCATGACTATAAATAAAAATTTGTATTATTAATAATTAATAGTTATTATCATTTTCATTCATAATTATGAATGGATTATGGCAAATAACCCACTGCTAAAGTAGGAGGGAAGAAGATGACCGGAAAAATGAAGAATTTTACTTTTAGGCAACTCAACCTGCTCGAAGCTGTCGCGCGCCATTCTAGTTTTACCCGCGCAGCGGAGGAGCTCCACCTCACCCAACCGGCGGTTTCTACCCAAATAAAGCACCTAGAAGACGAAGTCGGCATGCCGTTATTCGAGCACATGGGCAAAAAAATTTTTCTCACGGCGGCCGGCCAAGAAATGTATGCTTTCAGCCGCAACATTGCCCAGCAGTTCAGTGACGTACGCACGATGCTCGAGGAGATGAAGGGCATCCAACGCGGTAACCTCAACATCGCGGTGACCAGCACCGCAAAGTATTTTGCCCCCTATCTGCTTGCGGCATTTTGCAAGCAGCATGCCGGGATTACCGTTAGCCTGAACGTAACGAACCGGGAGGATATCCTACTTCAGTTGAACGACAACATTCCCGATATGGCAATCATGGGTAGCCCCCCAATGGGAATGTCTCTCGTGGCCGACTCGTTCATGAGCAATCCCCTCGTGGTTATTGCGCCCCCCGATCATCCCCTGGTGCATAGCCGGCGCATCCCCTTACACAGGCTACTGGAAGAAAACTTTATTGTGCGCGAACGGGGATCGGGCACGCGCACCGCCATTGAGCGCTTCCTCGAGCAACATGGCCAGAGCATGACCACGCCTATGGAGATGAGCCGCAACGAAGCCATCAAACACGCGGTTATGGCGGGGCTGGGACTTGGTATCGTTTCGATACATACCCTAGATATGGAATTCAAACTGGGACGGTTGGCGCTACTAAACGTGGAGGGTTTCCCCATCCTTAAGAATTGGTACGTCGTACATCGAGAGGGAAAGCGCTTTTCCTCGGCGGCCCAGGCTTTCAAGGAGTTCGTCTTAGGCAGGGGCGCGAAACTGATCACTATGCCGCAGCCCGGCCCTACAGCAAAACCCCGCGCCCCGGTAAAATCCAAGCGCAGCTGACAAACTGATCTTACGCGGACGCTGTCGAGGCGCGCACCCCCCCGGCCAGGTCGACGAACTCAAGCAGTAACTGGATACCTTCGGAGATCTCCAGCTCACGTCCGGGACGAAAAGCGAGTAGGACATTGTCACGAATTTCGACATAAAAATCCGGGTGATCCCTAAGCAATGGTTCGGCTTTGGCGACAAACGCCAAAGCTGCCTCTGGGTTCAGAGCATAAAGGCGATAATGTGAGACCAGGGCAGGGCGGTCTGCTAGATCGACCTCCTGATACTCGACGAGGTAGCGTTCCAGGTAATCGCCGGGCGTGATCGCAAGATTGGGCAATTCCAGCTCGCCTTCCTCCAGACAGCGAAGCAAAATAATCGTATGGCGATGCTCAGAATAATAATCTGGCGCTGCCGTGTGACTATAATCAAAAAGTTTCACATGACAGCCGCGATAAAGACCGGTCATCACGTTGCTTTCTTGGCGACTGCTACCGCGGCGTAGGTACACGAAATCGTGGCTATTAAGGGCGCCGCGGGCGGCAGGTAAAAACTGCAGGCCATAGCGGTGCGCCACTTCAGCCATCTGCTGCTCGCGCACCGAGACTCGTGCTTTTTCTTTCACGAGCTTGGCATCATGCATACGCGCCGATAGTGCGTGTGGCGTGAACTGGTAAAAATTATCGAGGCCGGTTATCTCGAACGGTCTGCCCGCATGCAGACAGGCCTCTTGGAACTGGTGCAGGTACTCCATCGCGGTGTGGTCGATAATACGCCCGGATTCAGTGACCGCGAGCGTGATGCCCGCCTCGGCCGGAATTCCATTGAGTACTTTATCTAGCGACAGCAAGTTAA
>CAYYOS010000136.1:0-6579 GCA_964473355.1 uncultured Burkholderiales bacterium | reverse complement strand
AACAAAAAGCGTTGCAGGAGCAAGCGCGGGTGAACCAAGAGCAACAGAAAATCATAGCCGAGTTAAGAGAGCAGGCTAAATTACTACCCCTTCTTTCCACTGCATTGACAGAATTAAAACACGAAGTAAGAATGGAGCGCACCGCTGCTCTAGCAGATTAAGTGAGCTTTTAACCTGCAAACTCGGAAATAATTTTTAAAATTTAATAAGGAAAAAGAAATGAACCAATTAAATACCACCCTATTACTCCTTACCTTAACCCTCAGCCAAGGCGCGTGGGCAGCAGGCTTTGAAGGTCTTTCTAACACCAAGTTAGGAGTAAACGCTGGGGGTGCGGCGGGAGATAATGACGCTAGTGTTTTTATTGGCCGGGACGCGGGCTTCAGCAACACCACCGGTTTTGAGAACACCTTCCTGGGGAACGTTTCGGGCTACTACAATACTTCGGGGAGCAGCAACACCTACGTTGGGAGTTGGGTGGGCTCTAGTAACGCAACCGGGAACAACAACACCTTCTTTGGCGCCTATGCGGGATCAAACAACGCCACAGGCAACGCTAACGTCTTCCTTGGGTACTTTGCAGGCGGCAACGAGTTAGGTTCGAACAGGCTATACGTCGCTAATTCCAATACCACCACCCCTTTAATCTACGGCGAATTTGATAATAAAAAAGTCGTCTTAAATGGCAACCTAGAAGTCGTGGGCCAGAATGCGGGGCTAGTGCGTTTAACGGATGTGACTACGGATGCGACCACAAAAGGCGCAAGGCTAGTCTTAAACCACTACAACAATGCGTCATTACCCATTTATCTTTTTGGTGCGGCGTCAACACCTAATCAGAACTTCTTAGCCTTTGGTGGAGGAAACGCTGTTGGTAATGCCGCTACTCAACTAGACTTCTTTACCGGTCCTACGACGACTACTGCGGTGGGGACTTCCCGTATGACCATTACCGGTAGTGGCAATATCGGCATGGGGGTGACTGCCCCCGCTCATCCCTTACATATGGCCAGTGGCGCTTTAGTGACTGCTGGTGGTGTTTGGACCAATGCTTCGAGTCGAGATTATAAAGAGAATATTAGATCTTTGAGTACTAAGGAAGCGGCTTTAACCTTAGCGTCATTAACCCCGGTTACCTATAACTACAAAGTAGACAAAACCCAAGGTCATGTGGGGTTTATTGCGGAAGACGTACCAGAGTTAGTGGCCACTAAAGATAGGAAGGGATTAAGTCCTATGGATATTGTGGCGGTGTTGACTAAAGTAGTACAGAAACAAGAACGCGTTATGGAAGAGCAAGAGCGGGTGAATCAAGAGCAACAAAACATCATAGCCAATCTGTCTCAAGAGCTAAAAGCGCTAAAGCAGGAAGTAAGAATGGGCAAAACCACTGCCATGGCGGAGTAACATACTGGGATATTAGCATTACAAACCTTTAGGCCGCGCTGAAGACAGCGCGGCCTTCTTGTTTGTATGACTCAAGGGGATGACTAAAGAAAAAAGCAGTGGCTAGGATGGCGATGTTTCGGTCGTGCTAGTCAGCGATTTTTTGGGCCCATCCCTTCATCTCGCGATGTTAAGACTAGGTAACCCTGCCCCGTTTGATTTAAACACAGGACCTGAATGCTCAACTTGGACGACAATTTACGGCCGAAGGGAAAGTAACGTGCAATAAACTTTAGTTCGCCAAGGGTATTTCCTTCACTCCTACATTACCTTATGCCCTCGGCGGAATGGTTCTTGAACCCCTTTGTATCTAGCCCAAATTTAGTTTGCCCCCCATTCCGCCGGTTAGCTTCTTCATCAAACCCTCGTGGCTGCTGACGTCTAGCTTGTCATAAATTTTACGGACATAGTCCGTCGCGGTATGTTTGCTGACATGCATGCGCTGGGCCATTTCATTATGAGAGTGCCCTAAAGACAGCAAGAGGCAAGCTTCCCGTTGGCGGGCAGTCATCGTGATGGTATGCATATTGCGCATTAAGACCAGGGACAAGGGTTCGTGACGTTCAATGAGCACCGCGATGGAGCCATCCGGTTCACCGTGGGTGCTTAAGGGATAAGCCCGAAACACGAATTCTCCCCAAGCATTGCGGTGACGCACTACCGGTACGGGATGCATTTCGCCTTTTAAAATACCGCGTAAATTTCCACATATTTGCTTTAACGCGGGTGACTCAAAAAGACCCGGTGTTTCCCGATGGATAGATAACGCGTGGACAGCCAGAAGTAAGAGGCGCTTACCTTCCGGGCAAAATTGCACAAGCTTATCTTGGCTACTGAAAATAAGTGTTCCAGATTCACCACTTGAGCTCATTTCTCCTGTTGTGTCCCCGCTGCTGCGCAGCCCATGGGCAATATACGGGACGAGACTATGAAGTTTAATTTCATCTTGAACGGTAAAGGCTCGCTCCCCCGGGCGACGATAAAGCGCAAGTGATCCCCAACTCCGTCCTTGCTCGCGAATGGTGGCCTGTAAGCCATGCTTTATTCCCAGCGGTCGATACAATTCGTTAAACATGTCGCTGGAAAAAAATTGGCGGCCCAATCGATCGGTATTGCGCCAGCGACGATTGAAACGCATGGCATCCGAAAATCCTGCGCCTAAGGCCGCAGCCTCTTTCTTAGAATTATAAAACTCTTCAATATAAATTGATTGTATGGGGGCGGGGATATGTCTGTCCGAATACATGTTGCTTAATTGGTAATGTTCATCCGCCCAAGCAAAGATGTTTAGGTCACTCGGAATAAATTCGCGCAGCACGCGCAATATTTCCGGCATGATAATTTCTCCACCCAGGCCCAGGCAGCTCAATTGTCGAATATAGGCTACGGTATGTTTGCTATTCATGGTTTCGCAAGCCGATAACTCTCACCAGCCATTGCATTATTCTTAATCAAACGTTTATTTTCAATACGCCATTAGGCCTATGCCTAATGGCCTATGGCACTGCCCCCTCTAGAGGGGGCGAATTTAAGAATTCTCTTATATATATTCTTATCTGGCTTAGGCCAAAACCCAAAATAGCAGCTAAGTTAAAACCGCTATTTTGACTTAATGACTTGGCGCCGTCCTTACCTTTTTACGGGCTGCGCATTATTTAGGAGAACGAAATGATACGAAAAAACCTACGAAAATATGGGGCGTTAACGATGGTGAGTTTAGGCATGGTCGCTATGTTTGGCATGGCCAACGCAGATTGCCGCAAGGCTGATGGCTCATCCCGCGATGGCAGTGTGGGGCCGGTGGAACTGATGACCTTGTGTGCGGAGCAAGAATCAGCTAAGGCCTCAGATTCCACGGTCAAAGCTGAAACTAAGCGTGAACAAGTTAAGCAACGTGAGCACCTCTCAACCGCGGCAACGTTCGAGAGCATGGACACGATACGCTAACCACGATTGGCACTTCAGTGCTGACGGGCGGACGGAAATGCCGGGGTTTAAGCAACGGCGCGACGAGCATTTCTGCTTTAGCAATAGCATTAGTCCGCCGTCAGACTTTCACGCTGCCCGAGGACGGGGCCCTCGCTTAGATCAATCTAAGTACACGCCATCTTAGGCTACCAACACCGAATATAGTCATCAGTATTTTACTCGACGCCTTCGCCGCGCTCGAATTAAGGAGAACTTTTGAATAAATATATGGTTCAATCAGCTCTCATTGTTTTGGGGCTTATTACCTCAAACCACGCGGCGAGTTCCGGCCCGGGAACACCTAAGTATGTGCCGATAATTTTTAGTACAGCTTCGGACTTAAAAACCCAAGAACTCCGCATCTCCGGGCACCATTTTGGAAGCCAGTTACCAACCGTAAAACTCGGCAATCAAGTTTTGGCAGTTAAAAGCGCCTCGCCTACCCACGTTGTGGCGGCGCTGCCGCAAATCAGTCCTGGCACCTATCGATTAACGGTTACTGCGAGTTTGCCTAACTCAATGACGTCGGAGCCATTTACGGCGGTAGTGTGGCCTATTGTTAACTAAGACCGCGCATAGAGCCCATAAAGATAATGGGCTTTTGTGTATTGAACCGCGCCGGGCCGTGAAACCGCAACCCAGTGATTCGACTAGGGCTTAAGACTCGTGAACCTGCCATTTCTGGATACAAAAATATGTGGCGTTTGCTGCGCATCGAAGCCGCCCGGTTGCCCGCTTTTAGTTTTAGCGGGGCGAAATGCAAAGGGGCCTGTTACGCCTTCGTAGCGGATTCCCGGTAATGCCTCGCGCAGGGCTGCGCGGTCTTGTGTAAGGTTACCGCTAAGGCGTATTTTTTTAAGCGCCTCAGCGACGATGTAGATCGCATCATAGGCTTGCGCCGCAAACTGATCGGGCTCTACCCCGTACTTTTTTACGTGTGCGGCGATAAAGGCTTTATTTTTTGGTGAAGGGTTTTCTGCAGCCCAAGGACTCCCGACTATCGTGTTATCCGCCGCGTCCTTCGCAATTTCAAAAATCTTCGGGGAATTAAACCCATTACCGCCAATAAATGGCTGGGTAATGCCCAAGCCCCGCGCCTGCAAAATAATATTGGCCGCTTCTTCCGCCAGCGCCATGCAAATGATCGCATCGGGGTTATGCGCTTTGATTTTGGTGAGCTGGGCGCGAAAATCAACGTCACCCTTGGCAAATGTTTCCGTAGTAGTCACCGGCATTTTTAGCACGTCTAACGTTGTTTTCACGACGTCATAGCCGCTTTTTGTAAAGGCGTCGTCATTCCCGTATAAAATCGCGACCTTTTTTAAATTAAAATGCTGAATTGCGGTACGTAGGGTGATCGGCAACACATCGGCATCCATAATTGAGTTACGGAAGACCCAGGGACCGATATCCGTTATGCCCGTGGCCGTATTGCTGGTGCCAAAAACGACGACTTTTGCTTGATTGGCGATGGGGTCCGCAGCAAAGGCGGAATTGGATAAAGTCGGGCCGAAGATGGCCAGCACCTTATCCTGAAAAATTAATTTTTTAAAGACATTTATCGCCTCTTCTTTTTTACCTTGCTCGTCTTCAATCACTAACGACAGTTTGTTTCCGGATATTCCGCCGCGCGCATTAATTTCTTCTGCGGCCAGCACAAAGCCGTTCTTGATAGGCACACCATATTTTGCTGCAGGGCCGGTTAATGCTTGAGCAACACCGAGTTTTATCTCAGCGGCGAATGTCCCGGATGCGAATGCTAAAGTGAGAATGCTTAGAAAAAATATTCGCGTGGCTTTTATCAATTTGTCTGGCATTGTGTTCTCTTAATTCCCCGCTACGGTCATTTGCTCGATTAAGATCGAACCGCATTGTTTGGAGCCGCGAACAAGCACATCATTACCCACTGCTACAATCTGCTGATACATATCGCGGAGATTTCCAGCAATGGTTACTTCTTCTACCGCATATTGAATTTCACCGTTTTCAACCCAAAAACCGGCGGCGCCGCGCGAATAATCACCGGTCACCGGGTTAATGCCTTGGCCTAGTAATTCCGTCACAACCAGGCCGCGACCCATTTCTTTGAGCAGCCCGGCAAAGTCCTTACCAC
Organism: uncultured Burkholderiales bacterium; assembly: GCA_964473355.1. Lineage (GTDB taxonomy): Bacteria > Pseudomonadota > Gammaproteobacteria > Burkholderiales > REEB80 > CAYYOS01. The sequence goes on along the minus strand of CAYYOS010000136.1, from coordinate 1,052 downwards.
CGCTTTGCACAATTAAATTATAATTTCCCCCGGCATTGCCCGTGGTTTGCATACCAAGCTTACGCGCCGCATAGCTCCCAAGAAAATAACCATGCAGCACGCCATCGGTAACCAAATCGCGCGTTTTCGTCGCTACACCCTCATTGTCGAAAGCTGCGCTGGCCAAAGCTTTTTTTAGCAGCGGTAACTCTTGAATTTGGATAATCGAGCTAAAGATCTTTTTTTCCAAACTATCCAATAAAAAAGATGATTTGCGGTAAAGGTTGCCGCCGCTTATGGCGGATACCATGTGGCCAATCAAGCCCGATGCCACGCCTGCTTCATAAAGAACGGGAACGTCTTGGGTATTAATTTTGCGAGCGTTCAGTCGACGCACGGTACGGCTGGCGGCACGTTCTCCAACCTTGATGGCGTTTTCCAAGTCAGCCGGGTCGCGCGCGGTGGAGTACCAATAATCCCGCTGCATGCCACCGGCGGATTCCGCAATCATGGTACAACTAATCTCGTGGCGTGAGGAAAGATAGCCATCCAGGAACCCGGAGCTGTTGCCGTAGACAAAATGAGACTCCTGAGTGCTCGCCGTTGCACCTTCGGAATTGGTGATACGTTTATCAGCTTTAAAGGCGGCGCTCTCCATTTCGGTCGTCAGCGCAATGGCCTTCTCTATAGGCAAATCCCAGGGGTGGTGCAGATCCAAATCCACGCCTTTTTTTGCCAGAAGTTCCGGGTCCGCCAAACCCGCAAATTCATCAATCGCCGTAAATTGCGCAATACTCCACGCGGCCTTAACGGTGTCTTCCAACGCTTCCTTGGAGAAGTCGGAAGTGCTGGCGTGGCCCCGCTGCTTGCCCTTAAACACGGTGACGCCGACGCCTTTGTCGCGGTTATATTCGATGGTTTCTACTTCACCGCGGCGCACTGTTACGGTTTGGCCAAAACCTTCCGATACCTCAGCCTCGCACTCGGTAGCGCCTAAATCCTTGGCTTGCCGTAAAATATCCAGCGTAATTTGTTGTAAGGTTTCTAACGAATTGGAAAAGCGCGACGACATG
>CAYYOS010000135.1:0-6588 GCA_964473355.1 uncultured Burkholderiales bacterium | reverse complement strand
TGCTTCAGAAGCAGGGGTCGCTACCCGCTGGATGGAGCGGCAAAATCATAACCTGGAAAAAGCCCTAGATCACCAGTGGATTGCTCAGGCTCACGCCGCGCTCGAGACAGGGCGCCCCGTGCAAATAAGCTCGATTGTACGTAACGTCAATCGTACTTTGGGGGCCATGCTCTCCGGAAAAATTGCCAAGCGCTATGGTCACGCCGGTTTGCCCGACAATACCATACAAATTTCCACTCAAGGGGTGGCCGGACAGAGCTTTGGCGCATTTTTGGCACACGGTGTTAGCCTAACCTTGGAAGGTTCGGCTAACGATTATGTCGGCAAAGGTTTATCGGGCGGGCGCATTGTTATTTATCCACCCAAGGAAAGTAGCTTGGCCTCCGAAGAAAACATCATTGTCGGCAACACTGTCTTGTATGGTGCTATTTCCGGGGAATGCTACTTCCGCGGCGTGGCAGGCGAACGCTTCGCCGTGCGTAATTCTGGTGCTACAGCCGTGGTGGAAGGCGTGGGGGATCATGGCTGCGAATATATGACCGGCGGCACCGTGGTGGTCTTGGGCGCGGCGGGGCGCAATTTCGCAGCGGGGATGAGCGGCGGTATTGCTTTTGTACTAGATCAGGAAGGCGATTTTGAAAAGCGCTGTAACCTTGCCATGGTAGAGCTGGAGCCCGTACCCGAGGAAGATCGCGCGCTGGAAGGCCGCGAACAAAACGTCGGCGATTTGGAAACCAGCGGCTTGGTAAACATTAAGCATGTCGGCGGCGCAGACGCCAACACGCTTCGTCAACTTATTTCGCGCCACGCACAACTTACGGGTTCCCTGCGAGCCCAAGCTATTCTTGAAAACTGGGAAAGCTACTTGCCGAAATTTGTTAAGGTTATGCCGGTGGAATACCGCCGCGCGCTGGAAAAATTGGCCGCGGCACAATCACACAAAAATAAATCGGAGCGCGATCTACTACCTCAAAATTAGGGCTTTTGCGCCCTGTCTTATCATCAGGATGAAATGAACACTTTCGCAGTTTTTTACCATGGGTAAACCTACCGGCTTTATGGAAATAGCACGTGAGGAGCCGGCTAGCCTACCGGTGGCCGAGCGCATCCATTTTTTTAAAGAATTTTCGATTGCTTTGCCGGAATCGGCAGTTGGTCGTCAAGGTGCGCGCTGCATGGATTGCGGCATCCCTTTTTGCCAAACGGGTTGTCCGGTAAATAACATTATTCCGGATTGGAATGACTTGGTTTATCGCCAGCAATGGCAAGCCGCGCTCGACGTACTGCATTCTACCAACAACTTTCCGGAATTTACCGGCCGTATTTGCCCCGCGCCTTGCGAGGAAGCGTGCACCTTAAACATCAACAATGATCCGGTGACGATTAAAAATATTGAGCACGCGATCATTGATAAGGGTTGGGAAGAAGGTTGGGTCCAACCGCAAATTCCTCTGGTAAAAACTGGTAAGCGTGTCGCGGTAGTAGGTTCCGGGCCAGCGGGTTTAGCTTGCGCGCAACAATTATCCCGGGCCGGGCACGCGGTGACGCTATTCGAAAAAAATGATCGCATTGGCGGTTTGTTGCGCTACGGCATTCCTGATTTTAAAATGGAGAAGTATCTAATCGACCGTCGCATACAACAAATGCAAGCGGAAGGCGTGGAATTTCGCTTAAGCCAACATATAGGAGTAAACGTTGAGGCGAAAGCACTGCTCAACGAATTCGATGCGCTGGTCATCACCGCGGGCTCCGAATCACCACGCGACTTAGCCGTTCCGGGTCGGGATTTAAAAGGCATTTATTTCGCGCTGCGTTTTTTAGAACAACAAAATCGTCGCGTCGCGGGCGAAACCATACCCGCGGATATCAGCTTAACAGCCAAAGGTAAGCACGTCGTCGTGATTGGTGGAGGCGATACCGGTTCCGATTGCGTAGGCACCTCTATCCGCCAAGGTGCCGCATCGGTAACGCAATTTGAACTATTGCCAAAGCCGCCAGAATCGGAAAATAAACCCTTGACCTGGCCAAATTGGCCGATGAAATTGCGCACGTCTTCCTCCCAAGAAGAAGGTTGCAAGCGCGACTGGAGTGTTGCTACCAAATCTTTTTCCGGCGCGGACGGCCAAGTTAAAACTTTGCACGCCATACGCCTAGAATGGCAGAAAGATGAGCAGGGCACGTTTAAAATGCGGGAAATTCCCGGCAGCGAATTTGATCTCAAGGCCGATTTGGTATTGCTAGCGATGGGTTATTTGCACCCGGTGCCTGGTGGGATGCTGGAGCAACTGGGTGTTGCATTAGACCCGCGCGGCAACGTTAAAGCTGATGTTGAGCGCTACCAAACATCGGTTGCTAAAGTTTTTGCAGCGGGCGACAGCCGCCGCGGGCAATCGCTAGTCGTATGGGCGATACGCGAAGGCCGTCAGGCCGCGCGGGCGGTAGATGAATATTTGATGGGCCACTCTGATTTGCCCAGTTAAAATCCCGGGGCTTCGTTCCCAGCTTGAATAAACTCAAAAACGATACTTTTTTGCGCGCCTTGCTGCGTCTGCCCACACCGTACACCCCTGTGTGGATGATGCGTCAAGCGGGCCGTTACTTGCCGGAATATAACCAAACCCGCAACCGCGCCGGCGATTTTTTGTCGCTCTGCAAAAACCCGGAACTGGTGGCTGAAGTAACGCTACAGCCGCTGGCGCGCTTTCCCTTGGATGCGGCCATTTTGTTTTCCGACATTTTAACCATACCCGACGCCATGGGATTGGGTTTACATTTCACAGAAGGTGAGGGCCCACAATTTGAGCGCCCCCTAAAGCACGAACGCGAAATTCAGAAACTCGCCGCACCCGACCCCGAACACGATTTGCGTTACGTGCTGGATGGCGTGCGCGCAATAAAGCACGCCTTGCACGATTCCGTCCCTTTAATTGGTTTTTCGGGAAGTCCGTTTACTTTGGCGTGTTACATGATCGAAGGCGGTGGCAGTCGAGATTTTATGCGCACCAAAACCATGCTCTACGAACGCCCCGACCTCTTGCATCACATACTAAAAATAAATACGCAGGCGGTGACCGCTTACTTGCAAGCGCAGATTGCGGCCGGTGTAGATGCTATTATGATTTTTGATACTTGGGGAGGCATACTCACGCACGCCGCCTATCGCGAATTTTCCTTGGCTGCGATGACCGAGATTATCCACGCGATTAACCAAGATCCGGCTCAACGCACACCGAGTATTATCTTCACCAAAGGCGGCGGCGCCTGGCTGAAAGATATCGCCAGCACCGGCTGTAACGCGGTCGGCGTGGATTGGATGACAGATCTGGGTAGCGCACGCGCGGCTGTGTCGGATTCAGTTGCGCTGCAAGGCAACCTGGACCCCGCGGTACTATTTGCTGAACCTAAAATAATTACCCAGCAAGTTGCGCGGGTATTAGCTGACTATGGCAAAGGCCCGGGGCACGTCTTTAATTTGGGGCACGGCATTTCCCAGTTTACGCCGCCCGATCACGCGCTGGCCATGGTGGCGGCTGTCCACGAACTTAGCGGCGCTTATCATTGAGCAGCTTACTTATGCACAGTTAGGTCAATGCGTGACTTTTTCTCCTCGCCTTATTTTTGATAGAGCTTAAGTGCCTGATTTAAATTAATGTTAAATTTTCCTGATATGCTTACCCTAAAGCAGGGGCTGGTACCAAACTGCTAACTTGAGGTTTTTCGCAGGTGTTACTAACAGTTTTATCCACAGGGTAATATCTCCAAAAAAAGCAGTCACTTATGCCGTCCTTAGAGAATTTAGCCGAACAGTTGCAGGCAAGTTCATGACCATCGTTGGCGTGGCATTAGACATCCCGGTAAACGCCTTATTCGATTATATTGCTGCGGATGTGCACGCCTTAGACATCGGCCGCCGCGTAGTGGTGACATTTGGCCGGCAGCGATTGGTTGGTGTGATTCTCGAAATTAAAGCCACGAGTGATGTGGCGACGCATCGATTAAAACCCCTCATTAGCATTGACCGTGATACCCCGGCGCTGCCGGCATATCTGCTCAAGCTACTTAAGTTTTGCGCAGACTACTATCATCACCCCATTGGTGAAGTTGTGCTCAATGCGCTTCCCAGCCGTTTGCGCCAAACAACACCTATACGCGAACTGGGGAATCCGCTTTATACGCTCACGCCCAGCGGCCTTGCTTTGGAAGACAAGGTTTTCCCCGGGAACGCGGCGCTCAAGCGCCGTCTGTTACTTGCCTTGCGTACGCCCCTATCCCGCAGCCAGATTGCGGCCCTCTCGCCACGGGCGACTAAAGTGTTGCATACATTTATCAGCGCGGGTTGGGCAACGCCCCTGGCCGCAGAGGAAATTTCACCCGCCACAGTTATGCCTGCTCCAGCATTGACAACAGAACAAACCCAGGCGGTAACCCAATTAGCCAAGCTTAATCACTTCGAAACCTGCTTACTATTTGGCGTCACCGGTAGCGGAAAAACGGAAGTGTATTTGCAGACTATAGCGCGGCAGTTGGCTGCGAGTAAACAGGTGTTAGTGATCGTCCCGGAAATTAATTTGACGCCGCAACTGCAAAAGCAATTTGGGGAGCGCTTTCCCAAAACAGCAGTGGTGAGTTTACATAGTGCATTGACGCCCATTGAACGCCTACAAAATTGGTTAGACGCAGCATCCGGAAAAGCAAAATTAGTATTGGGTACCAGGTTGGCGATATTTACCCCGCTACCCGATTTAGGTTTGATTATTATCGACGAGGAACACGACACCTCCTTAAAACAGCAAGAAGGTTTGCGCTACCATGCCCGTGATGTGGCCGTCGTGCGAGCCCGCGCCGCCGATATTCCTATCATTCTAGGGTCCGCTACCCCCGCGTTGGAAACCTATCATAATGCCCTGAGCGAGCGCTATTCGCTTATTACTTTGACGCAGCGCGCAGTCAGTAACGCTACATTACCCGCTATTAAAATCTTAGACTTACGCGCAGAACCCAGCTTGCAAGGTTTCTCGAACGCGCTGCTGGAGGCAATAAAAAAACGCTTAAACGCCGGGGAGCAAACCCTTATTTTTTTAAACCGTCGCGGTTATGCGCCGGTGCTCACGTGTTATCAATGTGGTTGGTGCGCCATTTGCAGCCGTTGCGCCAATCGCTTGGTGGTGCATAAACGCGATCAATGTTTGCGCTGTCATTTATGTGGGCATAAGGCATCCATACCTTCAGCTTGCCCGGATTGTGGCAACGTAGATCTCACGCTAATGGGGCAAGCCACGCAGCGCTTAGAAGCGACACTAAGCACCTTTTTTCCCCATGCCCGGGTTTTGCGAATCGATAGCGACAGCGCACGAGCCAAAGGTGAATTACAAAAATTATTGCAACAAGCAAGCGGCGCGGCTGTCGATATTCTGGTGGGCACCCAAATTTTGGCGAAGGGTCATGATTTTAAATCGCTTACTTTAGTGGGGGTGGTAGACGTCGACAGCATACTATATAGCGCGGACTTTCGAGCACCCGAGCGCTTGTTTGCGCAACTCGTGCAGGTGGCCGGTAGAGCGGGGCGGGCCCAAAAAGCGGGTGAGGTTTTAATTCAGACTCGCGTTCCGCAGCATCCCATATTTGCAGCCTTAGCGACGCAAGATTATGGGGACTTTGCAAAAGCAGAATTACGTACGCGTCGTGCCGCGGGGTTTCCACCCTTTGTATTTCAAGCGTTGTTGCGGGCCGAAGCCAATACCATGGAAAAGTCCCTGGAGTTCTTAGCCCAAGCAGCGCATGCCGCGCCTCTGGCGAATTTTTCGGTCACGATGTTTAACGCCGTTGCCGCGACCATGCCGCGCATCGCGGGCAAATATCGTGCTCAACTATTAGTGCAGTGCGCATCGCGTAAAACTTTACAGGCGTTTTTAACGGACTGGGTTAGGGAACTGCGGCTGATAAAGGGCAGACAAGTGCGCTGGTCTTTAGACGTTGACCCCCTTGAAATCTAGTCGCCCTACCCCATCTAACTATTAGTAACTGCCCTGATGTCCGACTTTGCGAATGCATGTGTGGCGTGATGTTTAATTGTAAGCCGTTAGATTTGCATGTCTTTTTGCGGGCGCAGCTAATTAAAATTTCTAAGGAGTTGTTATGAGTAGCCTGATTGCTGGTTTTGCCCCTGATGGCATTGTGACCGTAAACCGCGTCATTTTAAAACCTGAATATCATATTGAGGACCTAGAAGAACGAGTCGCGGAACTATGTGAGAACGTGAAGACGTATCACTCCGAAACCGGCTTTGTCGGCGGCTTTGTGATGATAAACACGGGTGCAATCTCAAACGAGGGATCAACCGTTGGTCAAACCGTGGTAAGCCCGCTAAAAGGTAAGGAAGCATTGGTCGTCACCTTTTGGCAGACGCTGGAACAACATGAAGCCTCACATCGTAGCGAGACATTTCAACCGCTATTCCGGCGTGTGCTGGACCTGTGCGAAAACGGTAACGAAGAGATCGCCTATCAGATCCTATGGTCAGGCAAGGCCTATGATCCAGAGCAGGCGAAAGCCGCCAAAGCTGCTAAAGCAAAACACGCCCACGCCGCA
>CAYYOS010000134.1:5083-6740 GCA_964473355.1 uncultured Burkholderiales bacterium | reverse complement strand
TGGCGAAACTGGAAGGACCATTTTTTTTATGCACGTTGTAATTCTCCTTGTACAGTCAACGGAGACGGTGCCTACGATGGCGTTGTCTTCTTTGCAGGAAGGCGGTTAAACGGTCAAGCGCGGCGAGCGCCGCCCTTAGAGCCGCAGAATACTAAAGGGCAAATTCGCAACTACCTAGAGGGCTGTAATTCGGAAAATTTTGCTAGCGGCACTAATTTTCAGACGGCATTGGGGGGTGGCGGGTGTCCAGCGTTAAACGATCCCAACACATTTAACGACACGTTATATTGCATTCGCCCTTCTGGTAGTAATCCACGCGTGGCGCTATGCTCTTAAGAAAAATTCAACCCAGCCTCGGTTTTACGCTAATTGAAGTGGCGCTTGTTTTATTAGTCCTTACCTTGTTATTGGGCGGCCTATTGGTTCCGTTAGGTACGCAGTTGGATCAACGTAATACGACATCCACGGAAAAACAGCTTACGGAAATTAAAGAAGCACTCATCGGTTACGCCCTGCAAAACGGATATCTACCCTGCCCGGACACAGACGGCGATGGACAAGAAAACGTAAACGGCGCTTCCTGTACGGCGGATTCACCTGAACCGATACCCGGAACTCTCCCCTGGGCGGATCTGGGCGTGGGTGCCGAAGATGCTTGGGGCTCTCGCTTTATTTACCGCGTAACCCCTGTATTTTCGAATCATTCCACCCCCTTTCAGCTGCAGAACACGGGCAATATAAATGTTTGCACTGTTAATACCTCTGCCGCTTCTTGCGCGTCAGGAACTTCGCTGGCTAATGATGCGGTTTTAGTTGTGGCCTCCCTAGGCAAAAATCGGGGTATGTGTGGCAATCCTCCATCGGCAGGTAATTGCGGCTCTGATGAACAAGAAAATCTCGACTCGGATAATCGATTTATTATGCGCACCTTAAGCGGTCAAGGTTCAGGTAGCGGCGAATTCGATGACATCCTGGTTTGGTTATCGTCCAATATTCTAGTTAAATCCATGGCAGATGCGGGAAGGTGGTCGGGGGAATAAGATTGTAGCGGGTAAGGCTACGCAGCAGGAAGGGTTTCGCACTTGATTTTTGATTTTGACTTTTGTTTTAGGTTTTAAGGGACCCTTCCCCCACCGCCGAGCAGCGCAACCAAGCCAGGGGGTGTCGGCGAGCACTGTTCGAATCCCGGGGCGCGTTTTGCGCCGAGGTTGAGTTGCGCAGCCGCCTGGCTTGGTTAAGCCGCGCAGGGAACCCGTTAGGGCGGATGGGGAGGGTGGCCTTTTCTTGGGTTACTTTCTTTTGGCCAAACAAAAGAAAGTGACTAGCTGTCGGGCTACCCCCGACAATCAGCATAGAAACCTGGATTCCCGCTTTCGCGGGAATGACGCTAACACAACACGTTCTATTGTTCAAGAAAATTTGGCTTACTTAAATGAATCTAACGCCCGAGCTTTACTCCCTCGCCAACTCAAAACAAACCCGACCATCAATATTTTCTTTTAGCACTAAAGTACAACCCACTTCGGCTGCTTGCCGTGCAGCCTGATACAACCCTACACCTAAGCCAGTATTGGATGGCAACGGAACTTCGAAAAGTTGTTTAACCAAACCGCCCTTTAAACTTTCGCCGTTATCGCAGACAGTGAGTCTTGCTGTT
>CAYYOS010000134.1:0-5073 GCA_964473355.1 uncultured Burkholderiales bacterium | reverse complement strand
GCTGCCCTTCAAAGAAAGCGCTGATTTGTAAATCGCCTTGAGTTTTGCGTTTATGCAAGGCGTTCTGTAAAAGATTATCCGCGACGCTATCAAACAATTCTGTGGGAATAAGCGCGGCGTTTTCCAAATCTTCGGCATTAAAGCTGATGTCATCATAAATATAACGTTGCTGCAACTGCTGCCACCATTGCGCGGGATCGCTTTCGCGCTTATCCACTTGATGCGGTGTTTGCAAATTTTCCACGCACCGCTGCAGGCGGTTAGTAATTTGGGGTAACTGCCGCTGCATGAGAGCTTGCAGGGCAGCCGCCTGGTCGGCTTCGCTGTGCTGCGCCGCCGCGCACAGGGTCGTTAAAGACTGCAGTAAATTTTTTATGTCGTGCGTTAGCCGCGCGCCGGTCTCATAAATAGCCTGGCTGTACATATTCTGCTGTAGGGTTTTTTCGCGCAATTTTGCTTCGTAAAAATAGCCCAGTAAATGCGTGAGTAATTTGACATGTAGCGTTAAGGCGGGGCTTAGCTCCCAGCGCGTATACAGATTTAACGAGAATTGATGAAAGGTGAATTCCACGCGGTGATTGGAACGATGGCCAAACTCCCCCTTGTCACCGGGCGAGCGCCATTTTCCCCCGGATACCCAAGGCAATTTTGCAATTTCATCCAAGGCCTGAATCAGAAAACTGGTGGGATCAGGTTCGCGCTCGGCTAGGGTCGCGAGGCTTTGTAACCAACGCTCAAACGGCAAACCTACACTTAAAAGATAACGCGATAATAGTTGGCCGAAACCAGCGAAACCGGCGCGCGGGTTCCACAACCAACTCAGTATTATGAGTCCAACAGCAATCACCAGTAGCGCTTGTGCTAGTGCAAAAGGATAATTGCTTTTGCTGATCATCTTTATAGCAAAGCTGCCCAATAGTAAAATAACGACCAACATAAAGACAACCAAGCTGTAGAAAAAGTCGACGGGGTGACTAGCGGGGGCAGCATACTTTTCAACTTGGATTACCAAAATAAATAAGGGCAGCACCCCCAAACCATAGCGGCCCAAAGAAACCATCAGCGGATCTAAGCCGGGCTCGGAGAAAAGCTGGGGGGCGACTATGATTAACAGTGTCGCGACTAAATACATTAAGGCCAACATATAAACAATGCGTTGTCGTGGGCGCTCTAAACCCAGCGCGCTGCCGCCGATAATCCCCACCAACACCGCCACCCACAACGCGATCAGCCACCAATTGGTCCACAGCAGAAAAATGCCCGCGATTGCCAATATGATAAGGATATGCAGCGCGCTAAGGCGATTTTCAGCGCGCCATACCGGTTGCCACATTAAAAAAAATCCAAAATGGGCCAGCATTAAGCCGCTTGACCAAGGGGTGTGGATACCCCAAGCAACCGCCGCGTGTAGCAGCAGTAGCATAAAACCCAACCACAACTGCGGGTGACTTCGTGCGCTGGTTTTCAATCGAACCCCAAAGGATGTAGGAACCTGGCCTTGCTCACGCTGTGCGGACATTGCCTACTTTCAAAATAAATGCTCTGATAAGCGCATGCGTTATCCTTTTTTTACCGTTGCCTACTTCACGTTGCTGGAAGCGTGGCGCGCCATCCGCGTTATTGTTCCGGTATTGATACTCATCTTGGCCACGAGCTTTTTTGTGCGTGAGCTCGCTATTATTGAAGCGGCGCGCTTTCAATCTGTGTTTCTGGGCGCGGTTACGCGGCTTGCACTCATCTTTATTTTAAGTCTTTTTGTCATCGTGAGCGTGGTGCGTGAATTTAACGACAAGGGCTTGGAAGTCATTTTAGCACTGGATGTCACGCGCTCGGATTATGTGCTCGGAAAATTCCTGGGCTACGCCGCCATCGCTTTCGTGCTCTGTGCGCTATCGTGCTTAGTGTTGGCATGGTCTGTAGAACCCACGCCGCTGTTTGTCTGGGCGGGATTTTTGTTGCTGGAACTCATTATGCTAGTCGCGTTTAGCTTATTTGCTGCGACCGCGTTTTCCAGTGTGGTGCCCGCAGCTAGCGCGGTACTGGGCTTTTATTTATTGGCACGTAGCCTGACCGCTATCCAACTTATTAGCGACGGTTCGTTGGTGCTGCAAAACCCGGCACTTAAAAGCGCGGTGGCCGGTTTCATCAAATTTATTGCACTTTTTCCGAGATTATCCGATTTTACGCAAAGCGCGTGGCTGGTTAATGGCCTGCCGTCTAGCGCCGTTGCGCTTTCTTTAATCACTCAAGGGGTATTGTTTTTAGTGGTGGTTTTGGCGGCAGCGGTATTTGATCTACATCGTAAAGATTTCTAGGCTATGCAAGGAAATACGCGTCGCCGCGTCCCTTTCGCCGTTACCCTCATACTACTTTTGAGTTTATGCGCGCTGCTGGTAAATCAAGCGCACTTGCCTCCCCCTAAAGGGCAGGCGCAAAACTTGGCCCCGCCACCGAGCATCGCAACTCTTAAATTGCAAAGCTTGGGCGAACCCATTTTCAGCGCACATTTATTGATGTTGTATTTACAAGCCTTCGATAATCAACCGGGTGTGAGCCTACCCTTTGCCGCCCTGCCTTATAACATCGTGACCGAGTGGCTAACGCGCGCGCTGGCTCTCGACCCTTCTGGCGGGTACCCTTTAATGCTGGCCAGCCAAATGTATGCGCAAGTGCCCGATGAAAAAAAACAGCGGCAAATGTTGGATTTCACTTTCCGGCAATTTTTTTCCGACCCAAATACCCGGTGGCGTTGGCTGGCGCACGCCGCCATTATCGCCAAACATCGGCTCCATGATTTGCCTTTAGCGTTAGGTTACGCTAATGCCATCGCGACCCATGCCACCGGCGAGGACGTGCCTCATTGGGCACAACAAATGCCCATTTTTATTTTAGAAGACATGGGCGAACTGGAGAGCGCCAAAATTATGCTGGGCGCGTTGTTAGCCAACGGCACGATAACTGATCCCCATGAAATTCATTTTTTAAGCGAGCGCTTAAAAGCCCTGCAGGAAAAAACACGGTAACTACTCCGAGTACGAATGGGCTGAGCCTGAAATGTTGAAGCCATTGTCGAACTATCATCGCTTTCGTCAAAACACTGACGCAAATTCCGTTTATTAGCTGCCTATAAAAATATATTATGTTGTTAATCAATGCCATAGGAAAGAGTTTTGGCAGGTACAATAATTGCGTATTTTTTATTATTTTACGTTTAAGGACCGAAAAATGCGTCGTCAACAATCCGGTTTTACCTTAATTGAAATTGCCATCGTATTAGTGATTATTGGTTTATTACTGGGCGGCGTATTAAAAGGGCAAGAGCTTATTACCAGCGCTAGGGTGCGTAATATTATTACTCAGCAAGATGGCATTAAGGCCGCTTATTTTGGTTTTCAGGATAGGTATCGGGCGCTGCCGGGAGATTACCCTGGTGCTTTGGCCACCGCGAATATCCCCCAGGTTGCCGCGACTATCGGCGGCGACGGGGACGGTGTCATCGAATTGACCACCGAGTCCACTGCGGCCTGGACACACCTATCCCAAGCGGGCTTTTTAAATGCTTCCTATAACATGGCCTCCGCTACTGAAGCGGTGTCATCTACCAATACGCCGACGAATCCATATAACGCTTATTTGCAAATCATTTTTGATAACGTATATGGCGCTGGGGGCGTCACCGCGCCGCCGCAGCGGCCCAATTTAAAAACCGGGAATGCGATTCCTGTCGCGCTGATAGGTGAAGTGGATCGCAAGCTGGATGACGGCAATGCTTACACGGGCACCTTTCAATATAGCGCATACCTTGGTAATGGTGGCCCAGCACCGACGGTTGCTACGTGTACTGTCGCGGCCGCGGGTGTAGCACGCGGGCAATGGGATGTATCACAAAACAGCAGCAATTGTGGCGGCGCGAGTTTGTTCTAACCGCGCAATAACTTGGCTTCGGCTTGCGCCAAGTCCTCTGCCGCACCTTGTAGCACCACCACGTCGCCAGATTTGAGCTTAGTTTCGGGTACGGGATCCAGTCCGCGAATATTGCGACGGCGTATTGCTGTCATGGCAACATTTAGCGATCCTAGATCAAGTTCACCTAAAGTCTTACCTACTGCGCTGGCGTTCTCCGTTAACTGTATTGAGGCCAAGCGCGATTGCGCGGCCTCGCTTAAATCGACCTCGGCGTCGGTTAAGCCGCGATAAAATCCCCGCATTAAACTATAGCGCTGCTCGCGCACCCGGCGTATTTGCTTGACGACGCGCGCTAAGGGCACCCCTAACAGCATGAGCACGTGCGAAGCAAGCATAAGGCTACCTTCCAAAATCTCTGGGACCACTTCGGCCGCGCCGGCGGCTTTTAGACGCTCCAAATCGGTATCATCTAAGGTGCGCACGACTACGGGTAAGTCCGGGCGTAATTCGCGCGCCTGATACAAGACTTTTAGGGCCGCTGAGGTATCGGCGTAGCTGATCACCAAAGCGCGAGCGCGATTAATGCCTGCGGCCGCCAACACTTCGCGTCGGCCGGCATCACCATAGACCACGCTTTCGCCCGCGGCCGCTGCCTGGCGCACGCGCGCGGGATCAAAATCCAAAGCAATAAATGTAAATCCTTCACTCTCAAAAAAACGCGCCAGGTTTTGGCCGCTGCGCCCGTAACCACAAATAATCACGTGACCATCCGCGGTGTCTCCACTATGCACGGAGATTTCCAGCAACTCGCGGGCGCGCATGTTCCAGTCGCTGCGGCAAAAAATTGCCACCAAGCGCGAATTAAATTGAATAATAAAGGGTGCTGCCAACATTGATAACAGAATCGCCGCGAAGCTAATTTGGATCAGCGAGGTGTTTAATAAATTGTGATTACTGGCAAGCGCTAGCAAGACAAAACCAAATTCACCCGCCTGCGCTAAATATAAGCCGGTGCGTAGCGCTACGCTGGCTTCGTTGCGGAACAGGCGGCTTAGGCCCCACACCACCAACGTTTTGACCAAAATAATGGCGGCCACCATTAACAACACCCAAACCCAATGTTGCACCACCACTTGTAGGTTTAACATCATGCCAATCGTGATAAAA
>CAYYOS010000133.1:0-6799 GCA_964473355.1 uncultured Burkholderiales bacterium | reverse complement strand
GCGCCCTTAGCTCAGTTGGATAGAGTGTTGGTTTCCGAAGCCAAAGGTCAGTGGTTCGAATCCACTAGGGCGCGCCACTTATCAGCCGCCAGAGGACAAGTATCAGGTATCAGAAGTATGGCGTATTAATCCCGACATTGCGCCGAATGCCTACAGTCGCGCTTGCATTTGGCTAAACCGCTGCGCATTCCCTGTTTGAAAATTAGCCGGTACACCATCCGGGAATTTTTCTGCAATATACTGCTTAATGCTCTCGCGCCGGTTACCGGGATTGGGGTGCGACTGTAGCCATTCCGGACCGCGGGCCCTACCGCCGGAAGCATTCTCTAGAATACTCATTACATTAATCAATGCGCGCGGATCAAATTGTGCTTCGCTCATAAATCTTAGGCCTAAGCTATCGGCCTCCAATTCATCTTTACGGCCGTATTGAAGGGCCGTAACCTGGGCGACCATATTGGCGACAGCGCTGGCGCGATAGTCAGCCGCGGCGACCCCAGCTGCGCCAGCTAGCACGTTAGCGAGCTGTCCTTTTGCCATGTGTTCAGCGGCGTGACGTCCGACCACGTGCCCGACTTCGTGACCTAATACGCCCATTAACTGCGCTTCATTTTCTAGTTTTTTGAATAGAGCTGCGGTAATAAAAATTTGCCCTCCCGGTAGCGCAAAAGCATTAACCGTATCGGGGTCGCGCAGCAAATGAAAGCGGTATTGGTAAGGGGAATCCTTGGCGCCGCTCTTGTCGACTATCGCGCGTCCGGCGGCATTCAGATAGGCTTGTAGCGTTTCATCCGGATGCAAGCCACCCATTTGCGCGGCCATTTGGGGTGCTGCTTCTATACCCAACGCTACCTCCTGGTCGGGCGATATAGCGACCCGCTGCGATTCCCCCGTGATGGGATTGTCTTGCTGCGAGCCAAAGTACGTAAAAAGACCCACCAAGGCGAGCACAATAGCGATGATATATCTGAATGAGCGCATGTTAACGAGTCCTATTAATCACAGTCTTTATTATCGACCGGTTCCGTGGACGGGAGTTCGACAATCTCGAACCAATAGTGGTGAATGCCCTGAAGTATGTCTACTAATGCATTGAAACTAACAGGCTTGATAATGAAGGAATTGACCCCTAAATCATAGCTCCGCAAGACATCTTCTTCGGCTTTAGAAGTGGTTAAAATTACCACGGGAATGCGCCTTAGGTTGGGATCTGCTTTTATCCGGGCCAGGGATTCACGCCCGTCCATTTTTGGCATATTAAGATCGAGCAAAATAATTCCTGGCTTGGGCGAGGACGTGGGATCAGCATACTCTCCGCGCTGATGCAAGTAATCCAGCAACTCTTCACCGTTTTTTACACAATGAACCGGGTTAGCGACACGGTTTTCTTTTAATGCTTCCGTCGTTAATAGCCTATCATCTTCATCGTCGTCGGCTAATAAAATAGTGACAGGTTTTCTAGCTGGCATTGGTTTTTCCTTTTACGGGATCTAAGGGTAGCTTCACTATAAATTCGGATCCGATTCCGGGCTGGCTCTTGGCGATAATACTGCCGTTATGATGTGCCGTGATTTTTCGACAAATAGCCAAGCCGATGCCGGTTCCTTCATATTCTTGACGGGTGTGCAACCGCTGAAAAGTATTAAAAATTTGGTCAGCGTATTTCATATCAAAGCCTATGCCGGAATCCTGAACGGTTATTTCGGTATAACCATAAGGCAGTGGCGCGTCTACCGGATTGCCCGCGTCGTCCAGGTAGCGGCTGGAAATTTTAATTTCTGGCGGCAGTCCCGGCTTATGAAATTTCAGTGCGTTACTCACTAAATTTTGAAACAGCTGCTGCATCTGAACCTTATCGGCCAGCACGGTGGGCAAAAAGCCAACATCGATTTTTGCTTGGGTACTATCTATCCTCACTTCAAGATCACTTAACACCTCTCTTATTAACTCCATCAGGTTAACCTTTACGAAAGGACGCGCGCGAGACGTAAGGCGAGAGTAGGTTAATAAATCATTAATAAGATTTTGCATGCGAGCGGCGGCGTTTTGCATGCGGTCGAGATAATCTTGGGCTTGCGGACTAAGCTCTGCTTTATGGCCGGCAGTTAAGCGTTCCGAAAAGGCGCGAATTTTCCGCAACGGCTCTTGGAGGTCATGAGAAGATACTGAGGCAAATTGCTGTAGCTCGCGGTTGCTTTGCACAAGTTTTTGCATGTAAATTTCTAAATCGCGCTGAGCTTGCTTGCGCTCAGTGATATCGTGAATAAAGGAGCTAAAAATATAGGAATCCTCCCACTTTATGGGAATGATGGAAAGCTCGACGGGGAATTCCTCTTGGTTGCGTTTAATAGCGACCAACTCTATGTGTTTATTTACCAGTGGGCCTAGACCGGTGCGCATAAACCGTTTCATACCTTCAGAGTGAGCAGCGCGAAAGCGTTCAGGAATGATGGCGTGGGCCATGGGTTTGTTCAGAACCTCGTCGCGGCTCCAACCAAACATATGCTCCGCCTGGGCGCTCCATTCTATGACTCGTCCCTCATCATCCATCACGACGAAGGCGTCTAAAGAATTATCTAAACTGAGACGAAAGCGCTCCATGTTCTGGCGTAAGGCATGTTCCGCATGTTTTTGCTCCGTTACGTCGCGACTAAAGCAGCGTGTGTGTACCAACTCCCCTTTTTTATAAAACGGCTGAGAGCTAATAAGTAGCCGTTTTACCTCACCACTCTTTGCCCGCAGGGCGGCTTCAACCTTGTCGAGAGATTCCCCTTGAACCATGCGTTCCAACAGTCCGTCCGCGAATTTGCTATTTACATAAAAGCGAGAAAATGGCTGGCCCACATATTCATCCCGAGTATATCCAAGGAGGCTATACTCGGCGGGGTTAGCCCACAAAATAACGCCATTAGTATCTAACCAATAAAATCCAATTGGCGCCGTTTCCGTAAAATCTAAGAGTTCTTGGCGCGTTTCAGACAGGCTTTGTTGCGCCAATACACGTTCAGCGATTTCACTTTTCAATTTTTGATTTGCCGCCATTAATTCCTTGGTACGCAAGCGGGCCGATTGACCTAGGTAGCCAGCCACCGCGAGTAGGACGGATAATAGAAATCCAACTATGAGTACCACGCTCGATAGAATAGTTGGAGCCCGCACCGACTGCGTCTGAAGTCTACTCTCATCTGAGACAATACCCTGCCAGAGCAAAAAGGTAAGGGTGAACATGCTCACAAAAAGCATGAGCGGCACGCACAAAATGCAGGTTTTGCGATTCCAGTGCCTCCAAGAAAGATTGATTAGGGCGCTGCCTGCCAACGCGAGGGCCAGAGCAGTGTGAGGCGCGACGCCGTAACCCATTTGTTGCCACCACCCGAACCCAATCGATTCCGCGCTCAGATAATTTAACCCGCTGACGACCGCGATGGCGATGATGGTCGTTCCCAATATCAAGATCACCGCGTAGTGAGCGGAAAGGCGCGAGGCTAATAGAACGCCTACTCCTGAAAAAATGAGGGCAGTTGCGGTGAGCGGTGACATACGACCCGGATAAGGAATTGGTTCGCGCAAAATATCTTTAACTAGCCACTCATCAAAGCCAAGCTCGATGCCAAACAAGTATTGAAGTAATACAAGGAAACCCACGCTCGCAACCATCGCACCGGCTAACTGTGCGATCGCGGTTTTTCGAAAATAAAGCGCGACCATCCCCAGGCCTAACAAGAAAATGGACCAGGCGGTATTGTATTTCATGGTTAATAAAGAAGCGTAGAGGGGGGAAACCGCCATTGATTTCGTATGCCACCCGACAATGACGCTGAGGCTAAGGGCGAGCAGCAACGCGCCGGAAATAAGCGACCAGCGGTGAGCAAGTAAATGACTAGATTTGGCGGGCATATGTATGCAGAAACCTTATAAAAACACCAAGTGGGCGAAAGAAAGGCTCTACATCTCGGGAATGTTACTTAACCCGGGGACATCCCGAAGGCACATGCTGCAAGGCGAACCCTAATAGTGTTACATTGGGCAACCATAGCGTCGCACCAATATTACCCCATAACGAAGCGCGGTGCTAGATAGCCCTTGGGTGAAAAAACCGCAAATTCACACAGCAGAAAGGCGATACCACAGCGACAAAGCGGGGGGCGGGAACTCGTGACAATGCTTGGGTGCCAGGGGCGCGTCTACCCCGCGTTGGGATCGTAAAAAGGGAGGTAGTACAGTGATGCCGGTATCGTTTAGAGACGGAATTACGAAGCTGCGCTAATCATCTTCTTCAGTTCGCCGCTTTGGTCCATTTCGCGCATGATATCGACGCCACCCACGAACTGGCCTTTAATATAAAGCTGGGGAATGGTGGGCCAGTTCGCGTATTCTTTGACGCCTTGGCGAATTTCCGGGTTACTTAATACATCCACCGTAAAAGGCTGATTTACACCATGCGCTTTTAAAATTTGTACAGCGGTAGCGCTAAACCCGCACTGCGGGAAGTCGGGTGTGCCCTTCATGTATAACACCACGGGGTGACCGCTGATTTGTTCCTTGATGGTATCTTGCACGCTCATTATGACTCCTAAAATCCACGTTTATTAGCGTACAATGATAAGCCCAGACCCGTTTAGGGTCAAGTAGCTTAGCCCGATTGCATGCCACTAATCCCAGCAAAAGTATTGTTATTAAACCCCTATGAATTAGGCCGGCAGCCTTTTGCATTAGCGCACCCCGCGGCTCTTTTAGAGGAAGCAGGCTTTGTTGTAACTTGTTTGGATTTATCCCTGCAGAAATTACAGCGCCCGCTTTTTCAAGACGCGCTGCTCGTGGCAATTTATGTTGGCATGCATACGGCCACCCGCATCGCTGTGGCGGCGTTACCGCGTATTAAAGAACTGGCCCCGGACGCTCATTTATGCACGTATGGACTGTACGCACCCATGAATGCTGCCATGTTTAAATCGCTAGGGGTTGGGTCTATTTTAGGCGGCGAATTTGAACCGGATTTGCTGGCGCTGGCGCTCGGGTTAAAGAATAAAACCAGCACGGGTATGCAAACCCTTAATTTAAGTAAAATTCGCTTTACGACGCCACAACGAAATTTGCTACCGCCATTAAACAAGTACGCCCATCTGATAACGGAGAATGGCGTTAAGGTGGTGACAGGTTTTGCCGAAGCGAGCCGCGGGTGCAAACACCTTTGTCGCCATTGTCCCGTGGTGCCGGTGTACCAGGGAAAATTTCGTATCGTGCCGGTAGAAGTCGTGTTATCCGATATTCGAAATCAAGTCGCGCAGGGTGCGCAACACATTTCTTTCGGTGACCCGGATTTTTTTAATGGCCCCGCCCACGCTCTAAAAATAGTGCGCCGCATGCACGAGGAATTTCCGCATCTTAGTTATGATGTCACCATTAAAATTCAACATATTATTAAAGAGGCCAAGCTTTTACCCACTCTGAAGGAAACCGGCTGCCTCTTTATTACCTCTGCCGTAGAATCCATAGACGATACGGTTCTTGAGCATTTCGCTAAGCGCCACACTGCAGCGGACTTTATCGAGGCTGTGCGCATTATGCGCGCCAACGACATACATTTAGCCCCCACCTTTGTTCCGTTTACCCCGTGGACGACCCTAGAAAATTACGTCGCATTGTTGCAACAACTCTATGAGTTGCAGCTGATAGAAAATATTCCGCCCGTACAGCTCGCCATTAGATTGCTTATTCCGCAGGGATCATATCTACTCACCCTGCCGGGATTTGCCGAGCTTATCGAAGAATTTGATATAAAAAACTTAGGCTACACCTGGACCCATCCCGATACTCGTGTAGACCAATTGCAATCCGCAATCCAAAGCTATATATCCCGCTCGGATGTTTTGCCTCGTACGGAAATATTTGCAAATATTTGGCGCCTGGCGCACGAAGCTCTTGAAATACCGGTGCCATCATTGAGTTTTTGGCAGCAGCAATTTATTCCGCATATGTCCGAGCCCTGGTACTGTTGCGCGGAACCCACCGATCAGCAGCTACAGGCTTTTTAGCATGAAAAAATTGATGCTGCTGTTGCCCACCACGGGATATCGCAATCAGGATTTTTTGGATGCGGCAAATAAGTTAAACGTCGAATTAATTCCGGTGGCGAATTATTGTCACAAGCTCGCCCCATCGTGGGGATTATCGCCATCGCAAGCGGTGGAATTTGATCAACCCAAAGCAGCGCTTGAAAGCCTCTTAACATCGTTGGGCGACCAAGTACCGGACGCAGTTTTGGCGGTGGATGATCTAGGGCTGGAGCTTGCTTGTCTGTTGAATACGCATTTTCGTTTACCGGGCAATCCCTTAAGCGCCATCCAAATATTACGCGACAAGCTCTTGTTTCGTAGTTTATTACGACATCACCATTTTCCTTGCCCGGATTTTGTTCATCTCCCGGAAGCGATGGATGCGCCGGAAGCAATCCAATTTCCGGTGGTAGTGAAGCCACGCCGATTATCCGGCAGCCGAGGTGTTATTCGCGTCAACAATGCTAGCGAATTGCACGCGGCCGTGCAGCGTGTGCGGCGCATTAACGCGCAAGCGGATCGCTTAGCCAATAAACTGGGAATTCTCATTGAAAGTTTTATCCCGGGAGAAGAATTCGCGGTGGAGGGTATCCTCCGCAATGGAAAACTTGAGGTTCTTGCTTATTTTGACAAGCCCGACCCCATGAATGGGCCATACTTTGAGGAAACCCTCTATGTTACGCCCAGCGGAATTTCTGATGCCGTGCAACAGGCTATACATCGGCAAATAGAAAAAGCGGTAG
>CAYYOS010000132.1:0-6852 GCA_964473355.1 uncultured Burkholderiales bacterium | reverse complement strand
TATCGGAAAGCTCTGCTTGTTCCGCGCTCACCATGCAGGTGCGTAAAATCCCAGCTAGTGCTAGCGTGTTAATGTGTTGCTGATCTTCGAAGGACGCTAGCCTACCCTCGTAGAGTAGTTTCACGACATCAATAACCACCCCGGCTATGGCTAAATCCATAGATGGGCATTCTTGCATGTCGGCGACGCGAATTTCAATGGCGTTACGATCGAAGCGCGCGATTGCTCCCCTGGAGTTTAACCACTCTGCCTGCAGGATACCGTCGGTGTCATAGACGGCAATATCGTCGTACATAGTTTTTAACATGGCGCTATATTCGGACCGACTATGAAATACTTCTGGTATTAGAGCACCGGCAACGGACGGAATGGTGGTACCACAGGTTCGGAAGCATTCCATACGATAATCCGCAAAGCCCGTTCTCTTTCCGTTGGCTATCGGCGAGCTTGCAGCCAGCACCGGTAAAATAGGTAGCACTAACCTGATGGCCGCATGCAGCCGGACAAATTCTGCGTCATCTGCAAACGGTAAATTAATATGCATACTCTGTAAGTTTGCCCAGCCATGCTGGCGGCAATTAAAAATACGATGATAGGTTTCATAAATAGGATTGCCGGGCCAAAGTTGCGTTTCTTTCTGGGGGTTCATCCAAGGGTGCATGGCCGTAGGCATGAGTTGCGCGTCGTATTCAGCAAGCAGTGAATCAATTACCCCGACCTCGTTTTGAAAAGACTGGGCAAGGGGCGCAAGTTCGCCGGGATGTGGATTTTTAATTTCAATAACGTGGGACACCAGTTCATTGGACCAAGCTAGCAGCCCGCGCTGCACTTCACAACAAGGCCTGCCTGCGGCGTGGCAAAGTAAATTCCCCGCCAAGGGTCGTATGTCTAAGGTATGGCGGTCAACTATCATATATTCAAGTTCCACCCCATACGCGGAAAATGCTGGCAAGATTAGCCTATTCATCGCACCGCGCCCTGCTTACGTGCTGCGATGCGTTTTAAAAAGACGCTCATCACTTCACGGTAGAGTGCGTCCTTTAAAATGCGGTCTTCGTTTCCGGCATCGATATTCGGATTATCGTTGACCTCAATCACATAGCAGCGGTCCTCCGTTTGCTTTAGATCCACCCCGTATAGTCCATCGCCGATACACTTGGCGGCGCGCAATGCGAGCTCTATAACTTCGTCGGGGGCTTCGCCGACCGATAATGTCGCGACTTTTCCTTCGAAAAGCTCACCAGAACTTTCGCGCTTAATTACCTGCCAATGGCCGGGAGCCATGAAATACTTACAAACAAACAACGGTCGCCCATCCAAAATTGCCACGCGCCAATCGAATTCGGTAGGCAAGTATTCTTGTGCAATAATCAGCTCAGAATGCTGCAGCAACTCACGCGCCGCCTGGAGTACGGCAGCTTCTGTTTCAAGCTTTAGGACCCCGGCAGAAAAGGCGCTGTCCGGTTGTTTAAGAATACAAGGTAAGCCCAGGGTAGGCACGATTTGGTCGATATTGTCGTGATAGACCACCAAAGTTTGGGGTGTTGCTATGTTGTGCTTAGTAAGCAGTTCCGCCAGATAAACTTTATTGCTGCACTTTAAAATCGAATCGGGATCGTCTATGACCACCAAATTCTCCGCCGCGGCTTGTCTGGCGAACCGGTAAGTGTAATGGTTCACTCGGGTCGTGTCGCGGATAAAAAGTGCATCGAACTGGGATAGCCGTCCATAGTCGGCATGAGTTATAAAGTCAACATGCATACCTAGCACTTCCGCTGCCTCCGCAAACTTTTTTAAGGCTTCCGAGTTGGACGGACACTGCTTTGCATGCGGATCGTGTAAAATACCGATGTCATAGCCCTGGCTCAAAGATTTAGCGCCGCGGTTTGAAGTCCCTAACAAATAATTTGCGGCGGCCTGAATAATATAAGAGCGGTGCGTCTGCGGACAATCATCCGCCGCCACCGCCTGGGCCGCTTCGATATGCCAGTTTCCCTCCCTACGCGTGAATCGCACGCGCAGCAAAGGTGCTTTGAGGAGATTGAAAAATTGACCGCCTAAGATATGCTCAGGACGCGCATAAAATTGGCCGAAATAGACAAAGGACTCATAAGCGTCCTCCTTCACATCAGCGAGTGTACTTTGGATGAGCTCATCCAAATCTTCCGTCAATAGCCGGACCAAATTGAGAGATTGCAAATCTTCAAGGGTTCGGGCCCGAGGGATGGGTTTATGCCCTCTTGCTTCGGCAAGCAAGGAAACGTAATAACCTAGACTTTGATAGCGGTAGGAGTTACATAAATTAAATATCTTTGTCGATTGATCGTTGCTAAAACTCGAATCGGTGAGATACTTTTTTGCGGAAATAACGTTAACACCCGAAATTTTAAAGGGCCACTGGCGCTCGTCGTTAACAATAATACCTATGCTCATTTTAATTTTTTTCGTCTGGGATGAATGATGAGCAAATTTGCATCATGTGTAACAATGCCTAAAAGAATGGAAGCCACCACGCGTTCTACATTTATCCAATAAAGATTAGGATCGTGGCTATAGGGATTTGGACTGTAAGGGTCGGCGACCAGAACCGTTCGATCCGGGCGATTGTATCCGGCAATAATTACGAAGTGACCCGCGGGCACGCCGCGAACGTCATCCGGCACATCTTCCGGTCCGAATTCGCGCGCTACTTGATATAAGTAGGTGGAACTTAAACCCGTGAGAATAGGCAATTTGCGCCGCAAAATTCCTCGTATCAAATAGCGCGACAGATTTAAAAAGCGTAGGGCGCCGCCTAGATTAAGAAATTCAAGGTATGCCTCGGTGGCAAGATCAATGCGAGAGTCCTGTTTAAACT
Source organism: uncultured Burkholderiales bacterium (assembly GCA_964473355.1). Taxonomy (GTDB): domain Bacteria; phylum Pseudomonadota; class Gammaproteobacteria; order Burkholderiales; family REEB80; genus CAYYOS01. The sequence goes on along the minus strand of CAYYOS010000132.1, from coordinate 3,995 downwards.
CACTCTGGCGACGTAAGCGCTCCGCGATATTGGTTCCCGGCTTTTTAAACCAAGTGGGATCAAACATCATTAGATTGTAGGTATAGATCGTGGCTTGATAGCCTTTACGCAACGCATCGCAGGCGAGAAAAACCGCCAAGGTCCCTCCCCCATCCCAACGCTGCGTACGAGAAATAACTTGTGCTAAGGGTTCCGTCTCGCCCCAATATTGATAAATGGCATGGAGGCAAGTAGGGCCGCATGTCAACTCGTCAGGCTGCGGCATAATTTCGACGGGCAAGCGCAGGGTCAACGGAAGCATAGCCGGTACCTGTGGTTTTCTTGCGACATTCTTCAGCGTTTGCTACCTAGTTCTTAGAGATACACCATTTAGGGACATCCTGGACGATACGAATGTTCCGCAATCCAGGTTTAATTAGCAGTAGATGCGGCCAAGCGGTCAGATCTATACGTGGAAGCAGGATTCGGCAATAGATATGCACATAAAGATTGCAGGGTGCTGCGCAAATTTCGGTATATGCGCGTTATTTTTTAGCCTGTTTTTTTAAAAACCACTGGGGTCCCAGCGCTTGCAGAGGATGGCCGGTGGGATAACTGCGGTGGCGCATTGCGGTTCTCAGACGCGGCCTTTTGCGTTTTGGTATCCACCGGAGAAGTTTGGCTCTGAATTTAAGTGCACTGTGTAGCGCAAGACTCGCGAATCGATTAGCGCGCGGAAAGCCAAACGCACGACGCGTTCTGTCGTCGAGTAACGCATAAATTGCCTGTCTCACGACTGGACTGAACCTCCGTGGAAACCAGCTTGCGAATAAGTCGCGTGTGGCAATGCCTACTCGCTGATTGCTGTCCATATAAGCAAAGTACTTCGACTCGAACGCTATATTAAACTGCTCTAACTCCTCATAACGGGGCGGAATCGCTTGTATGCCCATGCGTTCCCCAACAGCCCGCCAAAAGTAAAATAAGCCCAGCTTTTCCTGTTGCGTCATTGGTCGCCAGCCAAAGCGGTCTACCCAGCGTATCGGTTCGAATATGAAAGTAGATAGCACGTAGAGAAAATCGTTGTTGCTGATGGCGAAATGACCATGGATAGCATTCATACGCTGCAACGCCGCGGCTCCGCGTTCGCTGTCGTAACCCCATTCCAGCATTTCACTAATAATGAGGTCGGTATCGTCATAGCGCTTTTGCGGGCATCTCGCAAACTCACCGGTGCGATCGAGTAGCCCGGAAATGCTCGGCACGCAGTAAGTGCGGAACAAGGCAAACTCCAGCGAGCGCGTGATGTCGAAGGGAAAGTCATAGCACACCAGTCGATGAACGATGAGCTGGTGTTCACGCTCGGGGTCGAGCGCGTCTTTCTGTCTGGGCGGGTTCATCCGGTATTTCGCGGTTGGGCGTCCCCGTACATAGTAATTCTCATGGATGGCAAATCGTTTTTTTATTAAACCATATACGCAACGTATTGAAAATTGGATGCCCACATCCAAGAGTCCGAAACTCGCGTATTAGTGTTAAGCGGCGGCGCTAACCAGGTTAAGGGATTTGCTATAATGCCCGGCATGACTATGGATGCCCCGCGAGCAGCAGCATCGTCCTCCAATACGGAGGACTTAAATTCAGTACACCTAGCCGAACAGCTTGCGGCTATGGCAGGCGGCGACTCGGCGGCTCTGGGTGCCGTGTATGACGCGACGGTTAGCCGGGTATATGGGCTGGCCTTGCGGATTACGCGTAGCGCGGCAACTGCTGAAGATGTGGCCGCAGAGGTTTATTTACAGGCGTGGCAAGAGGCAGCGCGCTACGACCCCGGGCGTGGCACGCCCATTGCGTGGCTCCTAACTATTTGCCGCAGCCGCGCGCTTGACGCGCTGCGCCGAGCAGACAAGGCGGAAAGCCATGCGGATCCTGAATTGTTGCGATCAAATGAGAATACCGCCGACGATCCGCTTAACCTATTGTCGGCCCTGAATCGGAACAGCGAGATTCACAAAGCATTGCAAGCTTTGGATGCGGTGCAGCGGCAAATGATAGCCTTGGCCTTTTTTAAAGGCTATACGCATGCAGAGATCGCGCAACACGTGGCTATGCCTTTGGGGACTGTTAAAACACATTTACGGAAAGCACTAAAACACTTAGAGCGGGCAATGACAGATATAGACTATGAGCGATAAACAGAACACCTCTAATCCATTAACCGAAGGTTTGGTCCATACGCTGTTAGAAGCCATTGAACCACAGAGCCTCAGCCCGGAGCGCGCGTTAAATCTCCGTGCGCGGATTTTAAACAGCGTGCAGCAAAAGCCAACTTTAGTCACGGTCCGTCATCAGGAGGGCGTTTGGGTGACGATAGCGCCTGGCGTATCCACCAAGCTTTTACATCGCTCTGCCACCGCGCATTCTTTTCTAGTGCGCTTAGCCCCCGGCGCGGCATTGCCTGCACATGACCATGAAGGCGAGGAAGAATGTCTTTTGTTAGAAGGCGATGCCACGTTAGGTGACATTCATGCCACGCCTGGCGATTATCAGTTGGCGCCGTCGGGGACGCGTCACAAAACCATTACCACCCAAGATGGCGCGCTGATTTTTGTGCGCTATGGCCGTGCCGCCGGATAGCATCGCGTCTAAAAATTTATGTTCCGTTATTGCGTTGTCATAGCTGCGCTACTCTTTTTGAACACTCCCGTTGCCGCTTCTTCTTCCACGTATTGCGCGCCCTTTTGGCTTCCGGGCGGACATCTACAGACCATCTATCCCGTCCTATTGGGCGCTAGCGCAGACGTCACGTATCGTCGCCAACGCTGGGAGCTTGCTGACGGCGATTTTCTCGATGTTGATTGGGTAGATAGCGATAAGATCGATGCACCTATCATCATCCTTTTTCACGGCTTGGAAGGAAGTTCCCGCAGCGGCTACGCCTTAATGCTGATGGCGGAGCTGCGGCGCCGAGGTTGGCGCGGCGTAGTCGCGCATTTTCGTGGTACGAGTGGCGAGCCAAATCGCTTACCTCGCGCTTATCATGCCGGTGACGTGGACGAAATTGAAGCCATCGTAAAACGCGTAAAACACGACTACCCGGATGCGCCGCTCTACCTAGCAGGCGTTTCCTTAGGGGGAAACGCGATGTTAAAGTGGCTGGGAGATCGCCCGGATATGGCTAAGAGTTTGATTCGCGGCGCCGTTGCCGTGTCTGCCCCCTTAGATTTAATGGCGACTGGCAACGCCCTCGATGTCGGTTTTAATCAGGCCACCTACACCCGTAATTTTCTCTCCTCACTTAAAGTTAAGGCCCTGGCTAAGCTCGAGATGTTTCCGGATTTATATAATCGCGAGGCGGTGGCCCAGTCTACTACGCTGCGCGAATTTGATACGCTCGTCACAGCGCGGCTGCATGGGTTTAAAGACGCCGATGATTATTGGACTCGCGCTTCCAGCAAGCCTGTGCTACGCAATATCGCGGTGCCGACGCTCTTGATTAATGCCCGCAATGATCCCTTTCTCCCGGCCAGCGCCCTACCTACAAAAGAAGAAGTCAGTGCCGCTGTAACCCTAGATTTTCCTGCCGAAGGTGGACACGCTGGATTTTTAACTTCTCCTTTTCCAGGTCAATTGACTTGGCTACCTAATCGTATTACGGATTTTTTTCATGCAGAGAACGTTAAGGCGGATTGACTGAGCAACCGTGGGTCCCCAAAAAAATAGCCCGGATATCCGGGCTATTCTCTTTAAAGATATAAAAGAACTAAGCGATAGGCTGAATGTTTGAAGCCTGTTTGCCTTTAGGCCCCGTCGTAATATCGAAGGTAACCTTTTGCTTCTCTACCAGGGTTTTAAAGCCGGAAGACATAATTGCCGAAAAATGCGCAAATAAATCTTCACCGCCGTCGTCCGGGGTAATGAAACCAAAACCTTTTGAATCGTTAAACCATTTAACAGTACCTTGTGCCATTTGAATATTCCTAAAAAAAATTTAAAGTATTGGGCTAAACCCAATG
>CAYYOS010000131.1:0-6970 GCA_964473355.1 uncultured Burkholderiales bacterium | reverse complement strand
GAAGCCGAGAACGTTGCGCTTAAACACAGTGCGTTTGGTCCCAAAAAAATGAAGCGCCATTTACTAAAGCGCGTCTTTAGAAATTCGTCCTTCCATAGGAATGACGGTTACGGAAGATTTAGAAGTGCTTTACAAGGCTTTACCCTATTGGAGCTATTGATTGCCATAACCCTACTGGGTTTAATTATGGCAACTTTATTCGGCGGCTTAAGGCTTGCCGCGCGCAGTTGGGACGCCGGAGAAGCGCGGGTTGATCGCGCGACGCATCTGCGGGCGGTGACACGTTTTCTAAAGAACCAGCTTAACAATGTTTATCCCATGCGCTGGAAAAAGTCTGCGACCCCGGCGCTAGCGTTTATTGGTGAAAAGGACAGCATACAATTTATCGGGCAGTTGCCCTCCCATTTTAGGGTTGGTGGCCTACGTTTAATAAGTTTTTCGATGGAAGCGCAAGATAATTCTCGAACATTAATCATGAAATCCGCCGCACGTCATACCGACGACGTGGATTTTGCTAGCCTGGAAACGGCGGAAAAAACCGAGCTTATGAAAGATGTAGAGGAAATGGAATTTTCTTATTTTGGCGCAGAAACGACGGAAGCAGAGCCCAAGTGGCTTTCCCGTTGGCAAGACCCACAACGTCTACCCAACCTAATCAAAGTAACGCTCAAGCCGAAGAATTCGGCCGAGTGGCCAGCGCTTATTGTCGCCCCGATTATTTCACCGGAGGCTGCCTGCGTGTGGCACCCGGTTTATAAGCGCTGCATAAACTAATGCATTTGTTTAACAAAAGTCAGCGAGGCATCGCCTTAATACTGGTTTTGTGGATAGTGGCGTTGCTGACTGTTATTGCCGGTAACTTTGTATTTGCAGTGCGTACCGATACCGTCATTGCAGCGAATCAAGTTTCAGAGGCGCGTGCACAAGCCTATGCCGACGCGGGCATACATCGCGCCTTGTATGAACTTTTTAAATCCCCAGCCGATTCCACGCGTTGGCTGGCTAATGGCGCGCCTCGCGAATGGCAATTCGACGATGCAAAATTACAAATAAACTTGGTAGACGAATCCGGTAAAATTGATCTCAACACCGCCGCCGAACCTTTGCTCTTAGGCTTATTGAAATCCGTGGGCGTAGACGAGGAGAACGCCAATAAACTTTTAAATGCCATTCTCGATTGGCGGGATAATGATATGCTAGTGCGAATAAATGGCGCGGAACAAGCTGAGTACCTCGCAGCAGGTTTAAAAAGCTTGCCCACCAACGAACCCTTCCAGACCCTAGAAGAATTACAAGAAGTTTTCGGTATGACTCCAACGATATATCGCGCCATCGTCGGCGCACTAACTTTACATTCTCGCTTGCCGGGCTTTAATTCCGCTATCGCGCCGCGTCAAGTTTTATTGGCCGTTCCAGGGGTCTCCATAGAAGCGGTAGAGACGTATCTCGCTGAGCGCCAGCAGGCTTGGGACAACAACCAACCGGCGGCACCATTCCTGCCAGCCGCCGCTTTCGCCTCTGCTGACACCGCGACCGTTTTTTCACTGCGCGCCGAAGCGCGAACTGGGGACAATTCGGTGTTCGTTCGCGAAGCTGTCGCGCGCCTAAAGCGAGAACCCAAGGTCCCCTATATAATATTAATGTGGAAAGAAGGCGAAGCCGTGTCTCCCGCGGTGAATCCTTCCTAATGGCCACCATGCAAACTAGTTTTTTAACGCAGTTAGACGATCGCCTCCAAGTGAGCAAGTTTTTCCAATGGTGGCGCAACGAGCTCGCGAGTATGGTTCCGGCAGCGTGGCGCAGCGATGGTGGGCTTGGCAACCGCATCTTAGTACACATCGATCTTCCGAACGTGACTCTATATGAGCTCGCAAATGGGGAATTGCATGAGTTGGGCACAGCGCAACTCAAGTCCAATGATCCAGAGGCGCAGAAAATTGCCTTTCAGGGATTACTAACTCGCTATGGCAAAGGTGGTGCGCGCGGGTTATCTTTGTATCTGATGGCCGATCAGGTGTTGCGGAAAACCATTAGCTTGCCGGCAATAGCGGCAGAAAATTTAGAACAGGTTCTAAGTTTTGAACTAGATCGCCACACCCCATTCAAGGCCGATCAAGTTTATTTTAGCTCCAAAGTGCAATCTCATGATGCGGCTAACAAAACCCTAAGCGTAGAGATAGCGGTGGTACCGCGCGACGTCATTAATCGGGCTTTAGCGCTGATCGCGAGCTGGGATGCGGCACTGGATTCCGTGCTTGTAGAAGGCGATTTACTACATGCGGGCGCGCACTTTAATTTATTGCCGGAAGCGTTACGCCCTCCGCAAACTTCCTTCTGGCGCTTTAGCAATATTGCGCTTATGACTTTGGCATTGGTATTGTTCACCACTGCTTTAGCTCTACCACTTTGGCAAAAACGCCAGCAGACCATCGCACTTTTTCCGGTGGTAAATAAGGTTCGAATTGCGGCGCAAAATGCCGATGCTTTACACAAAGAGTTGGAGCAATCAGTGGCGCGGCATAATTTTTTATTGGACAAAAAACGCGCGGCTCCGCCCGTGACGATTTTGCTGGATGAGGTTACTCGCCTCTTACCCGACGACACCTGGGTACAGCAATTCGAACTTAAAGGCCGGGAATTACAATTGGTAGGCGAAACGGGTTCCTCATCCAAGTTAATTGGGATTATTGAACAGTCAAACTTGTTGAACGAAGCGAGTTTTAGATCGCCTCTAACCAAGACTCAACCGGGTAATTTTGAGCGCTTTCACTTAAGCGCGGAAGTACAACCCTTACCAAATTCCGAGCTGCCCCCGTTAATTCGCGCCGCACAGCTCAACCCGAGACCAGTGTTACCAATAGTGCCAAAACCAGCGGCGCCATCCGCCACACTTACGCCGGGCATTCCCGGGGCAAACACCGACATGACGAAAAATCCGAAGGCCGCGGCTAGTGCGCCGCCGGCGCCAAATCCACCCAGTGCTGCAAATATCCCCTCAACCCCGAATGCTGCCCCCGGCGCGACAGGTTTAATGAAGCCAGGCTCTTCCCAACCGCCGCCCCCGCCGAGCATGCCTCCGCCCAGCGGTCGGCCGTACGCTAATTTGCCACCCGGGCCGCCCCCCGTTCCGGGCACCTATCCCCCGTCGCTGGCGCCAGACCGGCCCGCTGATTCGCCTCGAGGCTCCCAACTGCGGCCGCCTGCTAACCCCGGTCAGCCTATACCTAACACGCCCACGCCGACTAACGGCTTGCCACTAGCGCCACCCGGGCGGGCCCAATGAAGACGATAGCGACGCTCACCCCTCTACAAAGTAAAGCGCTAGCGGTGAGCCTGCTATTGTTAGCGCTGGCGATTGCCTCTATAGCCGTGGCCGTGCCAGTTTTGTTGATGCATCGCCATTATGATGAGGCAAAGGCCGCGCAACTCGACCGATTACAACGCTATCAGAGAGTCGCCAATACTCGCCCACAAGTGCAAAAATTATTAGATGAAGTAAAGGGTAAGGCAAGCGCGCAAAACTTCTTAAAAAATACTAGCCCTGCCTTGGCCGCCGCGGAGATTCAGGAGGTCGCGCAGACCGTTATTGAAGCGCATGGCGGCAAACTCACGAGCATGCAAATAAACCCCCACAAGGATGAAGCGGGATATCGACAAGTGAGTTTAAATGTGCAACTTACCGGCACAATAGCGGCCATACAAAAAATCTTTTACGACCTGGAAATCGCGCGACCCTACTTATTTATAAATAACGTGAGCTTGCGCTCTCCGCTGAGTAGGTTTTCGCGCCCCACGCCCGGGGTGGAACCGGAATTCACCGTGCAATTCGATCTTACTGCCTATGCAATCGGTGGAAAATCATGACAACCACTCGCGCGCCCCAACTTTGGAAAACCGTGGCGTGGTTAGTCTTTTGTTTTGCGTTAGTGATCATAATTCTGTTTGAAATGCGCGCTCCGTCAAAAGCTGTGCGCAGCAAAACGTCTAACACAGTAATGAAAATTGCGCCCATAGCACTATCACCGGAATTGAGTTTGCCCTCCTTGACGGAAACTTACGCCGAAACGACGGCTCGACCTATATTGTCGCCAACCCGGCGCCCGGCCCCGCCCCCCCCTCCGGTGGTTGCTGGCATCGCGCCTAAGCCTGCGATGAAGCGCGGACAATTTATGCTTATTGGTGTGACCATCACCAAGGAGAAAACGATTGCGTTACTACGAGAACTCGCCGGGGGAAAAACATTGCGGGTGGAGCGTGGCCAAGTGGTGAACGGTTTAACCGTAGAGAAAGTAGAGGCGGAAAAGGTCACCCTCAAATTTGAAGACGAGCGCGAAGAAGTGGTGCTTAAAATTGCCACCGCCCCCCGTATGGCTACACCTCCTCCTATACCGCAGCCCCATGCCGGACAGGCTCCTCAGCCCGGGGGTTTGACTTTTACCCCGCCCTTAGGACAACCACCACCGGGGGTGCCCCCGGGCGCCATGCCGCCACACATTCCGCCTCAATCCGGCGTCCAATCCGCAACGCCCGATGAAGCCATGAATGCGCTCATAAATCGCCGACGAGCCTTGCGCGGCTTGCCTCCGTTATAATATCACCAAGCATCAAATAGGATAAGCATGAAAACATTTACCTCGAAATGGTTTTTCGTCATTAGCATTTCAGCTCTTAGCGCCTGTGCTACGACACCCCCCGAGCAAGAAAAAAAAGACGAAAAGCCCGTCTTACGCGGCACAGTACCCCACACCCTGATTGAAAACATACGCACAGAACAACAACGGCAAGCAGAAGCTGCAACCAAAGGCAGCGAAAAGGCCAAGCTGTACCCAGGCACGGGGGTATTTATTAAGTCGCCTGGCGCTGCGACTGCCCCGGCAGCGCCCACGGGGGACGAAGTCGTTTTAAACTTTGAGGGCGCGGACATTCGTGAAGTAGCTAAAACCATCATCACCGATATTTTGCGCGAAACCTATATTATCGATCCGCGTGTCCAGGGCACGGTCAATTTACACACCAGTAAACCCATTCCTCGCAACGCTTTATTAGCGACCTTAGAGACGGTCTTGCGCATGAACGGCGCCGCCATCATTCGCGAAGAAGGCATTTACAAAATTTTGCCTTCTGCGAATGCACCCCGCGGTTCGGTCACGCCACAATTGGGCGGCGCCACCGTGCCACTACCCAGTGGTTACAGCGTGCAGATTATTCCCCTGCAGTTTATCGCCGCTAAAGAAATGGCAAAAATTCTGGAGCCGTATTCCCCTGAGCCGGGTGCCATTCGTGTGGATGAACTGCGTAATTTAATTATTCTCGCCGGTAGCGAACGTGAGCGTCGACATATGTTGGAGACCATCCAAATATTTGATGTGGATTGGCTAGCGGGAATGTCGGTAGGTTTGTTCACCTTGCAAAGTGCGGATGTTAAAACCGTTTACCCGGAATTAGAAAAAATATTTGGCGATAAAGCGCAAGGTCCATTGGCGGGCTTGCTTCGCTTGGTACCCATCGAACGCTTGAACGGCATTTTAGTGATCACGCCGCAACCAAAATATTTAGAGCAAGCGCAAATTTGGATAGATCGTTTAGACAAAAGTGGCGGCACGGGCAGCGGCCGGCTCTATGTTTATCCTGTGCAAAATGGCAACGCGGAAAAATTAGCCGCTTTGCTCAATCAGGTTTTTAGCGGAAAAAAAACGACTACACGTCCCACGCCAGCTCCCGGGCTTGCACCCGGCTTAACCCCCGGTGAAGTAAGAGGAGCCCCTATCCCACAACCCGGCGTTCCTGTTCCACCGCCGCAGGTACCCGGGATTTCTTCTGCAAGCGATGGGCTCTCTCTACCCACCGACGTTACGGTTATCGCGGATAAAGATAATAACGCGTTACTTATTTTAGCCAGTGCGTCAGACTACGAAAAAATCGAAACGGCGATACGTAAGCTCGATGTAATCCCCCGGCAAGTATTAATTGAAGTGACTATCGCGGAGGTGAGTTTAAACGACAAGCTAAACCTTAGCTTAGAGTGGCTTTTCAGTCGATACGGCAATATAGGCGGATTGGATGTCAGGGGTGCGGGCATTACGGCGTTACAGCCAGGATTTTCCCTAACCCGGCCGGTTACGAGGGCTGACGGGTCGACGGAAACGCGAAGAGCATTTAACATTAACGCCTTAAACGAAAATGTCAAAATAATTTCATCGCCGCATGTTATGGTGCACGACAATCAAACTGCCAAAATTCAGGTGGGATCACGCGTGCCAACGCTTTCCAGCACTCAGATCGTCCCGGGCGTCGCCACAGGTGTTATAAGCAGTGTTCAATACTTGGAGACCGGTACCCTATTATCGGTGAAGCCCCACATTAACGCGGGGGGGCTAGTAACTATGGAAATATCACAGGAAGTTAGTACTGCGGAGGCTAATGCATTTTCGAACATTGACTCGCCCACTATCAAGAAACGCACTGCTGAGACAACGGTTACGGTACAATCTGGCGAAACAATAGTTCTCGCGGGGTTAATTGGGGAAAGCCGGGAACTAAAATCTTCCGGCATTCCGTTGCTGTCGCAAATCCCCCTAATAGGAGGCCTCTTTGGATCTCAGGATTTTGCAGATAATCGCACTGAACTCGTATTATTAATTACCCCCAAGGTCGCTTCCAATAACACGCAAGCCCGCCAAATAACTGAGGAATTTAAACAGAAAGTGCCCCGCATCAATGACGTGTTGCCCCGCACGCAAAAACCCGACGACAAATCGCAATATCCTTGGCAAAATTAGGCCCAGATAATGGATTTATGCCATCGAGATGAACAGCTTGTAATTGCAGTCCGGAATTAATGCGTTACAATAGCGGGCCGTCTAAGGGGCCTGGTTTTTAGCGTGCATATTTAAGTGTTGTAAATAAACAACATTTGGCTTCAAAATACGTGATTTTGTTTGACGGCACTTTCAAAGTTTTATAGTCTTAG
>CAYYOS010000130.1:0-7041 GCA_964473355.1 uncultured Burkholderiales bacterium | reverse complement strand
CTTTTATCTCTGGGCTTTCTAATGTGTGATGCCCATAAAGATTATGCGATTTGGCGCCGCGCGCGTGCACCCCAGCGCCTTTGAGTTGTTTAACGATAATCGCGGTCAATTCGCCGTTGAGGGCATTGCTTGCCGCGACCTGCGCGGCTTTTAGCATGAAACCCATAAATTCTAAACGCTTGCCCAAGGAGAACCGGGTGCTGTCGACAAAATCACCGGGTTGATCCTGGTCATCAAAATCTTTGGCATTCACTAAATAAACGTGTCGAATGCCATGGCTGTGCCAGTAATCCAGCATGCGTTCGTTATCCCAAGTGGAAACCATGCTGTGATGTTCTTGAGAATAGCCGTTCCAGATTAGTATCGGCAAAAAATTGGTAACTTTGGGAAAGGCGGTATGAAAATGCTGTATGGAACTCATCACGTAGGGCTCACCAATCCCGCCATCGCCGATAGTCACCGGAAACAGCGTTTGCCTATGCAAAAAAGCGCCGGCCATGGCGAAGTGCTGACCTTGCCCCAGCGGCCCCGCGGGCGACAATAAGCCCGGAATGGCGCCGGATAAGTGCCCAAGCAAGCCATGCATTTCACGATAGCGCTCTGCCATTTGGGTCACGGTGTGAATACCCATGTCTTCCAGCGACGTATCCAAAAACATCGCACTGTAAAATCCGGGAGCATGATGACCTACTTCAGTGACAATATTTATATGCCCGAGCATCACTAGAGCTGCATAAATATCCGCGCTACTAGCAAAGCCGCCGGGGTGCCCAGAGGATTTCGCGCCGGTGATATGTAAAGTTAAATATCGCAGTGCATCGGCAACCAGCAGTGTTTGATAAATCGCGGCCGGGTCTTCGGGATTGGTAACGCCGGCTACTTTAGTGGATAGGCAGGCAGGCGAGCTTAAGTGCGCCAATTCCGCAAGACCGTCCGAAAAGTATTGTAGGCCCTCGCAAAACGCGGGTGTGTTAGCCAGCATTAAGAAATCCGGAGAATAATAAGTAATAGGAAAGGTTAGCAGTGCGGCTAGATGCGCGCAAGCGCAGTGGCAAAGTGTCTGTTTTTTTTGCGTCAGCAGACCTATGGCACTTTGCCGCGAGCTCGCGCAGCTTGCTCGACTCGATCAGCCAGTAACGACGCAGCGTTGGCCATGGCATGCGCCGAGGCCATGGATGATTCTAATAACGCAAAACAGTCATCAAAGTGTTGCGAAAGTTCGGGTAGGGCCGCAGGATCTATGCCCCCGGAAATTAAAGTTATCGGTACATCATATTTTTTTGCGTGCCGCGCGACAACAAACGGTGCCTTACCGATTATAGTTTGCATATCGCTATTACCTTCTCCCGTCAACGCCCAATCGGCACTTTGAAGATGATCATCGAGCTTAATGAGGCCGGCGATCATTTCAGCGCCGGAAGCGTGTGTCGCGCCTAAAAGCTGCAGTGCGTAACCTAAGCCGCCGGCCGCGCCTGCACCAGGCGCTTTAGATACCGCGCTGCCAGCCCAGCTATCGGCTAGCCGGGCGAAGTGCGCGATGTTTGCGTCTATGCCTGCAATTGCACCCGGCCCAATTCCCTTTTGCGGACCGAATACATAAGTCGCGCCTGTTTTGCCGCATAAAACGTTATTGACGTCGGCTAACAGCGTAATGCGCGTTGCCTTAAGTCGGGGGTCTAAGGCAGCAAAATCTATAGTGGCAATGCGGCCTAAGTTGGTTGGTGTGCCGACTACGTGCTTACCTTGCGCGTCATAATAACGCACACCAAGCGCCGATAACATGCCCGCGCCCGCATCGTTGGTCCCACTTCCGCCTAAACCGATCATCAACTCACGTATACCCGCATTTAAACAATGTTGCAGCAGTGAGCCGACGGCAAAACTAGTACGCGCTGTGGCATCTCGCGCGCCTAAATGCAAGCCAACCACATCGGCAACTTCGATAACGCCCGCCCTATCGGGTAATACCCCATAACGGGCAATGCGAGTTTGCACGTGCGATAAGGGACTCGCCTTAATGCTCGCTTGCTTGATCACGCCGCCCAGCGCCTTTGACACAGAATCTAGCGTGCCTTCACCTCCGTCGGCCATGGGCAGAAGCTTGCATCTAACGTTCGGCCACACGCGAAGAATGCCCGAACGCATTGCAAGCGCAGCCTCAGTAGAAGTGAGTGAACCTTTAAAAGAATTGGGCGCGATGACAATAACCTGTGGTCGGCCCGTTTTCGATGCTATTGTCATAACATGAATGCAGAAAAAAGCCTGCGGTTATGCAGGCTTTTTTTAAAAATTATCGTGGGATAATTACAGTAGTTTCCCCGGGAGTAGAGGGGCCGGGGACCACAACCGTTTTTGGTGTCGGGTTAACCACGGTCTCTTTTTCATAACTGCGGCTAACGCAAGCACTTAAAGAAAGAGCGAGTAATGATGCAATTAACATTGTATATTTCATAATTTTTTCCTTTTATTTAGCGTTTCCCTTAAGCTGGCGAAACTAAAAAAATGCTAACAGTTTTTAATATCTTTCGATATTACATAACGTTAACGCTGGTACCTTAGATTACCTATATATAGAGAATTTATAACTACGAAAGTTCGCCGGCAAACCTAAAAACGGCAGTTGGGCGCACCCAAGTGTGCTTTTTTCAAGCTGGCTGGCTAGGCGACAACCCTCACCCAAACCCTCTTGCCGTTTCTAGGTTTATCAATACTGTTTAATTAACGTCATGGTGCTGCCCTCGCGCTTCATTGAGAGCCGATTTAAAAAGCTCATCCCCAAGAGCGCCACTGGCAATTGATTGCCTTCGACCACCACACCTTCTACTTGATTTAACGTGATAGCACCGACCTTAACGGTATTGAATACCACCCGATAAACGGAGGCGGTGCCTGCGGCAGTGGCGCTATACCCGCGCTCCCCGCTCAAATAAGAAATGCCCATACGCTTCGCCAGCGCCGTACTAATAGCGATGGTTGATGCGCCAGTATCCACCAAAAAATCGGCCGGCGCCCCATTAATGGTTCCCGAAACAAAAAAATGTCCGCGTGCATCAGCGCTTAAAACCACCTTTTGTGCACCGCCACTCGGTGGGCCCGCCATTAAGCCTTGGCCTAATGCTAAGGTTAACCGTTTGCCATCCACTTCCAATGTAGCTTGATCAGAATCCGCGCTGATGAGGCTAACACCCGAATGAGTTTCGCCTTTCGCGATTAGGTAGGGCTTGCCGCCATTAATTGTTATCATCGCCTTATCTTTAAATAGCGCGACAACATTGACCTGGGTCGCGGAAAAGCTCGCGCCACTATAAAAAATCAAGCATACTGATATAAAATAAAGCCACCGAATATTCTTGTAAAACACCGTGAAACCCATAGCGATCTTTCGACACACCCCAAGTGAGGGACCTGGTTATTTTGCCACATTCTTAAACGAACGCTCCATTCCTTGGCAAATAATCGAAACCTATAAAGGCGAGCGCGTTACGAACGCTAGAGATTTTAGTGGACTGGTTTTTATGGGGGGTCCGATGAGCGTCAACGACCCGCTACCCTGGATACCCCATTCATTGCAACTCATTCGCGACGCAGTGAGTCTGGACGTCCCCGTACTCGGACATTGTTTAGGGGGGCAATTAATGTCGAAAGCACTGGGCGGCACGGTAACAAAAAACCCCGTGAAAGAAATTGGTTGGGGCGACGTGCGTGTCACCCTTAGCGAAGCACAAGGTTGGCTTACTCATGTCCCCCCGGTTTTCGAAGTTTTCCATTGGCATGGCGAAACATTTACGGTGCCCAATGGGGCGACTAGAATTCTTGCCAGCGATTATTGTGAAAACCAAGCTTTTGTTATGGGCAAACATCTAGGCATGCAATGCCATGTGGAAATGACTGTAAATATGATCAATGCATGGTTGGCCGTGGGCGCAGAAGAGCTGCGTGAAAATGCTACGCGGTCCGTGCAAACTGCAGATGCGATGCTCATTGAGGTAGAACAAAAAGTTGAAGGTTTACATCGCGTGGCCACGGGCTTTTATAGCAGGTGGTTAGAAGGCGTCGACGTATCGTAGCTCAAGCTGACTTTTAGTTGTGCCCTCATTACGCGATAACAAAGCGCAGTTTTGTATCTTGCCCCCTGCTTTTTTTCGCGCAGATACCACAACGATTGCGAAAAATCTACTGGGTAAATTGTTGGTGCACGAAACTGCGCAAGGCACGCTTGCGGGTCGCATAGTCGAAACAGAAGCCTATCTTAATGATGATCCGGCCTGCCATGCTCATGGTGGAAAAAAAACTGGGCGCACCGCGGTGATGTTCGGTCCGCCGGGTACGAGTTATATTTATTTAGTTTACGGCATGCACTATTGTTTTAACGTCGTAACCCGCGAAGCAGGTATTGGTGAGGCGGTGCTAATTCGTGCCTTGGAACCGGTGCTAGGGGTGGAATTGATGCAAGCTAATCGAAACACCAAGGAAATAAAGAATTTGTGCAGCGGTCCGGGGAAACTTGTTTCCGCTCTAGGAATGGGAAAATCTTTAAACGGCGTGGATCTGAACAAACCACCGCTTTATCTCGCTAAAGGTGGTACTAAAAAAAACGAAAGCATCGTCATGACTACCCGTATCGGTATCTCGAAAGGGAAAACCTTACCCTTGCGTTTTTATTTAGAAGGCAATCCATTTATTTCAAAAAAATGATTTCTGGTAGAGATTGGGGGCACCCCGCGCCACGCGCGATTCCATACGCATAGTACCAAAGGAGTAAACACCTTTCGATATCTCTGACTTTGCGAAGTTTCGCCCGGTCTATTTGTCCATTTCCTGTTTATATCGTTGCCGCGCCGCCTCTTCCTTGAGTGCAGCGCCCACTTCGCGCATAACACTGCCCACGTCAGCCGGTTTTTCACTGCGCGCAAAGTGCCCGGTAAGTTCAATCTCAGGATGTAGCTTAGCACTCTGATAAAGCGACCATATCTCCCGGCCGTAATCAGTTGTGAGCAGCTCAGGTGCATATTGACCAAAATAGGCAGCGAGGTTGGCGACGTCCCGCTCTAACATCTTACTGGCGTTGTTATTGGCGGCGGCGTCAACCGCTTGTGGCAAATCGATAATCACGGGGCCGTGACTATCGACGAGCACGTTATATTCGGATAAATCGCCATGGACAATCCCAGCCCCGAGCATGCGCACCACCTCTTTAATTAATACGCCGTGATATTCGCGGGCTTGCTCCGCGGTTAGCGCGAGATCGTGGAGGCGCGGCGCGGAGTCTCCGTTACTATCAGTTATCAACTCCATTAAGAGCACGCCTTCAAAAAAGTGATAGGGCTTGGGAACACGTACACCCGCAGCGGCGAGCCGGTACAAAGCATCGACCTCTGTGCTTTGCCATGCACCTTCCTGCGCTTTGCGGCCAAATCGCGTGCCCTATCCCATGGCGCGAGCGCGACGGCTGCCTTTGACCTTACGGCCCTCCGTGTAATCGACGCTCTGACGGAAGCTGCGCAAATTGGCGTCTTTGTAAATCTTCGCACAGCGGATTTCTTCCCCACAAGCAACCACGTAAACCGTGGCCTCTTTGCCGCTCTTTAACTGACGGATGACCGTATCGATCTGGCCTTGTTCGATCAGCGGTTCAATTCTTTTGGGGATTTTCATAGATACTTTTGTGTTGCGTCGAGTGCGCAATGATAGCAGTGGTTAATTTTTTTAGCATGCACAATGCTCAAGTACAATCTGCCGCAAGTTGTTCAGGATTTTGTGAGTTCTCGGCCGGCAGCTGTAAATTTGGTGGGGTTTTCAAGTAAACTTTTTCACACCCGCTTTCTTGGCAGCCTTCTGCAAATCTTCGTCGAGCGTGGCTAGCGGAAGACCTAATCTTAAGGCGAGTTCGAGATAAGAGGCGTCGTAAGCGGAGAGCTTGTAACGCCGCGCCAGCTGAAGCGTATTCGAAAGCGCGTAGACGAATGTGGCCGTGTCCACCTCGATATCTATGTCTCCCAGCATCTCGAGAAATGCGCCGCTTCGCGCTTCTGTCACTAAGGCTTTTGCCTCCGCCTTAGCAATAACGTTTGCCACTTCTAGTCCCCAAGTCATGGGCACCAGTGCATTAACTTCTTTTGTCGCCTCCAGCACTTTGCCGGCATAGGCAAGTTCCTGAGGCTTGCCATCGCCAAAAAACCATCGCATAGTCACCGAGTTATCGAGAACAAAGCTCACGCCCGCCCTTCCTCAATGAGTTTCTTGATGTTTACACCCCGCACCGGCTCGTTCAGCATAAATGTCTTAAGTTTTTCTGCTGCCAAAACTTTGTCCTTCGCTATCCTGCCCCCGCTCGGGACCAGATCCGCTATGGCTTCCCCACGATTAGTGATGGTAAAGCTTTTACCGGCTTTTACCTGACGCAGCAATTCAGGGAGCTTTGTTTTCGCTTCATACGAACCAATTTCGATCTTCATGATTTTCTCGAACCAAATGATATTAATAGACTAGAATATAGACTAGTCTATTAAAAATCAAGGCAGCAGGAATTAAGTGGCAAGTGGGTTGGGGGAAGTGGTTATATGGAAATCCGTAAGGCGGACTCATCCGCGAGCTCTAATTCTCATACTCACCCTCCCTCTATATCAGGCATCCGGCAATTCTTTTGTATACCAAGTTGCAGCAGCCGTGCGAAACGCGGATTAGACTGCATAGATTCATTCATATCGCGGGCACTCGCTATCACTACCGGGTCCATCTTTTCCCGCACCGCAGCTTGGTTCGCCTGAGCTTTTTTGGCTAAAGCCATTTGCTTAGCTACGACTATCCCACTCAGTGCCCCGCCCGCGACGTATGACCCGATGGGGCCCAGCAAACTTGCCCCAGCCGCCGCGGCACCCAAGGCCTGGGTTTCGGCCATGAGTGCGGTGACTTCCCCCGCGCCTTTTTCTGCCACCGCTGTAGCCTCGTTTATCGCCGCTTCCGATTGCGCTACAGTGGCATCGGAAACGCCGGCGCCTTCCATGGTTTGCAATTCTCCCATGATTTGTTCGCAAGTCAGCG
>CAYYOS010000129.1:0-7076 GCA_964473355.1 uncultured Burkholderiales bacterium | reverse complement strand
GTTCAGGAAGTGGCCTCGGATTCCGACAGCGCGGCGATTGTTACCGCGATTATCGCGATGGCAGGCAGCCTTAAGCTTCAAGTTGTGGCCGAGGGGGTAGAAACGGTCGCCCAAAGCCAATTTCTTACTGGCCATGGTTGTACCCGCATGCAAGGCTATTTGTTTAGCCGGCCCTTACCAGCATTAGCGCTGACTCAGCTCCTAGAGTCAAACGTCAGCAACGCAGGCGCAAGATGGAAAGGATAAGCAAAAAGTTAGATGCTTGCCGATTACTGATTTAGTGTCTACAATTTGACTCAAGCCTGCGCTGACTGGCTTTAATGACTAAGCTTAGAAACCATCCACCATTTAGGAGACAAGGTATGTTGAAGTTATTAAAGAATTTAGCTCTAATCACCACTGCCATGGGTTTTGTTGCCCTTGCTGGGTGCGCTTCCACGCAAAAGACGGCAGCTGCGGGAGGCTCTGTCGCACCCGATAAGGTAATCTACCACCTCAACCAAGGTAACGAACAGGCATCCGATGCGTTAAGGAACATAAATAACCACTTGGAAGTTAACCCTGCGGCCAAGATTGTGGTGGTTACTCACTCTAAAGGGGTAGACTTTTTGATGAATGATGCCGTAGACAAAAATGGCAATCCTTATAATGTGCCGGTTGAAGCGTTAAAGGCCAAGGGTGTCAAGTTCGATGTATGTGAGATTACGCTGCGTAGCCGCAAACTTGATAAGAAACAATTTATTCCGGAAGCTACCTATGTTCCCTCCGGTGTTGCTGAGGTCGCGAAACTGCAATCCCGCGAAGGTTATGTCTACGTAAAACCGTAAACTTTCGCGCGCCAATAAAAAGGCGGCCTAGGCCGCCTTTTTATTTCACCCGCATGCCTGGTTGAGCGCCATCATCAGGCGACAGCAGAAAAACGCCGGTACCGTCGCCTGCAGCCAAAACCATGCCCTGGGAAACGCCAAAGCGCATTTTTTTGCTGGCTAAATTAGCGAGCACGACGGTCATTTTTCCCACGAGTTGCTCGGGCTGATACCCCGCTTTTATACCGGCAAATACCACACGTGGTTCTAGGCCAATATCTAAGGTCAGCTTTAGCAGTTTGTCGGCGCCCTCTACTATTTCCGCGTGCATAATTTTCGCGACGCGTAAATCCAGTTTTAAGAAATCATCCAGGGCAACCTCCGCCGCCAGGGGAGGGACGTTGTCGGGGTGATTGGCTTTGGTACTTGCTTGCAAGGAGTCCTTGCTGGCCTCTTGCAAAGCGGTCAGCTGCTTGGATTCTACTCTTGCCATTAAATGTTCATAGGGTTGAATTTGCTCGATAGGTTGAATTAGATTCTCCCAAACCAGTGCGGGAATTTGTAAAAATGCCTCGGCTCGGCGCGCTGTTTCAGGTAACACCGGCTTCAGGTATAAACTTAAAAAACGAAAAAGATTTAGGCAGGTGCTGCAGACTGCATGCAACCTTGCTTCCCGAGCCGGGTCTTTGGCGATTTCCCATGGTTTCATTTCATCAACGTATTGATTGGCAAGATCGGCAAGCCGCATCACCTCGCGCATGGCCTTGCCAAATTCGCGGTTTTCGTAGAAGGCAATGATTTCCGGCGCGGCGCTCTGTAGTTGCGCTTGAATGCGGATATCCGCCGGATCGGTCGAATTTGTTAAGCGGCCGGAAAATCGGCTGTTAATAAAACCCGCGCTACGGCTGGCGATATTGACATATTTGCCGACCAAATCGCTATTTACTCTGGCCATGAAATCTTCTAAATTGAGGTCAATATCCTGCATACCATCGCTAAGTTTGGTGGCGTAGTAATAGCGCAAGTGTTCGGGGTTCAGATGCTTAAGATAGGTAGCGGCGGTAATGAATGTACCGCGCGACTTCGACATTTTTTCGCCGTTTACAGTTAGAAAGCCGTGCGCAAAGATTTTTGTAGGCGTGCGAAAACCGGCACTCTCTAGCATCGCCGGCCAAAACAAAGCATGAAAATAAAGAATGTCTTTGCCGATGAAATGATAGAGCTCGACACGGCTATCCTTATTCCAGAAGTCGTCGAAATTAAGACCGGGCGTGCGATCACATAGGTTTTTAAAGCTCGCCATATAACCGATGGGCGCATCCAACCATACATAAAAATACTTGCCTGGCGCATCGGGGATTTCAAACCCGAAATAGGGTGCGTCGCGGGAGATATCCCAATTCTTGAGGCCCGTAGCAAACCACTCATTCATTTTATTTGCGGCTTCTGGCTGAAGGTGGCCGGCGCGCGTCCATTTGGCGAGAAATTCAGCGCACGCACCTAACTTAAAGAAGTAATGCAGTGATTCTTTAATTATCGGCGCGGCACCGGAAATAGCAGAATAGGGCTGAACTAATTCCATGGGGGTATAAGCGCTGCCACAAACTTCGCAAGCATCGCCGTACTGGTCTTTAGCTCGGCATTTTGGGCATTCACCTTTAATAAAACGGTCCGAAAGGAAGATATGCTTAATGGGGTCGTAGAATTGTTCGATTGGGTACGTTTCAATGTACCCTCCCGCCGCTAATTTTTTGTATATGGCGTTGGATAAAACGCGGTTTTCTTCCGAGTGGGTGGAATGGTAGTTATCAAACTCGACGTAGAAACGCTTAAAATCTTGCAGCCTTTCGCTATGCACGCGGTTGATGAGTTCTTCCGGGCTAATGCCCTCGGACTCTGCCCTAAGCATCACCGGCGTGCCATGCGTGTCATCCGCGCAGACATAGTACACCTCGTTGCCCCGCATTTTTTGATGGCGCACCCAAATGTCGGTTTGGATATACTCGACCAGATGGCCCAAGTGCAAATCGCCATTTGCGTAAGGCAGGGCACTGGTCACTAATAATTTTCGCGTGGTCATTGCCGTCTATACAGGTTAAAATTGCCAGATTATACAGGAGAGACCATGGCTATTTCAGAGTTACAAGTACAAACGCTGTTGAAAGAAGTGACTGACCCCAATACCGGGAAGGATCTATTGAGCGCCAAAGCGGCGCGCAACATTAAAATCGACGGCGATAACATTTCTTTAGATGTGATCTTGGGTTATCCCGCTAAGAGCGTGATGCAAGAGATAAGTGAATTAGTTGAAGCTAAACTGAAAACTATACCGGGTGTGGGTAAGGTGGCTGTTAAGGTATCCAGCAAAATCGTCTCACACAGCGTACAGCGTGGCGTTAAGCTCGTCCCCGGCATTAAAAACATTATTGCCGTGGCTTCCGGTAAAGGGGGGGTAGGGAAGTCGACCACTGCGGTTAACTTAGCGCTAGGCTTAGCCGTAGAAGGGGCCAATGTGGGCATACTGGACGCTGATATCTACGGTCCGTCGCAACCCACCATGTTGGGGATCAGCGGCCGTCCGGATTCCAAAGATGGTAAGAGCTTGGAGCCGATGGAAGGTCACGGGCTGCAGGTCATGTCTATTGGCTTTTTGGTAGATCCCGAGACGCCCATGGTGTGGCGTGGCCCCATGGTTACCCAGGCCTTGGAGCAGTTACTTAACGACACCAAGTGGCGCGATTTAGACTACTTGGTGGTAGACCTGCCCCCAGGGACGGGCGATATCCAGCTGACGTTGGCCCAACGGGTGCCGGTAACCGGCGCGGTGATCGTTACAACTCCCCAAGATATTGCTTTAATTGATGCCCGCAAGGGATTGAAAATGTTTGAAAAAGTTGGTGTCCCCATCATTGGGATTATCGAAAATATGAGCATCCACATCTGCTCGCAATGTGGCCATGAGGAAACCATTTTTGGCAGCGGCGGCGCTGAAAAAATGGGTAAAGATTATGAAGTTGAGTTCTTAGGTGCTTTGCCGCTGGATATGCAGATTCGCGAGCAAGCCGATTCTGGCAACCCAACGGTCGTCGCCGCACCGGATAGCCGCGTCGCGGAAATCTATCGGCAAATCGCCAGGCGAGTCGCGGTTAAGATCGGCGAGCAAGCGCAGGAGCATAGCATTAAATTTCCTAATATCGTCATCCAAAATACCTGACCAACGTGAGCATAAAATCCGATCGCTGGATTCGACGCATGGCGAGCGAATTCGGCATGATAGAGCCTTTCGAAGCCGGACAAGTTAAGGAAGTAGACGGGCGACGTATTGTGTCATACGGCACTTCAAGCTACGGTTACGACATTCGTTGCTCGGAGGAATTTAAGCTCTTTACTAATATAAATAGCACCATCGTTGATCCTAAGAACTTCGACGCTAATTCTTTTGTCGATATAAAAAGCGACGTGTGTATTATTCCGCCTAATTCGTTCGCGCTGGCAAGGACGGTAGAATACTTTCGCATACCGCGGAATGTACTCACTATTTGCTTGGGTAAGTCGACTTACGCGCGCTGCGGTATCATTGTAAACGTCACCCCTTTCGAGCCGGAATGGGAGGGTTATGTCACCCTGGAATTCTCCAATACGACGCCTCTACCGGCGAAAATTTATGCTAATGAAGGTGTGGCGCAGGTAATATTTTTTGAGTCCGACGAAGCCTGTGAAACATCTTACAAAGACCGGGGCGGCAAGTACCAAAACCAGCAGGGCGTGACCCTGCCGAAGATGTAAAAACTTCTTGATTCCAGAGACTAAGGGCGTATAATTGCCCCGCGTAAACCTTGAGTTTAAAACGAACTTGTAAGGAGGTCATCATGACAAGCACCAGGAATTATTACGGCATTTCTTTTTCCGACTTAGTGAATTTACATATTCCTATTACGTAGGTCTTTTGGAGAAAATCTCATGCGCAACGTAGCCCGTAAAGTAACACCTCAAGACAATCAATTAGACACCCATCCAGAGACCAGCCTGGAGTTTAGCCGAGTGCAAGAAGTACTGCACGCTAAAGCGTATCAACGTCCCTTTCTCGTTATTGATACCGAAATCGTCCGTACCAAAACGCGCCGTTTTATGGCGGCCATGCCTCGCGTGCGTCCTCACTACGCGGTTAAAGCCAACCCTCACCGGGATGTTTTAAAAGCGCTAAAAGAAGAAGGGGCGGGTTTTGAAATTGCGTCCATAACCGAATTGGATTTACTCTTGAGCTTAAATGTCCCTGCGCAGGAAATTTTCTACAGTAACCCCATGAAATCGCGTCAATATCTCGAATATGCCGCAGCGCGCGGTGTAGAGTGGTACGTGATTGATAGCGTAGAAGAGCTACGCAAGATCGTTAGTGTTAAGCAAGACGCAAAATTATACTTGCGTATTGATACCCCGAATTTGGGCAGCGACTGGCCGCTTTCAGGCAAATTCGGTGCACATTCAAGCGAAATTACCGAGATCATCTCGGTTGCTGCGCTGCTTAAAGCAGATTTGGCAGGCGTGACTTTTCATGTTGGATCGCAGTGTTTAAATGCAGATAACTGGCGTATTGGTATTGATCGCGCCAAGCGTGTATTCAACGAAATGCGGTTAGCGGGACTATCTCCTCGTCTGTTGAATTTAGGCGGCGGCTATCCGGTGCGTCATGTTAAACCTATGCCCTCTATCGAAACTATAGCGGAGGTCATCAACGCGGCGCTGGCTGATCTGCCGTCGCAAGTTAAAGTCATTGCCGAGCCGGGCCGCTACTTGGTCTCGGACGCGGGTTATTTCGTATGTCGGGTCATAGGTACCGCCACTCGTGCCGGTAAACGTTGGATGTACTGGGATGCCGGCGTATTTGGTGGCGTGATTGAAACCACTGAAGGCCTGCATTATCAAATGAAGACTGACCGCAGCGGCCCCATGGTCCCATGGTCTGTGGGGGGCCCCACTTGCGATTCCGTTGACGTGATGATGCGCGATCAGTTGTTGCCCGCGGATTTGGTGGAAGGGGATTTTATCTATCTCCGGAACGCCGGTGCTTATACCACGGCTTACGCCAGCCAGTTTAATGGCTTTCCTTTACCTGACGTTGTCGTTTTGTAGTTATGTATAACCGGCTTGAAAATGCTCAAGCCGGTTTATTTTTTATCGTAGATTACGAAGTCATACTTTAAGCCCAACGCTTTATCGTCTTGCGGCTTCCTCTCAATTTCTTGCCAGACACTCCAATCTAACTCCGGAAAATAAACGTCCCCGGCGTACTCCTTGTGGATTTCCGTTAGGTACATGCGGGTCGCTCTAGGCACGGTCTGATCGATTAATTCGGCGCCGCCGATAATAAATATCTCATCATCATTGCTGATGGTGTTTATGGCGGCGTCGATGGAATTTGCCACCATACACCCTGGGGCCTGATAGTCAATATTGCGCGATACCACGATTGAATCGCGGCCGGGCAGGGGGCGCCCGATAGACTCAAAAGTTTTGCGGCCCATAATAATATGATGGCCCATGGTTAAGGTTTTAAAGTGCTTGAGCTCCGCGGGGATGTGCCAAGGTAATTGGTTGCGTACGCCAATAACGTTATTACTGGACTTAGCCGCGAGTATAGAAATGCGCATGGGTATCCTTTTCAAGAACTAAACCGCAATCGGTGCCCTGATACTGGCATGCGGCGAGTAATTCTCTAATTTAAAATCCTCAAAACCAAATTGAAAAATATCTTTTACCTCGGTATTGATCACAAGTTGGGGTAAAGGCCGTGGGTCACGCGTCAGTTGTTCTCTGGCTTGCTCGCGATGATTGTTGTACAAATGCGCGTCACCCAAGGTGTGAATGAAATCCCCTGGCACCAATCCGCACACTTGCGCAACCATCATCGTTAACAAGGCATAGGACGCTATATTAAATGGCACCCCCAAAAAAATATCGGCGCTGCGCTGATAGAGTTGGCAGGATAGCTTGCCATCCGCTACATAAAATTGAAAAAACGCGTGACAAGGTGGCAACTTCATTTTTTCAATTTCGCCCACATTCCAAGCGCTGACAATTAGGCGCCGAGAGTCGGGATTGGCTTTAATTTCACGAATAACTTGGGTGATCTGATCAATATGTCGGCCATCAGCGGTTGGCCAAGAACGCCATTGGTAGCCATATACCGGCCCTAACTCGCCATGCTCATCGGCCCACTCATCCCAAATGGAAACACCATTTTCTTGAAGATAACGGATATTGGTTTCACCT
>CAYYOS010000128.1:0-7092 GCA_964473355.1 uncultured Burkholderiales bacterium | reverse complement strand
TTTTGCGAGTGCGTAGGTCGTGGAGACCGCGGACGCCGGGGATGGCGACTAGCGTCTCGCGAATCGCCGCCACTTCCTTTTCTGCGAGCCCGGTATCTACTAATTCCGCTAGCGCATCAAAGGCAAGTTTAACGCCCATCCCGGCAATCATAAACGCCACTAAAGCCGCCGCGAGCAAGTCAAGAAAGGTAGCACCTAATAAATTGCCGCCTATGCCGATCACCACGACTAAGGATGAGGCGGCGTCCGAGCGCGAATGCCATGCATTGGCGATAATAAGGGAGGAGCGCATGCGTTTACCCACGCGCATCATGTAGCGGAATAAGCCTTCCTTCGCAAACAGCGTAAAAATGGCCACCCACAGCGTTGCCGGATGCACGGATTGCAACGCTTGCGGATCGCGCAGGCGCATCCCCGCCCCCCACAGCAATGCGACCCCCATACCTAGTAACAAGAACCCTAACAGCAGGGTGGTAGCAGTCTCAAATCGGGCGTGGCCATAGGGATGATCGGCATCGGCTCGCCGGTGGCTTTTGCTATTGGCAAAGAGCACCATGAAATCGGAAAGCAAGTCAGATAGTGAGTGCAGGCCATCCGCCATTAAGGCTTGGGATTTGCCGAAAAAGCCGACTACCAGTTGCAATACTGTTAGGAGAAGATTGACGGCGATGCTTATCCAGGTCACTTTGCGGGCAGCTTCATAGCTGCTTGCGTGATCACCGGGCGCAAAATGAGCATGGGAGTGGCGATATGGCACGAGTTAAGCCTTGCTAAATATCCAAGTAAGTTGACGGGCCCACAGCGGGCAATCTACGCTTGACGCTTGTGCGCAGAAGATGCTTAAATCCCTTTCCTATTGTACGTTCTTCGTTGAACCCAGTCAGTATATGACAGATAGATACGCCGTCATCGGCAACCCCATTTCCCACAGCAAATCTCCTTATATACACACCGCTTTCGCCAAGCAGACTAAGCAAAAGCTAAGCTATGAAGCGCTGTTAGTAGAATTAGACGATTTCACTGAGACTGTCGTCGCGTTTGAGGAATCCAAAGGTAAGGGACTTAACATTACCGTGCCTTTTAAGCAACACGCATGGGAGATTGCCAATGAATTAAGCGATAGAGCAACCTTGGCACGTGCCGTTAATACGCTAAAATTTGAAGGCGGTATCATTGTTGGGGACAACACCGATGGTGCCGGATTCATGCGTGATTTAGAAGTTAATTTAGGCTTTTCCGTCAGCGGCAAAAAAATTTGTTTATTGGGTGCTGGCGGCGCTGCTCGTGGCATTATCGCACCCCTGCTCGCTGCGCACCCTACCCAATTAGTTATTGCAAATCGCACTTTAGAAAAAGTCCGCGAATTACAGCACCAATTTCTGCGGGTCGGGCACGTAGACCTGTGTGAGTACGCTGATCTTGAGGGCGCAAGCTTTGATCTTGTTATCAATGCCACGAGCAGCAGCTTAAGCCATGAATTGCCTCCTCTTCCCCGGCACGTGTTTGCCGCAAATGCGCTTGCCTATGATCTTATGTATGGTAGCCATGACACGCCTTTTTTAAACTACGCCAAAGATCAGGGCGCGGCGGTCATTGCTGATGGCACCGGCATGCTCGTAGAGCAAGCCGCCGAATCATTTTTTCTGTGGCGCGGCGTGCGCCCGGAAACCCAAGCACTGATCGCCGAATTAAAAAACTAGCTTTTCTTTGGCGATGGTTGCTGCGCATTGCCGCACTGCTCGTAGTTTTACTGGTGCTCTACCAAGCTTATATATTTCTTAAGATTTGGTATTGGGTGGACCATAATCCCGCGAGCAGCGCTTTCATGGATACGCGGCGTAGCGTTTTGCAAAAAAGATCGCCGCACGCCGCCATCCGCTATCAGTGGACGCCATACGAACACATTTCCATACATTTAAAGCGCGCTTTAATTGTGGCTGAAGACGCCAAATTTACGGATCACGAAGGGTTTGATTGGGAGGGCATACAAAAGGCCTACGAAAAAAATATAAGAAAAGGAAAAATTGTTGCCGGTGGCTCCACCATCAGTCAGCAGCTCGCCAAAAATCTTTTTTTATCTTCACAAAAAACGCCATGGCGAAAAATGCAAGAAGCGGTTATCACGCTAATGCTGGAAAAAATGATGAGCAAACGACGCATTCTCGAAATTTATATGAATGTGATCGAGTGGGGTGAGGGCGTGTTTGGCGCCGAAGCCGCTGCACAACATTACTTTGGTGTCAGCGCAAAATATCTGTCGCCGGAACAAGCGGCCAAACTTGCCGCGATGGCGCCTAAGCCGAGGTTCTATGAGACTCGTTTTCAAAGCCGTGGGTTACAGAAAAGAACGTATCGTATCCTGGCGCGCATGCCTGCTGCTCAGGTGCCGTAGTGCTCACCTTTGCCTTTTGCCTTTTGCCTTTTGCCTTTTGCCTTTTGCCTTTTGCCTTTTGCCTTTTGACTTTTGACTTTTGACTTTTATTTTTGATTTTTGATTTTTGCCTTCAGGTTTTAAAGAACCTTTTTTCCACCGCCGAGCACGGCAACCAAGCTAGGATAGTGTTGGGCTACCCCCGGCAATTAGTATAGCGACCTGGATTCCCACCCCCGACTAAAACATTCGGGGGTAACGACCTTTTCGCGGGAATGACGAAAGTAAATACACTCCCCACCCTAATTTACTTACAATGGCGTTTTAGCGTTTAACCAGCGAATTGCCATGCCGGAAATAGAAACACCCCACCCCGAACAAGAGAGCGTGCAGGAAACCTTGCGCGAGGCATTAACGCTACTCGAAGCGGACGATCTTCCCGCATTAAGCGCACTGCTAAATGATATTCACCCGGCTGACGTCGCTTATATCCTAGAAGCATTGCCCATCGCCAGCCGCACCGTGGTATGGGATTTGGTAAAGGCAGAACGCGACGGCGAAATTTTGCTGGAAGTGTCGGATTCGGTGCGCGAGAGTTTAATCGCTCGTATGGACAGCGATGAACTGCTGGCCGCGGCAGAGACCCTAGACACCGATGAGATTGCCGATATCGCGCCGGATCTTCCGCGGGACGTTATCCATGACCTACTGGAATCCTTAGACGTTCAAAATCGCGCCCGACTGCAATCGGCTTTGTCTTATCCTGAAGAAGCCGTCGGCGCCTTGATGGATTTTGACATGCTCACGGTGCGTGACGATATTCAGCTAGAGGTGGTATTGCAATATTTACGCCGCCAGGGTGAATTGCCCGACCATACCGATAAATTGTTTGTCGTAAATCGCGACGATATTGTCTTGGGCGTCTTACCCTTGGAACGCCTGTTGACACACGGCCCGGAAGTATCCGTGGCATCCGTCATGATCGACGATATGGTGTTGTTTCACCCCGATGACGATGCCCATGAAGCCGTGCAAGCGTTTGAACGCTATGATTTGGTCAGCGCCCCGGTCGTCAATGACGACAACAAACTCGTGGGGCGCTTAACGGTTAACGCCGTGGTTGATTTTATTCGCACCGAATCTGATACCGAAATGCTAAACCTCGCCGGCTTACGAGAAGAAGAAGATTTATTTTCGTCAGCCTGGAAGAGTGCTAAAAACCGCTGGACCTGGTTGGCGATTAATCTCGTCACGGCATTTATTGCTTCCCGTGTTATCGGTGTATTCGAGGGCACCATTGAAAAGTTGGTCGCCTTGGCGGCCTTAATGCCGATTATTGCCGGCATCGGCGGTAACTCAGGGAATCAAACCACCACCCTTATCGTGCGAGCCCTCGCTTTGGGGCAAATTACGCCGGGTAACACCCGCACGCTCGTAAAAAAAGAATTGGGGATTAGCCTTTTAAACGGCATAGTCTGGGGCGCGGCGGTTGGCTTATTTGCTTATATTCTTTATAAAAGCATTCCCTTAGGGTTAGTGATGGCTAGCGCCATGATGCTCAACTTAATGGTGGCAGCGCTCGCCGGCGTTTTTGTGCCGCTCATCATGCGCAAACTGGGGCGCGACCCGGCGATGGGTTCCAGCGTCATGCTCACGGCAATTACCGACAGCATGGGCTTTTTTATTTTTCTTGGCTTGGCGAGCATTTTCTTGTTATGAGTTATGCCCGCGTTTGATCTAGCTATCATCGGCTCAGGCCCCGGTGGCTACCGCGCTGGGGTATTGGCAAGCTTGCAGGGTTTATCAGTAGCCATTATAGAAAAAGATGTGTGGGGCGGCTGCTGTTTAAATCGGGGTTGCGTACCAAAAAAAACTTGGCATCACAGCGCTAAAATTCTTGCGGCCTCGAGGGAATATGCGAAGCGCGGCATACAAGGTAGTTTGAGCGCGGATTTGGCGGCGAGCTGGCAGCATCAAAAAACCGTAACCAAAACCGTTAGGGATAGCTATGTAGACTACATGCAACGCCTCGGCATAAAAGCTTTCCAGGGCGCCGCGTCTTTCATAGACCCCATCACACTTAGCATACGTGGGGCGGAGACTATCAGTGCAACTCACATAATTATCGCCACCGGCTCCTATCCATACGTCCCTGAAAACTTACCGCTAGCCCCGGAAAAAATAATCACCACTGACGAGCTTTTTACTTTGCCACCGCCACCCGGAAAGCGGGTCGCCATTGTGGGCGGGGGCGTCATCGGCGCGGAGTTCGCATTTATTTTAAAAATGTTGGGGCTCGACATTACGTGGCTAAGTTCCTCCACGCCCTTACAAAAAACCCAATTTAGTCCGCCTGCACTAAAACTGTTAAATGCGGCCTTCGCGCGTTTTGAGATCAGCGCACAAATCGATCGACGTCCCCAGCGCGCTGAGATTTCTGAGAAAGGCGTGACACTCCATTTTCCGCAGGGCGCCGCGCTGGATGTGGACTGGGTGCTATTAGGTACAGGCCGTCGCCCCTATAGCGCGGACTTAAATTTGCCAGATGTGGGGATAGCTTGTGACGCCGCGGGGTATGTGACAGTGGATTCGTATTTGCAAACCTCACTTGCGAACGTCTACGCCATCGGCGACGTCGTTAATCCCGCCATGACGGCCAACCTAGCACTGGCAGACGCAAAAATAGCTGTCACCAACATACTGAAACCTAAGACGTTAAAACGAGATGCGCTTGCGGTGCCGGAATTAATTTATTCCGCCCTAGAATTAGGGCGCATAGGTTTAAACGAAGATTTGGCCGAGGATCAAGAACTGGAACCCGCTATCGGGTTTGCTTCCCAGGCTACCAACCCGGCGGCACTGGGTGAAGATGACATTGATGGTTTTGTACGCATACTCGCTGATTTAGACTCCGGCACGTTTTTGGGCGGTGAAGTCATCGGCGCAAAAGCCGGTGAGATTATTCATATTTTGGCCCAGGCCTATGGCAAAAAAGACGCACTAAAAAATTTGGCGGGATTTTATAACCATCCGGCTCGCGCTGAGGAAGTGTTAAATGCCACGGAAACGCTAGCCGCAAGATGGGGGCTAGATAACATAATTTAGTTGTTGGCAATATTCCCAGCGGCACGTATCCATGAAGGCGCTCACTAACTTATCGCGTAAGGTTCGCGTTATCCGCTTGGTAAACAATTAACAGGTTTTTTGAGTGCAAAACGACCGTATCTATCTGTATAAATCCATAGCGGAGAAGTTGGCAGATGCTATTTCCCGGGGAACTTTTGCTGACGGTGAACGCATGCCGTCGCTGCGTCAACTGGCTGGGCATTATGCAATTAGCATAGCCACGGCGACTCAGGTCTACCATGCCTTGGAGGACATGGGGTTACTCACCACTCGCCTTCGTTCAGGCTATTTTGTTCGCAAACGCATTGTTGAGCCAATGATCTCAAAGCCACCGGATGAACCAAGGCTTCTTAATAGTAAAGATCTTCTTCGGCGGGTGCGGCAAACGTTATCGCAACCAAACCTACTGTCGTTGGGTGTCACCGCAGATCCGTCGCCCGATTTAATTCCGTCAAAGGCCATCGGGCGAGCGCTGGCCAGTGTAGCGCGGCATGCTGCAAACCTGGCCGCCACTTATGGCCATCCCTTTGGCCATGTAGATTTACGCGTACAGATCGCGCGCCGCATGAGCGATGCCGGTTGTTACCTCGCGCCTGACGACCTTATTCTCACCACCGGGTGCCAAAATGCGTTAAGTTTGGCGCTACGCGCCATCGCCCAGGTCGGCGATACGATCGCCATTGAATCACCTACCTATATTGGCGTGCCGGCTCTGCTTGCCACGCTCGGCTTAAAAGCGCTGGAAATTCCTACCCGTCCGGGCGATGGCATAGATATTGATGCATTGCAACAAGCGCTGGCGCGCCACCCGGTAAAAGCTTGTTTGCTTATGCCTTGTTGCCACAATCCCCTGGGGGCCAGCATGCCTGAAGTGGCCAAGCGCCACTTGGTTGAGTTGTTGGCGCGCGCCGAGATACCCCTGATTGAAGACGATGCGCTCGGCGATCTAACTTTTCAGCGGCCCCGACCTAAAGCCGCCAAGGCGTTCGATGAAGAGGGTAACGTTTTGTACTGCTCATCGTTCTCGAAAACTTTGGGTCCGGGGCAACGAATCGGTTGGATCGCGCCTGGGCGTTATCGCGAATCGGTTGCGTATTTGAACAGTGTTTTCCATAGTCTCTCCTGCCCCGTCTGGCAACAGCTCGGGATGGCAAAGTTTCTCGCCGCGGGTAGCTATACCCGTAGCGTCAATGGCGCGACGCTTGCCTACCAAAAAAGGGTGAACGCTATGCGCAACTGGGTGCAGGAATATTTTCCGCAAGGCACGCGCGCCACTCAGCCACGCGGCGGATTCATACTCTGGGTGGAGTTGCCCGACAGCGTGGATGTCACCGTGCTGGAACGCCGCGCCCTGGAGCACGGCATCAGCTTCACCCCTGGCATACTGTTTTCTCCAAACTGGAGTTACACCCATCACATCCGCCTGAGCTGTGGCGGATCGGTCGCGTGGGAAAAGGTCGAGCCGGCTATGGCGATGTTAGGCAAGCTTGCGTGCGGGATAAGCTCGCAAGGGTGCTAGCCCGTCATTCCAGCCGGGTATCACCCCCCTGTCCTGGTCTTTTTTTCATCCTCTGTATCTTCCGCATGGCATTTTT
>CAYYOS010000127.1:5015-7221 GCA_964473355.1 uncultured Burkholderiales bacterium | reverse complement strand
CGCAAGCTTGACACGCCCCCCTAGAGAAACTACTGTTATAACTTTTAAGGATAATCCTAGATTGTCTTCTCTAAGTGCACCGCATATACCTATGGTAGTCGAAAAGCTAGGTCGGTATGAAATAATTTCCGAGCTGGGACGAGGAGCAATGGGTGTAGTTTACAAGGCAATCGATCCGCTAATCGATCGCGTGGTAGCAATTAAGACGGTTAGCCTTAATCTGACACAAAGCGAATTAGCTGATTTCGAAGAACGATTCTATCGGGAAGCCAAATCCGCCGGTCGTCTTAATCATCCAAATATCGTCACCATACATGACATCGGCAAAACCGACGATATGGCTTACATGGCAATGGAATTCCTGGAAGGTCAGCAGCTCGGGAATTTAATGACCGCCAATATTGCCCTCTCCATCAATAAAATTGCACGCATTGCAGCGCAAGTAGCGGATGGCCTCGCCTACGCCCACAAAAATGGCGTGGTGCATCGCGATATAAAGCCCGCCAATATCATGCTGAATGAAAATGGTGTGGTGAAGATTACTGATTTTGGTATCGCCCGCGTGCCCGCCGGTTCACGCACACAAGCGGGCATAGTCCTGGGCTCTCCTAAATATATGGCGCCGGAACAGGTCGTCGGGGACGAAGTTGACGGCCGTTCCGATATTTTTTCCTTAGGGGTGGTGCTGTATGAAATGCTGACGGGTAAAGCGCCGTTTGAGGGCGACAATATCAGCACAATTATGTATCGCATCCTAAATGAGAATCCGCCACCACCTTCTACCTTAAACGCCAAGGTTTCAAGAGGCCTGGACAAGGTCGTATTAAAAGCCTTGGCTAAACGGCCGGACGATCGTTATCAAGATGCCAAGGAGTTAGCGCAACGCTTGCGCACCTGGATTAAATTTGATGCACACCCCAGCCGCAGCGATAAGAAGTCAACGGTCGCTAAGCCCTCCTCGGCGCCAGATGGCACTGAACTCCCGACCATTTTAGTCAGCGACCATGATGTCTTGGGTAGAGACACCCTACAAACCCCCGCGCTGCAGCTTCGCAAAAAAGATGAGCGGCGCTTACTCGCGGCGGGATTTCTTATCGGAACGGCAATCGTCATAGGGATGAGTCTTATTTGGGCCAGCCTATTTTTCGGCGCGCCAGAATCAGTCAGCCCGGTAGTGAAGTCATTCCCAGCAAAGGATTACCCGCCCCCGCCTAACCCCTTAGAGAGCGCCCCACCCCAGATAGCCTCGGCTATTAATCAAGCTCTTCCCGAAGCGCTGGAGGCACCGAGTCCCACTGCGGCTAAACCCCCGGACAAAAAAACGCTCTTGCCTGAAAAAAAGCTTGAGAAGCCCCCAGGCAAAGAAATCAAAGTGATCGCCAGCGTCACGCCAACGGAGGAAGTAGTAGCAAAGCGCGTTGAGAAATCAGCCAGTCAGGAATCCATTTTGACTTTCGCCATTTCTCCTTGGGGAGAGGTAAGCGTGGACGGCAAAAAATATGGCGTTTCTCCTCCTTTAAAAGAGCTAAAATTGCCGCCCGGCAAACATAGAATCGAAATCACGAACTCTGCCTCCTCCCCTTATGTCGAACAGTTAGAGCTTTATCCCGATTCTTCAAAGAAAATCAAACATAGCTTTAACTAGGATTTGTTAATGTCATTGCGCACACGAATATTACTACTTTGCGTAGCCTTCCTGATGGCTGGTTGCGCCTCCCGGCCGTTCCGCGACATGGGTTTAGATAAGCTAGCGCCCAGGCCCGCGGATCAAAGCCTTTCTAAAGGCATACGCGACTACGAGGAGGGGGACTATAAATCAGCCACGCAAAATTTATATAGCGCGCTTGCGGAGGGCTTAACCTTTAAAAGTGATCAAGCGGCGGCCCACAAATATTTGGCTTTCATACATTGCGCTTCGGACCGAGAAAAGCAGTGCCGCGAGGAGTTCCGCAAGGCGCTGGAAGTCGACCCGAACTTTCAGTTAAATAAAGCGGAGAGCGGTCATCCCATTTGGGGGCCGATTTATGTCGACGTCAGGGCAGAGTTTAAGAAAAGGAAGTAAGGTTTTTGTTCGAGCCGTTACGGTCGGTTTTGAGAAGGTTTAGTCGAGCGCCTTGCCTGAAGTAGTCTGACCGCGCCTAATTTTCTGGCTAATTTGACCCAATATCCAAGATTGAACCAGTCCCGACGACCGCTCGTTTTTTCC
>CAYYOS010000127.1:0-5005 GCA_964473355.1 uncultured Burkholderiales bacterium | reverse complement strand
CGAATTGTCTGGCCTGTTTTTATCCCAGTTAAATTTAATCTCGCTTCCGCTTATGTGGCAACCGGTTATGCTATAGGCTATAAGTTCAGCCTGCCCTTCCTCGTCTTAACCCGTCCGTCCCTGTAACATGTTTTTACAATTTTCCTATTAGCCGTAACACGTTCTTTTGCTTTTATGGCTACCATGAGGTTGCTCGATGGTTGGGAGGTGATGCATGGAAAAGAAATTAAACGTACAAGCAACAAGATTCTTACCCGCGTTGATTTTAGCTTGGGTATTTTTTATCAGTAGCACCCCACACGCTGCCACCGTCATCGTGACCGAATTCTACCATTCCGGTTTAAAGCATTACTTTACGACGGCTGATCCCATCGAGGCCAGCGGTATCGATAATGGCGCAGCGGGTGCAGGCTGGGTGCGTACGGGCTTAAGTTTTACTGCCTGGCCGAGTCTAGCCGATGCTCCTGCTGGAGCAACGCCCGTGTGCCGTTTTTACGGAACACCGGGGAAAGGCCCTAACTCCCATTTTTATACGGCAGATAGTACCGAGTGCGCGGGGGTTAAAAAAGACCCGGGTTGGTTTTATGAAGGCATCGCTTTTTATAGCTTGCTTCCCCAAGGCGGGAGCTGTGCTTCCGGTTACAGCCCCGTTTATCGCAACTACAATAACCGTGCTACCAACAATGACTCCAACCATCGTTTTACGACGGATAACGCCGTATATCAAAGCATGGCAAGCGCCGGATGGATAGCTGAGGGCGTGGCCATGTGTACGCCATCTAACACGGCTTGGACAAAATACGTCGGCGCGCATTACACCAACACTCCGGCTAGCGGCCTCACCCGCAGCTGGGCAGGCGGCGGTTTACGTGATCCTGGCGGCGCTGGAGCCAACTATAAGCCGGCGCTTTCCGGCTCTATTTATGTCGATAACGGATACGCTTCCTTTACCAGTATCGCACTACCGCTAATCGATACCCTGTTGGGCGATGGGAAACATGCAGTGCTGACGGTAGGGGGCATTACGCCTGCCACAGCCTCTGTTTTTTTAGACGGCATGGCGACAGCGGCTGGGCGTGACGCCTACAAGAAAGCGATCAGCGACCGCGTGGACCAGATCGCGGCCTTGCCCAATGGCAAGGGTTGGGAGAAAAAGATTTATTTTCAGTTTGGCAATGAGATCAGCAACGTCAACAGCACCGGGTTTTATGGCGCACTGTGCCTGTGGGTCACGCGCAACAACCCGATCCCGGTGGCGAATTGCGATCTCACCACACAATTTATTCCGACTTACGTTGAATACTATCTCGCGCCCGGCATTGCGCACCTCGAAGAGAAAAGCCAGGCGCTTTTCGGCAAGCCCGATGCGCTGCACGCGATGTTAGGTTCTATCGTAAACCTCTCGAACCGGGAGGCGTTTCTGGACAGCTTGTTAAATTATAAGATCGTGGGTACCTACGCATCGGGCTACGCCGGCCGCTACGTATACGACGTGGTGGACACGGTGTCGATTCACTACACTGTAACCACGCCAACCTGGAGAACCACTCTGGATAATTTTCGCAATAAGTATCTGCCCGGCGGGGTGCCTAAGACTCGTGTGCGCGCGTTGTGGACTACCGAAGAGGGTGGTGTGGGCACCGCCGAACAGGGCTATGGTATGGCTAGTGCACTGCGCGGCATTGCCCGCTATTCAAGCTGGTGGCAGGCAAACAACCTTGGCCCCGACGATGTTCACGTGTTTTATTGGGGAACCGATATTAACCAGCCGTCGGGCGGCACCTGCACTGGCTGCACCTCGGTGGATCAAGATATGCCCATTTTATATAACTTTGTGGGAGATAACGCGCTGACGGAGCTTACCCAAGGCAAATCGACCTTTGGCGTAACCGGAAATTTCGAGTCCTACGAGTTCGCTGTGAGTGGCCAGGATAAGCGCGTGTTAATTGGTTTTCAGCCGAGCAACGACGGCACCGCCACGTTGTCGAGTTTGACCTTGAATCTCTCCCCATGGACGGGGAAGATGGTTTCCGTTTCAGCGTATCGGTTTGCTAACCAAGGGCCTCAGGCGCTTACCGTCACTCCGACATCGGTAGTCGCCAGCTCCAGCGTAGCGGTGAATGTTTCGACATCAGTAAGTGGCGTTGAGGCGGTATTATTTTTAGTTAAGGTCCAATAAATTCGCTAACAAAACCGGGTGTCGGCACGTTTCGGCGCGCCCATAAAAAGGCGACCTAGGAGAAACAACGTATCTCCTAGGTCGAAAGCCAAGTTAACGATTTTTCAGTGGTGCGGCTCGGGGCTACCCAAGTTACTTCACGAAAAATTCCATTTTAGTATCGGCAAGCTCGATAATATCGTGATCATTTAATTTTCTCGCCTGGGAGCTAATCGAGACGCCATTCACAGTTGGCGCATTAGCACCGTCCACGTGTGAAAAATAGTAGCCATCCTTACGGCGTATGATTACCGCTACCTGTATACCAGGCTTGCCAAATGTGGTGAGCGTGCGTTCTAGAGAAATCTCGTTGCCCATGCCGGGGCCACTTAACAAAAAAATCGCGGCACTACCGACGCTTTCCGTTGCTTTTTGCGGGGAGTCTGGCGGCAAGGGTAGGCTTGGCGGTGCGTCTTTATTAATGACAATGGTTGCATCGTCATAACTTTCAGGCAGACGGGGCGCCGCTTCGAATGTAGGATTCAGTGGTACGGTACTGGGTACTGTGGTGGTGGTCTCTTCTTCGCTAATATAACGAAGCAAATGTTTAGCTAGAGTAATTTCGTCGCCATTTTGCAAGAGGCATTTTTTTATTATCTTGCCATTGACCCGCGTTCCGTTTGTGCTATTCAAGTCTTCTAGATAAGACTCATTACGAATAGTGATAACCAAGGCGTGTCGAGCACTAACAGTCGGCGAAGGCACGCGAATGTGATTACTGGCTTTACGGCCGATCGTCAAGCGGCCCGGCGTTAACACCCGCTCTTCTATTTTTACGCCATCCTGATTTATTTCTAGTTTAGCCATCACTAATCATCGCCAACTCTCGCGAGCACCACCGAGATGTTATCGTAGCCGCCGTATTGGTTTGCTTTATCTATTAATGCTTGAGCAGCCTGGTCCAAATGATCCTGCGCTCTATTTAAAATATCGCAAATCTCACCATCTTCAACCATATCGAATAAACCGTCTGAACAAAGTAAATAAATATCGTGAGGGTATATTTCATCCTCAATAATATCAATTTCAACTTCCGGGTCCACGCCCAAAGCCCGCGTGATCAGTCCCCGGCCAAAGGAAAGGCGCGCCTGCTCAGCGGTTAGTAAACCTTGATCCACTTGTTCTTGCAACACGGTGTGATCTACTGTCATTTGCGACAGTTGCCGGTCGCGCAAACGGTATAAACGCGAATCACCAATATGGGCGATACAAATTTGATTGGCAAAAAACCGGGCCACAATCAAAGTCGTGCCCATACCTTCATATTGCGTAAAGCGTTCGGCGGTTTCAAATATCGCCAGGTTTGCCAGGGATACAGCTCGCCATAACTGCTCAGGCGCCTCCTCTGGCGGCAGCCCATTGGATTCCCTAAGTTTACTAATAACCAAGCCGACTGCGAGCGAGCTCGCCACTTCGCCCCCGTTGCACCCGCCCATCCCATCGGCCAAAATCAAGGTTCCAAGTTTCACGTCGCACGCAATACTGTCCTCGTTATGTTGCCGCACTAAACCTACGTGACTTAAGGTCGCGGCGCTAAGACGCTCAGAGTTTTCGGTAGAAGCATGCGAAGAATTCTGCATGGTGGGCTAAAAAGAGTTAATGGCAAAATAGTACAATAATAAACTGGAGATCAAAAGGCAAAAATGTAAGCTCGCCTTAGATTTCAGCTCTCAGCTCTGCTCTCGGCAATAAATAATCGCTTCTTCCAAGCGTTCCAGGGGAATTAAGGTAAGTTGGGCAATATTTTGTTTGGGCATATTAGCCTTTGGCAATAGAGCATGCGTAAATCCCAATTTCGCGGCTTCTTTTAGGCGCTCTTGCCCGCGCTGCACGGGGCGCACTTCCCCCGCTAAGCCAATTTCCCCGAAGACAATAAGTTTTTGTGGCAAGGGTTTATTGCGTAGGCTAGAAACAATCGCCAAGATTACGGCAAGATCCGCACCGGGTTCGGTTATTTTTACGCCGCCCACGGCATTAACAAATACGTCCTGATCAAAGCACGCGATGCCGGCATGCCGATGCAACACCGCGAGCAACATGGCCAAGCGATTCTGTTCCAACCCTACCGTAAGACGGCGTGGATTAGGGGCATGCGCGTTATCCACTAGAGCCTGGATTTCGACGAGGAGTGGCCGGGTGCCTTCTTGGGTCACCATCACTGTCGAGCCTGCAACGGGATTGGCGTGATGTGACAAAAACAAAGCCGAAGGGTTGGAGACTTCCCGCAGCCCTTTTTCGGTCATGGCAAATACGCCTAGCTCGTTGACCGCGCCAAAGCGGTTTTTAAAAGCGCGGATTAATCTGAAACTCGAATTACTATCGCCCTCAAAATACAACACCGTGTCCACCATGTGTTCCAATACGCGCGGGCCGGCCAGCGTACCTTCCTTAGTCACATGCCCCACTAGGATCACCGTCGTACCCGTTTGTTTTG
Organism: uncultured Burkholderiales bacterium; assembly: GCA_964473355.1. GTDB lineage: Bacteria > Pseudomonadota > Gammaproteobacteria > Burkholderiales > REEB80 > CAYYOS01. The sequence continues at coordinate 353 of CAYYOS010000127.1, read as the reverse complement.
CAAAACGCGTGAGTTGCGCTGCGCACTCCCGCACTTGCGCCACGCTGCCGGGGGCGGATTGCAGGGCTTCGGAGTAAATAGTTTGAATGGAATCAATCACTGCAGTCGCGGGTTTTAGCTGTGCCAAAATGGCGAGAATTTTTTCCAATTGAATTTCCGCCAATAGCTGCACGGATTTAGCTGAAAGCGCTAAGCGCTTCGCTCTAGAGGCAATCTGCTGCGCGGATTCTTCGCCACTCACGTACAACACATGGGTATGCGCGCTTAAGGTTGCTAAGGCTTGTAACAACAAGGTGGATTTACCAATGCCCGGGTCTCCCCCTATTAATACCACTGCGCCTTCCACCAAGCCG
>CAYYOS010000126.1:0-7340 GCA_964473355.1 uncultured Burkholderiales bacterium | reverse complement strand
TGGAGCCCATGACCAGGATTGAACTGGTGGCCTCTCCCTTACCAAGGGAGTGCTCTACCACTGAGCTACATGGGCCAAGCTTCCGGTTCCCGCTGTCCGCTAACTAACGCCCATGAAACCGTACTAAACTTCCAAGCTGGAGCGGGTGAAGGGAATCGAACCCTCGTCGTAAGTTTGGAAAACTTCTGCTCTACCATTGAGCTACACCCGCGATGCTAGAGGCTACAACAGAACTTAAAAATTTAAGGAGGTGCACTCTAGCGCTACGCTCTGCAGCTTTTCCCCGCCCCCTCCACTTTTCTAGTTTCTAGATTGAAGCCGCTAGTTACTAGCTGGTGGAGGGGGAAGGATTCGAACCTTCGAAGGCATAGCCGTCAGATTTACAGTCTGATCCCTTTAACCGCTCGGGAACCCCTCCAAACGAAACCCACAATTATGTAGCGAGTGGCCGTATGTGTCAACTAAATACATGGGAAAGTTAAGGAATTTGCAGCTTAATTGCATTAATTGATCAAAAAACGAACGACATTGAGCGTAGCGCTATCTATAAATTAAACCGCGAACAGTGGCTAGAACCTCGGCATTGAAGAACTATAAATCGCAGGTTAACTTGTAACGAAAGGTAGCTATGGAACACAAATTACCCCCTCTCCCCTACGCTATGGACGCCCTCGCACCGCATATTTCCCGGGAAACGCTGGATTACCATTACGGCAAGCACCACCAAACTTACGTAAAAACCCTCAACGAATTAATTAAAAATACCGAATTCAGCGAGATGCAATTGGAAGAAATTATCAAACGCGCGAGCGGCAAGATTTTCAATAACGCCGCCCAAGTTTGGAACCACAATTTTTATTGGCAATGCTTAACACCCGCCAAAACTCAAGGAGCTGGGGCCTTAGCCAACGCGATACAAATACATTTTGGGTCTGTAGATAAATTTAAAGAAGAATTCCAGAAGTGCGCCATCGCCAATTTCGGCTCCGGTTGGACCTGGTTGATTAAAAAACCCGACGGCAAACTGGCCATTCAAAATACCGATGACGCCAAAGACCCCTTAATTACCGGTGACCTGCCTTTATTAACTTGTGACGTTTGGGAACACGCGTACTACATCGATTATCGCAATGAACGCGCCAAATATGTCAGCGCATTTTGGAATGTTGTGAATTGGGATTTTGTGGCGAAGAATTATGCGGCGGGCCGAGCGTAAATTATACTTACGGGAGGGGCATCAGGAAATCGAACTCGGAACCTTTGGCGCTAGCAACAGTGGGTAATAGTTGATACCCACCGTTGCTGAGCTAAAACGTACTACGCTTACTTCTTCTTACCGCCTACTTGGGTCAAAGCGGACGCAGCGGCAGACTTAGCGGCCTTAGAGGAGTTCGGATTACTAAGGACTTTGCCTGCGTTGCTGGCGGCTTTGGAGCCGGTGGTTTCGTTACGGGGATGTTTAGATTTCATGTTATAGTTCCTTTTAGTAGTTGCTAAAAAGTGAAGTGCAGGGGAATTCAACCCCGCGCCGACGGCGTTCGCGCACTCAGGTTAAGTAATACCACTCCGGCTCACACCAGTTTGTCCGTGGAAAGATTGAACTGGTATGAGCTTTTTTCATTAGGGCTAAGTGTCGGTGGTAATGACTAACCTAGCCGCCGTATTAGGGCCTCATGGGTTTTTCCTTCTATCAAACAAGCAGAGTTGAGTGGTCAAAAGTGGAAAAATTGTTATCAGTCAATGTGAGACGATGCCACATGAGTAGGCATACACTCAAAGAACCGCCTAGTTCGTTATACCATCCATTCCTGGAAGCCATAATTGACCTATATGTTCTGGTTCAGGTGCGCGACTCTGCTCTTGTACCAACGACCTAATCTTTTTTAGTTCATCGGATGCGACGTAGAAACGCCCGCGTTTTTCGCCCTTGCTAACTAATAATTGGAGATCCACGAGCGATTTCAAATCGCGGCTTGCTAAATTTTCTGAAACGTCCGCGTCCTTGCGATAGGTGGCATTGCGTACCTTAAAGCCAAACGTTGCGTTAAACATGGCGGTAATTGCGCGCTCGGGCAAACCCCGTTTTTTTGCTAGGGTCTCAAGCTCTTCCCAAGCTCGTTCATATGCGCGCGTGCGACGTAAGAGGCGCTCGGCTTGTCGGTAATGTGCCTGAAGACAAAACCTAATCCAAGGTTTCGCATCATTTTCTGGGTGCCACTTTCCTTTGCCAATTGTTTCCAGAACACGGTAATAGTCGAGGCGGGATGCTCCTAGATATTCCTCAATGCTGCAGAACTCCGGTTCTAATATGCCGTCGCGTGATAAAACTAACGTTTGCATAATTCGAGACATGCGGCCGTTTCCGTCCGAAAACGGATGAATCATAGCAAGATTGAGATGCGCCATTGCGGCGCGAACGATCACGGGAACCCCATTATCTGCATTTAAGGAAGTCACGTATTCGTCCATTAGCGATGGCACTGCGTCAACGTTCGGCCCCTCATAAACCATCTCGCCCGTTGCTTCGTTTCGTATATAGATAAAGCCAGGACGCCAACGACCAGGATGTTTTCTTAGATCGTACTTCATCATCATGAAGTGGAGGCTCTTAATTAGGTCGAGGCTATGGTGAAACTCTTTTTCGTCGGAAAGCTGAAGGGCGTAGGTCATCGCATCGCGATAACCGAGAATGGCTTCCCAGTCTTCTCGATCTGCGTCGAGCGGCTCTTCATTTTCAATGGCGGCAACCGCGTCTTCATATGTGACGTTATGCCCCTCAATGCTATTAGAGCCTTGAATGGCTCTCGCAAAAGCTCCGCGCAAAAGAATGCCCTTCCACCGTCGCGCCTGCCGCGTGGCAAGTTTTAGCTTGTCCCGAAGAGCGGCAATTTGGGAAATTGTTTCAAGTTCTTCGGGAGCTAAATTTGGAAAGGCGAAAATCATGATAACAACTTACAAACTGATATAATGTCATATATTATCTGATATAATATCAGTTGTCAAGTGTTTTCAAGCCGCATCGCCTGGGACTGTATTGGCCCTGGGTCGCTCCGGTAGCCAATAGAATATCGCGCTGTTTCAAAGCGTTATTGCGAAAGACCTAACGAACGCTAGATGTTCGCCACTGGATGCCAAGCACGGCCACTCGGAGGGCTGTTATAGGTGTAGGCGCCCGGGAATACTCAATTACTTGATAACGTGGGACCATAGGACGGATTCTTGGTGCCGGCACCAAGAATCGAACTCGGGACCTTCTGATTACAAATCAGCTGCTCTACCAACTGAGCTATGCCGGCTTCAAAAAACGAATATTGTACAGGCCAGAGCTAAGGAACGCTGATTTTATTCGTTCTTCGTTATTCACGTTTTGACGCATGACTTTCCGAAAAATCCAGGCTACGGTTTAGGGGTTTTAATTTTGCCTTTTTATTTTTGCCTTTTGCCTTTTGATTGTTGTGTTGCTACGCAACGCTTGGTGGGTTACGCAAAAAACGCTAACCCACCCTACATCACTACCCTCGGCATTAATAATTGATACAAGAACTCATCGCATCACCACCTTTATATCCAACCCCGCCAATTCCACAAAAAACTCCTCCAAAGTAAACAAGCCCACACAGGGCTTCGCCCCCTGCTCGGTTAATTGTCCCTTTGCAATTTTTTTCGCCAGCACGATAGACGAAATGCAAGGAATCTGCGGCCCATGGCCACTCCCCGCAATAAGGTACCAATTTAACTTGCGGTGTTTATCAGCATGATTAATACCGCTTAAGGTCATATGCATGCCCCCCACGTCTGATCCCCAATTTGCAAACCATTCGCTGGCCCGCTTTAAGCTACGCGCGTAGTTAGCCCAATTACTGATTAAGCCAATGCGCGCGAACCACGATAACAACCACATGCCTAAATGCATAAACCCCAACTCTAAACCCGCAAAAAATTTCACGGTGCGCAGGCCCGGATAACGCGCCGGGAAAATTTCTAAATCGGGAATATCGCAGGCGCTCATCCAGCGCAAGTGCATCGGAGACGGATACCTTTTTAGGTGTAAATTTTGCCAGCCGTATACGGTTCTCCAGCGACCTTTTACCCAGCGGGAAATAGGTTGACCGCAATAACTTAAAATGGACCTTACCGTGGCGATACCTCTAGGCGTTTTGTTGCCCGGGGTGATGCCATAGTCCAGCGTCATTAGCTGTTTAAACTGAGAGGCGTATTTGTCCACCACGGCGGCGGAAAAGCCTGGCACGGTGCTGGCACCCGATACCACCAAAACATTTTTGCTTGAGGCGTTTTCATGCAAGCGCCCAATACCGCATACAAACGTTCTGCTGTCCGCCAAATCAATATAGTGTATGCCGGTTTTAATACACGCCCGTGCCACTTGATAGTCCTGCCCCTGGAATGGTCCGCAGGTATGGATGACGAGTTGCGCATGGCTGTCACGCAGTAATTCATCCAAATGCGGACTGGCTATGTCCATTGCGCGCGCTTCGACATCGCAATCGGGCGTGGCTCGGCGGAGCACGTCACAAAATTGTTGCGCTTTATTTAAATCGCGCCCGGCAACAATAATCCGCAGCGTGGGATCTCGGCTTAGGGCTTGCGCAATGCGGCTTCCAAAGGTGCCGTACCCGCCCAACACCAAAATGCTGTAGCGCGCCGATGATAACTGCGTGGGCATCGGCTGGTCTAAACTTGATAGCGCTGCGGTGCGGCATAAAGTATCAATGCCACCGCCAACATCCACAGCACATTCCAAATAATGGCCGCGGCTGTAAAAAATCGTGCCGCGGAAGTTGCAAAAAGCGCGACGGCAACCGAGAGCGCCAAGCCTAGGAGCCAGGAAGGAAGGCCGGCGTAAATCAACCAGCGCGGTAGTTTGGGGTTAGTAAACAATAAGCTATTTAGGATTAGGCCCCCTATATTATAGGCACCATTACCGAAAGTACCGGTTAGTTGCATCGCGATCACTTCCACTAAGTTGAAAAGCTCGCGGCGATTAGCCAGCTCAGCGCTTGCCAGCCAAGGCAAAACAAAACTGTATAAAACTTGGGCGCTGATATCCGGCACGATGCCGATGGCTAGGATGGTTATGCCAAAATATTTCCCAACCGACTCTGGAATATAGGCGAGCATAAAAAAACAAAATAATAGTAACCCAAACGCGGAGGCCATCCATAATAGCCAAGCCCATTGCCAGAGAATTTTATTCGTGGCGATATACGCCAAGCGTGTATCTAAGCTCGGTTCAACGGGCAGACCGGGAGCAAGAACGGTGACCATGCCGATACATGCTAATGTAATAATAATTACGATTACGAGCGTTAGCCATTTAGGGGCCATGCAGCGTCCTGCTGTGGAATTATTTGATAATTTTTAAATCCGGTTTGCCGGATTTAGGTTTGGCGGGGGGTTGGTTGCTTGATTTTGATCCGCTTTGAGTGACGGGTGCAGTTGCCTCAGTTTTTACTTCAAAAAATATGCCGTGGCCGTTTTCCTTAGCAAAGATGCCGAGGACTGCGGGTACGGGAATGCGCACCTCGCGAGACACCCCGCTAAAGCGCGCGGAAAACTGCACAAACTCGTTGTTCATGGTGAGATTACGCGTCGCCGCATAGCTCGCATTTAAAACGATTTGCCCATCCTTAACAAACTCCATCGGCACTAAAGTGTGCTCATCCACCTTTACCGAGATATAAGCGGTGTAATTATTGTCATTACACCATTCGTGGATAGCCCGTATTAAATAGGGCTTAGTGGAGGCATCCACACTCATTTGCGCATGGCTTTTTCGGAAGGCGTCATTGCTTCCACGTACGCGGGACGGGAAAAAAGTCGCTCCGCATATTTAAGCAAGGGCGCGGCTTGTTTAGGTAAGTGAATACCGTAGTGATCGAGCCGCCATAATAAGGGCGCGATGGCGACGTCCAACATGGAAAATTCTTCGCCCAGCATATATTTTTGCTTAGCAAATACTGGCACAATTTGCGTTAAATTGTCGCGAATAATCGCGCGGGCTTTTTCCGTGGCCTTAACATTGCCGCGTTCAATCACTTCCACATGTGCGTACAGTTCTTTTTCGAAACGGTATAAAAACAGCCGGGAACGTCCGCGCATTACCGGATCCGCAGGCATTAACTGGGGGTGTGGGAAGCGCTCGTCGATATATTCATTTATGATGTTCGCTTCATGCAAAATTAAATCCCGCTCCACTAAAACTGGCGTTTCGTTATAGGGATTCATAATTGCCAAATCTTCGGGTTTGTTGTGCAGATCAACATCGATTATTTGAAAATCCATGCCTTTTTCAAATAACACCATGCGGCAGCGCTGGCTGTACGGGCACGTGGTCCCGGAATAAAGTGTCATCATATTTTTTCCACCCTAACTATTTGAAGATGCTGCGGCAAAGTGCGCCATTTATGTAGCGGCAATTACCGACTAGCACTCCATTGTTTCACAAGCACCGGGTGATTTGCAAAAAATAAAGATAATTACTTTATGTTACAAGTACTTGCTGGCTATGCCAGATTAATGAATATCCTTCCAATACTCTTTTTTCAGCAGATAGGTAAGTAGCAGGAGGCCGGCTAAGATGAATAACACAATGATTCCCAGCTGCTCACGCTTGGTTTTTGCGGGCTCGCCCATGAAAACCAAGAAGTTCACCAGGTCGGACACCACTTTTTCATATTCGTGGGGAGGCAAGGTCCCTTGTTTTTCCAAAACGATTTCTTTATGGCTTACCTTTTTACCGTGGCTTTCGCTATGGGTTTCTTTAAGCACTGCTTCACCTTGCAAATGATGCAAAACATGCGGCATGGCCACATTTTGGTAATAAAGATTGTTCCAGCCGGTCGTGGTGGAAGGGTCACGATAAAATCCACGCATGTACGAATTCAACCAATCCGCCCCACGGGAACGCGCAACCACTGACAAATCGGGTGGCGCAACACCAAACCATAGCTTGGCATCTTTTTTACTCATGGCCACGCCCATGGGGTCGCCTACCTTATCTCCGGTAAAGAGCAGATATTTTTTAACCTGGTCTTCACTTAGGCCAATTTCTTGAAAGCGGTTGTAGCGCATATAGTTCGCGCTGTGGCAATTGAGGCAATAGTTAACGAAAGTATGTGCGCCTCGTTGTAATGATGCTTTATCGTATAAATCAACATGCGCAGGAATGAGCTTAATATTATCGCTTGATGCCAGAGCATAACAAGGCGCTAACAATAACAGCCATAGTAGTTTTTTCATTTAGGCGCGCACCCTTTCTGGTTCGGGCAGGGTTTTATCGTATTTGGTATACCAGGGCATGAGGAGGAAAAAGGCAAAGT
>CAYYOS010000125.1:0-7380 GCA_964473355.1 uncultured Burkholderiales bacterium | reverse complement strand
AATACAAGCAATGTCACGGAAAATTAAATTAGTGGATGATGCCGTTAGCCTCTCTGTGGTGCTACGCAATTAACCATGGCGGTGCAGCTCACCCCTCCACAACCTGATCAGTTGTTGCCTATAGCCGGGCTGCAGTTAGGCGTAGCAGAAGCTAATATTAAAAAGCCCGGGCGCAAAGATTTGCTGGTTATTAGCCTGGACGCCGATGCCAAAGTCGCGGGCGTTTTTACTCAAAATAAATTTTGCGCTGCGCCTGTCATCGTAGCGCGTGATCATTTAAATTCTGGTTTACCCATACGTGCTTTAGTCATAAATACCGGCAATGCAAACGCGGGCACAGGCCAAGCGGGGCTAGATTACGCACGACAAACATGCGAGGCCGTGGCAGACCTGTTGGAATGTTCAGCGCAGCAGATTTTGCCTTTTTCCACGGGTGTCATTATGGAACCGCTGCCTGTTTCCAAAATTATCGCTGCGTTGCCCGCGTGCGTTCGTAATATGCAACCGCGGAATTGGTTGCAGGCAGCCACGGCCATTATGACGACCGACACCATACCAAAAGCCGCGTCCCGGCAAATTTTGTTGGAAGGCCGGCCAGTTACTGTTACTGGCATCGCTAAGGGCTCGGGTATGATTCATCCTAATATGGCGACGATGTTGGGTTTTATCGCCACCGACGCGGCGGTTGGCCAGCCAATTCTTGAAAAGATTCTACGCCGCGTCATCGACGTATCTTTTAACGCCATCACCGTAGATGGAGATACCTCAACCAATGACGCCTGCGTATTAATAGCTACCGGAAAGGCCATGAAGTCAGCGATTCAGGCGGATCACGGAGAAGCTTATGAGACCTTGCAAACAGCGATTAGCGATATTGCCACAACGCTCGCGCAGGCTATTGTGCGGGATGGCGAAGGCGCGACCAAATTTATTAGCATACACGTCGAGGGTGGAAGAACACACAAAGAGTGCCAAACCGTCGCGTACGCCATCGCCCACTCACCTTTGGTTAAAACCGCCTTTTTCGCGTCTGACCCAAACCTGGGACGGATACTTGCGGCAATCGGCAATGCAAAGATAGCGGATCTCAACGTGGAAACGCTGGACGTATATCTGGGAGATGTATTGGTGGCCGAGAAAGGCGGACGCGCAGCAGGATATCAGGAGAAGGCAGCGATTTTAGTCATGCAAGAGGCTGAGATTCCGATTCGCGTGCTTCTGCACCGCGGCTCCGCCATGGCTACGTTTTGGACCTGTGATCTTTCTTATGATTATGTCAAGATCAACGCGGAATACCGCAGTTAACCTGGGATTCGTTTGACTGCGTCGCTAGAGGAACTTATTATGCGTGCCGAAGCTGTTTTATCAAGGCTGGAAGACTTGCTGCCGAAAGGGGCGCCTGAGGTGGATTGGAGTGGCGCGATTGCGTTTCAATGGGTAACTTCAGAGAAACCTTCAGGGTTGCACGCCGTGCAACATCCTCATCAGATATCGCTCACCAACCTGCTGGGCATCGAGGAACAAAAAGCGCGATTGCAAGGCAATATCAAACAATTCCTACACGGCTTACCGGCAAACAATGTACTGCTGACCGGGGCCCGCGGCACCGGCAAATCTTCTTTGGTCAAAGCAATGTTGAATCATTATGCAGCTCAGGGATTACGCCTGATTGAAATTAGTAAAACAGATTTAATTGACCTACCTAATATCATGGCACAAATTCAAGGTCGTCCCGAAAAATTCATGGTGTATTGTGATGATTTATCGTTCGAAGCCGAAGAGACTACCTATAAGGCGCTTAAGGTCGCACTCGACGGCTCCATCCGGCCCATGCCGGATAACGCTATGATTATTGCCACCTCCAACCGCCGGCATTTGTTGCCTGAGTTTTTCTCGGAAAATTTGGAAAGCTATCGTGATGAAAATGAGATACATCCCGGCGAAGCGGTAGAACAAAAAATTTCCTTATCCGAGCGTTTTGGCTTATGGATTTCCTTTCATCCTTTTAACCAAGACCAATATTTAGTTATTGTGCAGCATTGGTTAGATTTTTATTCTGTAGCCAACTCAACCGCGCCAGCCATCCGTGAAGCGGCGCTACAGTGGGCCTTGTTACGAGGATCGCGTAGCGGGCGAACCGCCAGTCAATTTGCCCGCGATTGGGCCGGCAAAGTAGCAAACCGATAATGGATTCTAGGCGGCGATCCCCTTTGATTAATTCCACTCGTTGCTGCATTTAGCATGTCCGTTATCGAAGTTTCGGTCGCAATAATTCAACGGCCTGACGGCGCGGTACTCCTAGCACAACGGCCCACGGCGAAAGTGTACGGGGGGTATTGGGAATTTCCCGGCGGTAAATTAGAGCAGGGCGAAACGCCGTTGACGGCGCTCATTCGCGAAATTCACGAAGAGCTCGGCTTGGAAATTGTCACGGTTTACCCTTGGGTGACTAGAACCTTTGCTTACCCGCACGCCAACGTCCGGCTACACTTCTTCCGGGTACGGGAATGGCAGGGCGTCCCTTACGCCAAAGAGCATCAAAGTTTGAGCTGGCAATGGCCAGAGCACATCGAGGTCGCTCCTTTGCTGCCTGCCAATGCTCCTATCTTACGCGCGCTTAAACTGCCTTCGGTCTACGCAATTAGCAATGTTAAGGAGCTAGGTGTAGCGGAATTTTTAGTCCATGCCGAAGCCGCCCTAGAAAAGGGATTGCGTATGCTGGTGTTACGCGAGAATCAATTATCTAAAGATGACGTGGCACTGTTGCTGCAGAAGCTAATAGCTCTAGCCGGGCCGTATGGGGCTCGGGTACTGGTACATAGCAACAGTCTGGATGACATACCCCCAGCCAACGGCGTGCATGGATCGGCGAAACTCCTGATGCAATGGCTGTCGCGACCGCCAGCTGAGCTTGTAGGCGCATCATGCCATAACGCTCAAGAACTAGCGCGGGCTGCTGAATTAAATCTGGATTTTGTCGTCCTATCACCGGTGTTGCCCACGCCGAGTCATCCCAATGAGCCCTGCCTAGGATGGTCTAAATTTGCCGCTTTGCTCGAAAATTATCCCATTCCGGCGTATGCCTTGGGCGGCATGGAAAATAACATGTTAAACGATGCGTATCGAGCGGGCGGACAGGGTATCGCCATGTTGCGTAATGCTTGGGTGTAGGAAAACGGTTAACTCGCGGGCTCGTGGGTCTAAGAACCGGTTCACTACTTGATTTTTGTATTGACCCTGACCGTATGATTTTTGTAGTTAGCGTCCTGAACTGTTAGTTGCAAAATAAATGTTTCCCCTGCCTTCAATTGTTTCTTCAAGTTAATTAACATAAGATGATCGCCTCCCGGGGCCAGCGCGGTCTTGGTGCCGGCGGTTAATGCCAGATCTTTAAGTTGCCGCATGCGCATGACCCCATCTTTCATGGACATTCTGTGTAGCTCGACAGTTTCGGCTACGTCTGTTTCCGCCTTAATGAGACGAGCGGAATGCGAGCTTGTTATCTCAAAAAAGGCGCCGCTGACGGACTGAGCAGGGACGGTGGCGCGCGCCCAAGCGTTGTCGACTGAGATCTTAATTTCCGCGCCGCTGCTGGGTAGCGGACAAACGCACAGTAGCCAGACTCCCAGGATCAGCGGATTAAACTTCGGCGTCATCGGGTGGAAGCGTTTGGTTATCTGGTAGACGGTAATTCTCCGCAGCCCATGCGCCAAGATCGATTAACTTACAGCGCTCCGAACAGAACGGTCGGAAAGGGTTGGCCGGATCATAAACGGCTGCTTGTTTGCAAATGGGGCACTGCACGGTTTTGGCTTGTTTCATAAGTTACATAGCGTGAGTGTAAATTCCACTGGTTCCTCGCATGAATGAGATTTCTGGGCGTCACCAAGCACCATGAATCGAATATTAATGGCGTACTTATTGGCGCTAATTTCCGGAATGCAGGGTCGTTGACCCGCTACGCCAACCCGCAACATTTGCGCGGTTTTTCCGCTGAGCATAAGTTGAAATACGCCGTTGTTCGCACTTTGCTGCAGCGCCTGCCCGCTGCTACGCAAGAGTCGCAGTACGATACATAAACTTTCATAAATAGGCAACAAGGGTGTAAGCCAATCCATTAAGTTACGCTGACGCAAATGTGATGGCTGATTTAACCAAAAGTGATATGAGGGCAATTCAAATTCGCAAACACCGCCCGCGATGTAGCTGCGCTGCTTGATATTCATCAGCCAATCATTGTCGCGCACGTGCTGGCCGGTTTTTCCCGGCAGATCACGCAGTTTAGCCCGACTGCTGGAAATTTCTTCTAAGGTTCGCACTAACACATCTTGAGCAATCGCGGGGTTGCCGCGAAGATTGTCCAAAATTTGTTTTTGTCGCTCCAATTCTTGCAACAAATCTGACTTCAGGTCACCGCGCCCAGTTACATCTATGATTTCGAAAAGCGTTAGCAGTCCAAAGTGATGATCCAACACCTCACTTTTGGCGCAGTAGGCTTTGGTCTTGAAAAAAAGATCTTCTAAGCGCAAAAGTGTTCGCACCCTCTCGTTTAGGGGGTGATCATAAATTATCCAGTCTGCGGAAATTTGCTCGCTAGTCATAAATAAAAGCGCTAGACTTATTTTCACTTAACTTTAAATATTTTTGGTGCAAGGTAGCGACCGCTATGCGTAGATCCTCTAGACCGCCGTTATTGTGAAGCACGTCGTCGGCGTACGCTAAGCGCTGCGCGCGAGGAAGCTGTGTAGCCATGATGGCATTGGCTTGAGCCAGGCTGAGGTGATGATACGCCATGGCGCGCTGCCGTTGTGTGGCCTCGTCGCAGTCTATGACTAGAACGCGTGTGATTAGCTCTCGATAGTCATTGGTCTCAAAGAGTAATGGCACGACAACAATTTGATACGCCGCAGTGCTGGTGCGCATCGCGTGGATGACCTCTTGCTTAATTAATGGGTGTAAGATAGCCTCCAAAATTGTTTTCGCTCGCGCATCCGAAAAAACTAGCGCGCGCATTTTGCTGCGATCCAGCTTACCATCATCAGTAAATAAATTACGCGGAAACGCTTCTCTGACCTTTTCAAGCGCAGGTTGATCTTTTTCAGTTAAGCGTTTTGCAATGGCATCGGTATCGATTATTTGCGCGCCCAATTGGGAAAAATATTCGCTCGCGGTACTTTTGCCGCTACCTATGCCGCCGGTCAACCCTACTCTCAATGTCATGGGGAAATGTAATTAAGATAAGCCTGCGTGAGCTGATTTCCCCACAATAAAGCTATAAATCCGCCACCGGCTAAATAGGGTCCGAATGGAATGGGAATATTCCGGCCGTGACGTGTAAAGACAATTAAACCCAAACCAACTACGGCGCCCACAAAGGAGGACAGCAAGATTACTAAAGGCAACATTTGCCAACCTAACCACGCGCCTATGGCGCCCAAGAATTTAAAATCGCCATACCCCATTCCTTCTTTCTTGGTGAGTAGCTTAAAACCCCAGTAAACACTCCATAACGCTAGATAACCTGCAATGGCGCCGAAAACTGCCGATTTTAGATCCGTAAAGATGCCGTTGGCGTTAATCAAGAGGCCGAGCCACAGCAAGGGTAGCGTAATATTGTCCGGAAGTAACTGGGTATCGAAATCTATAAATGTTAGGGTGAGTAAAGCCCAGCAAAATACCATGGCTGCCAACGCGGCGGGGCCAAACCCGAAGTGCCAAGCCATTAGCCCGGCTAATAGCCCGCTGAGTCCCTCAACTATAGGATAGCGTTTGCTTATATTGATGCCGCATTGAGCGCAGCGCCCTCGCAAAAAAAGGTAACTTACTATAGGGATATTTTTTAGGGCGTTGATGGGTGCGCCGCATCCGGGGCAGGCCGAACGGGGTACCATTAAATTAAATATCGGCCCCGGTGGCGGCGCTTCGCCCTTGAGTTCCGCGCATTGCGATTGCCAATCCCGTTCTAACATTTTCGGCAGGCGGTAAATAACCACGTTTAAAAAGCTGCCAATCATCAAGCCCAGGATAGCGGCCAGAGTTATGAAAAAAGCGGGCGATGCTTGCAGAAGTTCGATAAGAGACATGTGTTATCAGAGGCGGGTAATTGGACCAGATGCACGCTGGCAACCACGGAGTGCACGTGACCCGCGTCTAAGCCTCCGAATCAGCCTTATCAGGTTTCGCTCGTGCCGCTATACCACTTGACCTAGCTTGAAGATTGGCAGGTACATGGCAATTACCATACCCCCGATTAGCGTACCCAATACCACCATAATCATGGGTTCCATTAGGCTGCTTAGGGCCGCCACCGCGTCATCCACCTCTCGCTCATAAAAGTCAGCTACCTTGCCGAGCATCGCATCCAGTTCGCCAGATTCTTCACCGATGGCCGTCATTTGTAGCACCATGTTAGGAAATTTTTCAGTGTTTTGCATTGCCGTTGTTAAACTGGTACCGGTAGCCACTTCACTTTGCACGCGCATCGTGGCTTCGTAAAAAACCTGATTGCCCGCCGCACCGGCAACGGACTCTAATGCTTCTACCAAAGGTACACCGGCGGCAAACATGGTGGACAAGGTTCGGGTCCAGCGCGCAATCGTGGCTTTTTCAATCACCGGACCAAAAACAGGTAGCTTTAAAAACAGCCTATCCAGCACCATTTGCATTTTGCGGGAGCGCTTCCAGGTATAGAAGAAAAACCATAGCGCACCGCCGATTGCGCCAAATATCAGCCACCAATATTGCACGAACACATCGGAAATCGCCATAATTACTAAAGTAGGCGCGGGTAAGTCGGCCCCGAAGCTGCTAAACAACTCCTTAAATGCGGGAATGACAAAAATCATAATAATGGCGGTAATGATAAACGCCACCACAATAATTGAGACGGGGTAAAAAAGTGCAGACTTAATTTTGCCCTTAATCGCCATAATTTTTTCTTTGTAAGTCGCGAGGCGATCTAACACTTCCTCTAAAATACCCGCCTGCTCACCGGCATTGACCAAATTAATATACAAGGTGTCAAAATAAAGGGGGTATTTGGCAAAGGATTGACTCAAACTATTGCCGGTCTCAATATCCGCCTTAATATCTCCTAAGAGTTTTTGCATGGAGGGGTTGGAGTGACCTTTGCCGACAATATCAAAAGACTGAAGAAGTGGTACGCCAGACTTCATCATGGTTGCGAGCTGCCGCGTAAAAATGGCAATATCCTTTGGCTTTATTTTTTTCTTACGGCCAAAGCTGCTTTGTTTTTTTACGCGAGAAACGGTAATGCCCTGACGGCGTAAGGTGGCGCTGACCACCTTTTCGCCCGGGGCGCGCAGATCACCTTTAATGGGCTTACCTTTTTTGTCCTTACCTTCGCTGACAAAATTGAAT
>CAYYOS010000124.1:0-7494 GCA_964473355.1 uncultured Burkholderiales bacterium | reverse complement strand
GAGTTTGCTGCAACGTAATGAGGGGATTTACAAACGCGATATCGACGCAGCTTACTTTTGGGTGACTAAATACTTCAACGGCAAGGCCGCGGCTACTCAAACGACTTTAGCCAGCCTTAAGCAACTTAGTGCTGCGTATCTACACATTGCGCTGCCGGATATTAATACCAGCTTGGATGCGGTGCGCAATTATAAGCTGGCCAAGGAGCCGCGCTCGTGAAATGGCTGTTACGCATATTATTTATTCTCGGCCTCGCGGTCGCGTTTACCTTGTTAGCAAAATACCTCAACGGGTACGTGGTGATCGTCTCGCCCCCATACCGTATGGATTTATCTCTGCCGCTCATGATCATTCTATGGATCGCGATTGGGTTCGCCGCATATCTTCTGTGGGGGCTCGCGTCTTATACTTTGTCATTGCCTGAGCATGTGCGAAATTTTAAACAGGAGCGACGACGGGCGCTGGGGCGAGAAGCGCTAGTCGCGGCACTGATGGCATTTCATGAAGGTCGCTATCTCGACGCCGAAAATTTAGCGTTGAGCGCTGCTGAGCTTCCCGACGCTGAAGTGGCGGCAATCTTATTGGCTGCCCGGTCTGCGCATGCCGCTGCTGCCTTCGAGCGGCGGGATGCTTATCTTAAACGTGTAAAAAATTTAGAAGCCAGCACGCCATTGGCCCTTAAGGTAACGGAAGCGCAGTTATTGTTGGAGTCGGGCGATTCCCCTCGCGCATCCCAAATCTTAAACGAACTAGCCGAACCGGAAAAAACTCGCGTCGCGGATCTTTTAGGGCCAAAGAAAGCAATCAGGTAGAAATAAATAGCGAGGGTAGTGCCATCAAAGCCATCGACGAACTTTAGATTGGTACGCGAGATACTCGTCACCAAATTTACTGGCCAAGTACGCCTCTTCTCTAACAATCACACCGCGATGCATTATTAATATAAGCGGTGCCAGCAAAAAAACCGGCCACCACGCATTAATCAAAAAAGCTGTACCGATATAGAGCCCTGTCATCGCGACATAGATTGGATTGCGTGAAAAACGAAACGGACCATGGGTCACTAGCAGCATGGTGGACTGATAGGGGCTGGGACTTGTGCCGACGTTGCGCATGGTTGCAAAAGCCCAGCTTACCAATACCCCGCCTAACGCAATAAACAATACTCCAAGCCATCGATAGGTAGCGGGGGGTGAAAAAATTCCAAAGGGAAATAGCGCATCCATACCCCAGCCCAGAAAAAAAGTGGATAGATAAAGGACGGGCGGCGGGGCGATAATCCCGGCTAAATTGTTGTTCATGAGATTGTCATAGGTGCTTAATTAATTCTGAGTCAGGGTGTCATACGAACTGCTTAGTATCGTCGAAATGGCGCAGAGGTAGGAACGAAATAGATATCCCAGTGCACCAGTTCAATTAAACCAACCCGTTTATGGCCGAGGCCCTTTGTGCCTAGCCGTGACCAAGAGTGGCTAGTGAGTTGGAGAATATCCGGGGCATACAATACAAAAGCCGCGGCTCAGCCGTTCGTGGGCCAGGCCATTAATCTCGCAGTAACCTGGCGCTGGATTTTGAATTAAACGGGCGTCGAGGCACCGATTTCACCCAACCTACTTGGGTTATTTAAGGGGAATGGGATGGGCGCGCTCACGCAAAAAATCCAGCAGCGCTTCTGCTTCTGGCGGCACGCTTAGGTCGTCAAAGGTGGCGGTCGTAGTGGCTTTAGCTTCTTTGATGGTGATCTCATAGTTGACCAGATCGCGGCCGCGATCACTCTTTTTGGTCGACGTTTTTTTAAGCTTGGCGTTGTGTACGAGGCGTATTAGCAATGTTGCTTCGGATTCCGGAAGTATCTCCGTATCTAGATCACAACCTAAATTAAGTCCGGCAAAACCGCCGGTAGAGCGGAAGCGAATTTTCATCCTTAAAACCCAACATTTTTCCAGGCCTTGGTGACTGCTTTGTGTTCTACGCTGCCTGTGCCGTAAAGAGTTGCAGCGGTTTCTTCGGTCGATTCTACCATGTCGGAAAAGTCGCTGGTTGTAGTCAACTTGGACATGGTTTTGTACCAAATTTGACCGGCACGCTCCCAAGCCCTGCCGCCAATCGCGGTTGCCACGAGATAAAAAGCATGGTTGGGAATACCGGAATTGATATGGACACCACCGTAATCTTCCTTGCCTTTATATTTGTTCCGGAGGTGCTTGGGCTGGGGATCGGTACCTAATAATGCATCGTTTTCATATGCTTTCTCGGCCTTGAACGTGCGCAGCGCCCGTGCTGTAGTTCCGGCACCCATAATTTCCGCACCAATCAACCAATCCGCTTGCTTGGCGGTTTGTTTCTTACGCCACTGTTTCACTAGAACGCCAAAGACGTCGGCAAAGTGTTCGTTTAACGCACCCGATTCGTTGCGATAAACAAGGTTACAGGTATGCGCGATGACGCCATGTGTGAGTTCATGCCCCACTACGTCTAGAGATTTGGTGAAACGCGAAAAAATCACATCGTCACCATCTCCGTAACACATTTGCTCGCCAGTCCAAAAGGCGTTGTTGAGTTTGCGCCCCAGATGCACACTGGAAATCAGGCTCATGCCGCGGTCATTGAGTGAATTACGTCCAAAAATTTTCTTGTAAAAATTATAGGTGGACCCCGAGTGGTCGTAAGCTTCATTCACGGCGGGGTCTTTAGATTTACCGTCACCTTCGGCGCGCACAAGCTCCCCCGGGAGATCATTGAATCCCCCGTTATGTGCGTCGTAGATCAAGCGGTGCCGATTACCGGCAGGTGAAGGAACGGCTGCCCAACCTGGCATCATGGTTAACGTGGAGCGTACCGCGCGTACAGCGGCAGCATTGGCAATAGCTTCCACGGCAATGTCCCGAACCCTAGGGTCAGCGGACTTTACGAGATGGTCAAGCATATATGGTGGAATGATGCAAAATAGTGAATGTCTAGCTGCCATACGCGCCTCCGTTTTTTTAATAGCCGTGGTTGCAATTTTAGTTTGCAGGGGACTTGGGTCAATCTGCCAAACGGCCTATATCGTTCGGCCTAGAGAACGCTGTCTAGGCAAGAAGCTAAAGATTCGTTAACGGCTCACAGCTAACCAGTGCTCTCGTCCTATTTCTTAGGTAGTGGCTTGTGGGTTATATGTGGTTGAGTAAGAGCCCTATCAGTCCTCCGAGCTTCTTAATAGATTAATAGACGCACCCGCGACTGTTTGTGAGACATGTTTGCGTCGAGGGCCCAGTGAATTTCAGAAGACATTCTATGTAACGGGTTCGGCTAAAACCTTGAGAATTATGACGAAGGTGTTTGACTGCCGAGTAAGCGGCGCAAAAGATAACGCTAGAGACAGGGGGCAGCGTGAAACTATGCCGCCCCATTTTTTCACATGTTGAACCGAAAATTTAAAGCGTAATAACTTGATCGGGCATGTTGCCCGCCAGCGCCGCATACAAATCCGGGAAACACCCTATGACGGCACCTTCCACGAGTTTATCGGCAATCTCGCGCTCGTAACAGCATTTATCGCAGCCCATAAGTAGCATGCCTTTTTTCTTTGCCACTTTAGCTAAACGCTCGCCGAGCGGATCCCCTTTTACTAGCACGTAATTATTATCTTCGAAGAAAAACATGCCGACAACTTCAACCCCATGGGCGTCCGCTTCCAATTGCGGAAGTATCATTTTCCCGAGTTTATAAGAAACGGTATGTCCTTGAGTGGAAAAAATGTACGCTACTTTCATTAACTCTCCTTGTTATATTTTTGTCGTAGTTTAGCTAGCTCTAACCAAGTTGTGAGCACCGTATCCGGGTTAAGCGAGATACTCTCTATGCCTTCCTCCACCAGCCATTGCGCAAAACCGGAATGATCCGAAGGCCCTTGACCGCAAATGCCGATGTATTTACCTTGGTTGCGACAAACTTGTATGACTTCGTGCAACAGCGCTTTCACGGCGGGGTCACGCTCATCAAAGCCTTCTGCGACCAGCGCCGAATCGCGATCTATGCCCAAGGTAAGTTGAGTGAGATCGTTGGAGCCTATAGAGTAGCCGTCGAAGTATTGAAGAAATTCGGAGGCTAGAATAACATTAGCCGGAATTTCGCACATCATAATAATGCGCAAACCGTTTTCGCCGCGCTTAAGTCCGTTCTCTGCTAAAAGCATGATCACCTCCGCGGCTTCTTTTAAGGTCCGCACAAACGGCACCATAATTTCGACGTTGGTAAGCCCCACGTCCTCCCGCACTTGGCTAAGCGCCCGGCATTCCAAATCAAAGCAGGCGCGGAAGCTAGGAGAGATATACCGCGCGGCGCCACGAAAGCCCAGCATGGGATTTTCTTCTTTGGGCTCGTAGCTTTCTCCGCCAATTAAGCTTGCGTACTCATTGGATTTGAAATCTGAAAGTCGCACGATGACAGGTTTTGGCCAGAAAGCAGCGGCCAGCGTGGCGATACCCTCAGCGAGTTTTTGCACATAAAATTGCACGGGATCGGCATAGCCCGCACTGCGCGTCTCAATTTGTTTCTTAAGTACTTCGGGCACCCGCGGATAATCCAAAATTGCTTTGGGGTGGATGCCGATGGTGCGAGTGATGAGAAATTCCAAGCGCGCTAACCCGACACCGGCATTGGGTAAATTTTGGAAATCAAAAGCGCGCTCGGGATTGCCGATATTCATCATTATCTTTACCGGCGGCTCGGGTAAGTTATCCAATCCCATTTCTTCGATCTGGCTTTCTAAAATTCCTTCGTAAACAAAACCGGTGTCCCCCTCGGCACAGGAGACGGTAACGGGCTTACCCGATTGCAGAACGGAGGTTGCGTTCCCCGTGCCTACCACCGCGGGAATGCCCAATTCGCGGGCAATGATAGCGGCGTGACAGGTGCGGCCGCCCCGATTGGTGACTATCGCCGCAGCGCGCTTCATCACCGGCTCCCAGTCAGGATCGGTCATATCCGTGACCAAAATATCGCCCGCTCGCACTTCATGCATATCGCTGCTGTTTGCGACGATGCGCACCGGTCCGCTACCGATTTTTTGACCGATGGCGCGCCCCTCAATTAATAACGGCCCCTGTGTTTTAAGTCGGTAACGCGTGAGTTTGTGTTGATCAGATCCGGCTTTAATCGTCTCAGGCCGCGCTTGTAAAATATACAGGCCACCATCTTCGCCATCCTTAGCCCACTCGATATCCATGGGCCGGCCGTAATGGTTTTCAATAATCACCGCCTGCTGGGCCAGGGCTAGTACCTCGTCATCACTGAGCGAAAAGCGCCGCTGGTCTACCTCGGCCACGGGCACGGTTTTAACCGGCGCTTTTTCTGAATGTTCGGCATAAATCATTTGGCTTGCCTTGCTGCCCAATTGCCGATGAATGACGGCGTGCTTGTCGCGCGCGAGCATGGGTTTATGCACATAAAATTCGTCGGGGTTCACCGAGCCCTGAACAATGGATTCACCCAGGCCATAAGAGGCGGTAATGAATACCACATCGCGAAAACCCGATTCGGTATCAAGCGTGAACATGACGCCGCTTGCCGCTTTATCGGCGCGCACCATGCGTTGTATGCCTGCGGAGATGGCCACATCAGCGTGCGCAAATCCTTGGTGGACGCGATAGGCAATCGCCCTATCGTTATATAAAGAAGCAAACACACGACGCACGGCGTGCAGTACGTCCCCTATGCCGCTTACGTTTAAATACGTTTCTTGTTGCCCGGCGAAAGAGGCGCCGGGTAGATCCTCTGCCGTTGCCGAGGAGCGCACGGCGACGGAGATAGCGTGGCCGGACTGCGCTTTGAGCTGATCGTATGCGGTTGCTATAGATGTTTCCAAAGCGGGCGGCAAGCTGGCAGCCTCTATCCACCCGCGGATTTCCTTACCTGCTTTAGCCAAAGCCTGCACGTCTTCTATATTTAAATGCGAAAGTCGCTCACGGATGCGCACCGCCAGTCCGTCTTGCGCCAAAAATTCGCAGAAGGCATCCGCAGTGGTGGCAAATCCCATAGGCACCTGGATCGAGGCGTGGGATAAGCGGCTGATCATCTCGCCCAGTGATGCGTTTTTTCCGCCCACCGTAGCGACGTCTGCCATAGACAAATCATTAAACCAAATCAAATTATTTTTTGACATAGTGAGCGAGCTTCGCGCGAAACTCGCGGACTGTCAACATGGCACAAAGGGCGTCGCTAGCCCTGCTTGTAGGCCTAAATAGAAGGACGTTACGGGGTGAGGTGAATCACTTCATTTGTTAGTAGTAGTCCTGGTTAATCACGCTACCGCCTTACGCACGAAAGGCGCAACCACCAGTACGGGGGAAAGGCGATAAACCCCGCCGTGGCAACCCCTTAATCCATAAAAACCGGAAATCCGACCGCCCAGGCGTATCTCACCAATTGCGGCTTATTGCGATTCCACCGGAGGTGCGGCCCCCGGCGGACATGAAAATTAACGTGAGTACTGTGCTTTTAAAACTGCTTTTTGGATGAGATTCTGATGGATGTAGAAGCCGACCATGGCGGCCGGGGCATTTTCATCCAAGGGGAGCTTGTCGATTTTCAAGGCGTAGACAGTAAACTCATATCGATGCGCCTTATCACCGCTGGGGGGGCAAGGTCCACCATATCCGGGTTTACCGAAATCGGTGCGGCTTTGTATGCTCCCAGCGGGAACTAGGTTCGCCGCCGTATCTCCAGCGTTCTTTGCGAGACTAGTCGCATCCGCAGGGATATTAAACACCACCCAATGCCACCAACCGCTGCCGGTTGGCGCATCCGGATCGTATACGGTCACTGCAAAGCTTTTCGTGCCCTTGGGCGCGCCGCTCCATTGCAAGGCCGGAGATACGTTGCCACCTTGGCAACCGAAACTATTGAAAACTTGTTCGTCGCCCACGCGCGCGCCCGGCTTAATTTGTGGACTGCTTACCTCAAAACCGGCGGCGAAAACGTTCTGCGCCGCTGTTAAGCCTATAAACATTAAAAATGCCATTTTCTTCATGATTAACTCCTTTGATTTAAGCCGGCGGGAGAGTTCCCGTCAGTGAGGCCATCATGGCATGATCCTCTGCACAGGGATGTCCGCAAACGTTTAAACACTATCCGGATACCGTCAAAGAATGATGTTGCCTCTAAAGCATAAAATGAGCTGAGCATTTAACCCACAGCCAGTGGCACGGGGGCACGCGAGCCTGGCGAGTGTGCGGAAACTACCTACTCATAAGCGCCTGCAGCGCTCCGGTCTCTTGTTGTTCATTAAATGATTCGCGAAGGTCGCGGGGCGGTAAGCCAAAGCGCTTGTGGAAGTTCGCGCTGAAACGGGAGACGGACTGATATCCACAATCGTATGCGACGCGATAAATTGGGTAGTCGGTCTGAAGCAGTTGCATTAGGGCGGTAGTCATGCGTAGTTCCGCAAGCATTTCGCGAAACCCTACATTTTCTTTGTTGAGATTGCGTCGCAAGGTCGACTCCGTGGTAGC
>CAYYOS010000123.1:0-7522 GCA_964473355.1 uncultured Burkholderiales bacterium | reverse complement strand
TAAGAACGGCACAACTTCTCCTTTACCATTAAAAACGGCGATATCGCCTAAGTCGGCACGCGTAATTTTTCGATAAATATCATCGGGGAGCGTTACGCGATATATCGTGTTGCTTGCGTCCCCGCTAATATTTGCGCCAAAGGCAAAGTCCTGAGGTTTTGAGGCAGCCAGAAGAACGCCGCAACAAAAAAATGTAAGCGTAAATATATAGGTCAGGCGGATCATTTTTCGCCTGCCGTGCGCGGCGGTACGGGGGAAAAATATCCTGCCACCAATAGCAGCACGCCAACCCCAATAAAGGAAACAATTCGTGCGATGGTCCCGGTGTTAGATAGATCGATGATAAAAAGTTTAACGACAACCACCGCGGCTAAGGTCGCACCCGCAATCCACAGGGTTCGCGAGCCTCGTTTAGTCGCGATGAACATCGTAGCGAAAGCGATGAGCGTCCATAAAATCGACACCCCGGCTTGAACCAATACTGAATTAAATATTTCCTGGCGCGAAAAACCCACGTTACCCCAGGCGTGCAAGCTACGCACTAAGATCGCTGTAGTCCATATCAAACCGGCGAGGGCGATGACGCGCAAAATGCCAAGATGAGAAATGGATGCTTCGGGCGTGGGCGAGATGCCCCGTTGTATGGCGCTCCACTTGAGGATCGCGAGTAAGATCAGCGCTTGCACCACATCCAAGGGATTTAAGAAGGGTAAATATAGTAGCGGTGAGGGATCGCCGCTCTGGGTAAAATTAGTGATTACCGACCATAAGATTAAAAAGACCGCCAAAGGTGCTAAACCCAGGTGGGTGTAATCGGCTTCATTTGTGTTAAGCGGCCAGGTTATGCGCTTTCGCAAATTATTAAACGATAAGAGTAGCAATGCGGAAGGCAGGGCCCATGCGGTTATCCGCCAAATTTTAGCACCTTCGACTAGGCGATCTACGTTCCAGGCAATTTCCCAAGAAATTAATGCGACTAGCAACCACAGTGTGGCTGCATGCGCTAACTTAAGGTCAGTGTGGCGCGTACGATTTTGATACAAAATCCAATAGTAAATAGTGAACGTCAGCGGCCACGCTGCATAACCCAGGTGAGCCGAGGGATGGTGCCCGAGTACTGCGGTAAGCGCGGCGATCATGACCATAACTACCAATAAGCTAAGTGCGGGAACGTCTAGCCACCGCCAATGCAGGCGCTGACTTAACATAAGTAAAACAGCGCTGGAGAGGCTGGCAAAAATTAAGAATGCGTGGGGTTGATATAACTTCTCAATGCGCAAATCAATTTCCCACATCGCCCCGCCATACCACCATAATATTGCCCAAACTAGGAGCGCGACGCCAATTGATCGTGCCTCTGGAATACGCTCACTGTATTTATACAATAGATAACTTGAAAAAAAACCAGTCAAACTAATGATGGCGCAACCCATGTAAACGCTATTGAGAACGGGCTGCGTGCCGTGTAGAAGACCCCAACCTTTATAAAATGCTAAGCCCGCCAACACTTGCAAAGCTACGCCAAAAATTTGGGCGATGCTTTTGTTATTGCGCACGCCTAACCAAAGCAAGCCTGCGCCTTCAACGGCCCATGCGGCGGACGTCCAGCGCGCATCTAAAGCCAAAGGTATCGCCAGCGTGCCGAAAATTATCCCTAAAGCAAGCAAAGATTCGGAAAGCATGCGCACGCTATTCAGGTTTCGCGTTAACACCCATTTTGTTAGCAAGAGATAAAATAAGCCGAACCCTAGCGCGCTAAGGCTAAGGCCGTATCTATAGTTGCCTATTAAATTCGCTTGTAAAGCAAAAACAATAATTGGCGTGCCAAACATTAAAGTGCCATCGATATAATCCGGGCGGTTTTGGTTTCGTAGCGCAAACAAAACCGCGATGGTCGTGTAAAAAAGGAAAGAAAGAATTAAAAACGGTTCGGTACTGGAAAAATGTTCCGGGCGGTAAGCAGTGTGACCCCAGAGCACGCCTAAAACAAAGGTAAATATGAAACCAATGAAGTTTAGTATCCGCCATGATTTGTACCACGCAATGATTACTATACCGACGTTGAGTAAACTAAAATAACTAAATAATAAAACATGGTTACCATCACCAGATGAGGTGAGAATGGGCGCTAAAAATCCGCCTATTGTTCCTAAAACTGCTAAGGATCGCGCATTTTGCAATAGCGCGAGCACGGCAGAAAAAACCACCACTGCCAGCATTATTAGCAAAGCGCCTAAGGGAGAAATAAGGCTGTACAAACGCAGCGCAGCAAACACTGTCATATATAGTAAGCCGACACCGCCACCTTGCAGCACCACTGCGTAAGACGCTCGACTTAGACGCAGGCGCCAGCCTATGACTAGCATCACGATACTGCCTAGCGCCACACCAATTAACCTTGCTTCGATAGGCAGTTTGGCGTGCTCCGCCGCGTACTTAAGCAAAAAAGCCACACCGAAAAATAAGACGATGACGCCGATACGCACCGCCGGGTTGCCGCCGGTGAAATAAGTTACTATCCAATCAACGCCTCTGCTCCAAAGATCGTAAATGGAAAAAGAATTAGGAGAGGTTTGGGATTCAGCTACATCTTCATGCGGATCCGCGGCGGCTGGAGATTGTTCTAACGCCTCGTCCGTAACCCGGGTGGACGTAAGCGGTGGCGTCGGCTTTTTTAAGGGTTGTGGTGGGGGCGAATAGGTTGGGGTAACGTTCGTGGGGGCTGCGGGCGCTTGCTCGGGGGCCGGGGAAAAAGTCGCTTGACCAAATTTTAAACTGAGCGCCGCCAACTGCTTTTCAAGCCGAGAAATACGCAGCGACAGCTGCTGTATAAGACCCAGCATAAATCCAACAACACCACCCAGTAGAGCGCCCTCTGCCCCCTCGAACGCGCCTCCAATAATGGCACCAACAAATAAAAGCACAATCGACATGATCCCCTTTCTACTGCTTTGACTCGTCTAGCTTCCCACGCTAGGACGAGGATGACATAACCTTGTTCGAAAGCATAATCGTTATAGCATCAGTGGCGCAACTTAAGCACTTATTTTGTTGTGCAGCTATTTGTGCAAACTTCTTAGCTATTTGGTTTTGTAGGAGGCTAAGCGGCGATGTAATAATTACCCCTAGAGAAATAAGTCACGTAAAAATTACAACAGCAGCCTATGCCTTTACCTTCATTAAAAGTTAAAGGTTAGCGCAGAATCCCGTAAGCCTAAGAAATTAGGGCACATCCGTCCATTACAAATAGTTCGAGTCTGTCCAAACTTTTATTTAAAACGTGGAACGCTAATTGCTGACCTTTTGGTATCGCGTGATGCGATGCATAAATTACTTTTTACAACAGGAGATATGTATGGATAACGACAAAACTGGAAGAGATTCGAATCGAGATCCTATCACCGGTGCACCTGGTGCCCATCCGGTAGGAACTGGTTTAGGAGCCGGGGGTGGTGGTGCTGCCGGCGCTGCCATTGGAGCAGCCGTTGGAGGGCCCGCGGGCGCTATCGTTGGCGCGGCGGTGGGCGCGGTTGCGGGTGGATTAGCCGGTAAAGGTGTGGCGGAGATGATTGATCCTACCGCAGAAGACGCTTACTGGAAAAGCAATTACAACAACCGCCCCTATGTAGACCAAACGTCCAACTATGATGACTATGGGCCGGCTTATCGGTATGGTTGGGAGTCGCGCAGCCAATATCCTGGTCGCAAGTTTGATGAGGTTCAGGATGATCTAAGCCGGGGCTGGGAAAAAGCTAAGGGCAAATCCAAGCTCGGTTGGGATAAAGCCAAACACGCGGTGAAAGACTCTTGGCATAAAGTCGAGCGCGCCCTACCCGGTGACGCGGACGGCGACGGTCGCTAAGCCCCGTTAAGTAGTTTTACTTAGAAATGCCGGCGTTATGAAATTAGCGTCGGTTTTTTTTGGCCAACACTAGCAGTCACTTTGGGCAAGTGGTAGGCAGTGAGGCATTGGTTCCAATATCATTGCGCATAAAGCCCGGCGGATTTAATGGGGTGGTTAAACAGTAGCTTCCCCAAAAAGTCCTGACCTTGGTTACGCGGTTGCCATCCCCGGTACGCCATTCTTCTATCGCTTTGGTTGCCGGTTTGCCGATGATAGCAATCGGGTCGTCCGAAGCCTCATCCAAAACCACACGTGGTGTACGAAGCTCATCGGAGGATGGGAAAGTAGTTTGGGCAAGCGTGTTGCAACTCAAACTCAGGATTACGAGCAGCACAAAATAGCTTAGGGAAAATCTATGCACCCGCATTTAATTGAGGCCCTTTTCACCCGGTAAACTCATTGTGACATCCAGTCGGGCAAGTGCCCGATCTATTTTTAAACTTTTTAACTTGTCTTGGATTTCTTCCAAGGTCAGCAAAACTTCCCGATATTCCATTTCTGAGATCAAGCCTCCCTGCAGTTGAACCTTCGCTACTTTTTCCTTGGCGGTTTGTAGTAAGCGTTTTTGTTCCATAAGCTTTATTTCATCTTCGATCAGGGCCAGGTTTAGTGTTTTTTCACGGGATGATGCCGTCAACTCATTTTCGCTAACGCGACGCTGCAGTTTTGCAAGTTCTGCTTCGGCCAGCGCCTGGGCAATGTTTTCTTGCGTGCGGCTGCCGTCAAATAAATTTAGGCTTAACCGGATCCCCAATGCGGCATAGTCCCGGTCTTGCTCTCTTAGCGACGAGGCTAAACGGGTATCGTTGCGGCCCACAAAACCGTAGTGAGCGAATAAATCGACTTTGGGGCGCCGGGTGGCACGCGCTGCCTCCACCCGCGCAACCGCTGCTTCGAGTTGCGCTTCGGCTTTTTGTAGCTGAGGATGTAAGATTTGGTTTTCAAAGAACTCATACGCCTCACTATCATCGGCCAAGGTGGGTAACTCATGGGGCTGATAAGTATCAGGTAAGTCCATCCCCACCGCCAGACGATATTTCCGAACGGCGTCCGCAAGCTTCAGCTTTTCCTGTCCGGTGAGTATTTGTTTTTCATCGGACTCCAGCGCTATGCTTTGATGTTCAATCTTGGAGATTCGTCCGGCAGTGCTTTGGGTGTCAGCCAAGTGTCGAGCAGCCCGGGCATAATCGGCTTTTCGGCTTGCCACTTGCAGGCGGATTTGTGATTTGCGTAGTTCCCAATAGGCCCGAGCCACCTCCAAAATAATGGCGCGCCGGGTTAACCCGTGTTGAGCATGGGCGGCCGCGTCCTGCGCCTCCGCCTCGCGAAGTTTGGCGCTATTTAAACCGCCCGAGTACAAGTTGTACTCGAGATCTAAGCCCGAACTCACTTGATATCGCGGGCTCGCTTTGGCCAGCGCCAAATCCACGTTTTCCTCACCAATTTGGCCGGTAATAGCGACGCTTGTAAAATCATCATAAAGTTTGATGCGCTGCGCCGTACTCGAGAGATCCAAGCTGGGTTTAAATGCGCCGTGGGCATGATTAATTTTTGATTGGCTAATCTGCAGCTGGATATTTTCCATGTGCATTTCGGGCCGGTTTTGTAACGCGGTGTTGATCGCGCCCTCTAGCGTTAGCGGTAAGTTCCCTGCTAAGCATATAGTCGGCAGGAACCATAAAAGTGGTAAAAGGACTTTATTCATAACGCAATGCTTCAACCGGCTTCAGTTGCGCGGCACGGTGCGCGGGGTAATAACCGGAGAGCATCCCGACGCCAATGGAAACCGCTAAGGCAATAAGCACCATAGTCCACGAAGGGGAGAGGGGAAAACCCGTTAGCCACGCCAAGGTATACCCCGCTGCCGCGCCTAGAATTAAACCCAGGAGGCCGCCTAAGCTGCTAATCAATGTCGCCTCTAATAAAAATTGCATGAGAATATCGTTTTTCCGCGCACCCAGTGCTTTCCTCAGGCCGATTTCCCTGGTGCGCTCGAGGACGGAGGTGCTCATAATATTCATGATGCCTAAGCCGCCCACCAGTAATGATACGGACGCGGCTATAACCCCTATAAGCGTTACCGCCTTTAAAATATTGCCGGCAGTGCCGATATATTTCGCCATCGTTTCCGACTTGTAAGAATATTGGCCGTGGTGGCGCCGCTCCAGCACATTTTTAATTTGTTGGGCCGCGAGGTCCGCGTTGTCCACACTGGTGGCTTCAGCTTGCAACAAAAATATTTCTTTTTTTCCTAACATTTGTTGGTATGCGGCATAAGGAATCAGTAAACGGTTATTGGCGTCTTGGCCGCCCGAAGATCCAATGCTGGCTAAAAAATCTCGACTCTTGTGTGCCAGCAAACCAATTACTGTGAAGGGCTCGGGTCCGATACGAATTTCTTTGCCCACCGGGTTTTGATGTAAGCCAAATAGATCTTCTTGAACGCGGGTGCCGATTATTGCAACGCGCCGTCGCCGGGATTCGTCTTCCGCACGGAAAGAGCGGCCTTTAGTTAAGCGATCATTATTAATAGAAGTGAAATCGGCGCCCACGCCTTCAATGCGCCCATTGCTATAACGGTTGCCCGCCTTAACGACGAGGCGGCCCGCATTTTCGATTTCCATGCCATAAACCAGCGGGGTAACCCGCAGCACCGCGGGGCAACACCCGGACAAAACAGCAAAGTAATCGTCATTATCTATGCCGGTGCCTTTACGTACAGCACGGCGGGGATCTTTTTCTTCATCGTTTTTGTACACCCAAACCGATTTTAAGCCGAAGGTTTCAAGTTCCGAAAAAATTAAATAGTGGCCACCTTTCGCCACGCTGCCCACCGCCATGACAGCCGCAATCCCGACGGCGATGCCTACTATGCTGAGCACGGTGCGCAGGCGATTATCCCGTAATGCAGATAACGCTTGTTGCAACACATCCGTGAAGAGGCCCACATGGGTACGCATTATCGGCGCTCATCCTTTTCGATTAAGCCGTCGCGAAGTCTGATCACACGCTTAGCGTAGGCGGCGATCTCCTCTTCATGGGTGACCATAACAATGGTTTTTCCCGAACTGTGCAGCCGAGCGAATATACGCATAATGTCATGGGCGGAGGTCGAATCAAGGGCACCGGTGGGTTCGTCTGCGATGATTAAATCGGGTTTGTTAACAAGCGCTCGCGCAATCGCCACCCTTTGCTGCTGGCCACCGGAGAGCTGTGCCGGGGAGTGTCGCGCGCGATCGCCTAAACCAAGTTCTGCCAACGCGGCCATGGCGATTTGCTTGCGTGTTTCGCCGCGCACGCCGGCATATACCATAGGCAACTCGACGTTTCTTAACGCACTGATGCGCGGGATTAAATTAAAAAGCTGGAATACAAAACCAATTTTTTGGTTGCGCATGTGCGCCAATTCATCTTCGCTGGCGTTCTCAATGGCATTATTCCCGAAGCGATAGCGGCCAGCATCGATGTAGTCTAGGCAGCCAATGATATTCAGCAATGTAGATTTGCCGGATCCCGAAGGTCCCATGATGGCCACAAATTCGCCTGCGGCAATATCCAGCGAAATACCTTTTAGTACTGCTAGCGTTAACTCTCCCAACGAATAAGATTTGTTAATGC
>CAYYOS010000122.1:0-7599 GCA_964473355.1 uncultured Burkholderiales bacterium | reverse complement strand
TGCTGCTAGAGGATTAGTGAGAGCATAGCATATTTAATCGTGGTCTGTCCCTTATCTTCTTCTTATTTTCTCTCATAAGGAATGTGGGTATCGCCCCTTCCTCTCCGTGGTTTACCTGTCGACGGATCCATGGGCTGATTTGTAGGGAGTCATCGTTCCCAGAAACCTCAGGGTCAGACTCGATTGATCGAACCATTTCGATCTTCTGCCTTTCAAAAACCCTGCCTTGTCTGCTGGTCCATTAGTTTCTTTCCTAACGCGATTAATGCAACGCTCACCATACCCCAATATCATCCCTACCAATGCCCAAAATAGTAGGGCATTATCGCGCACAAAGAAATCGTCAGTCATATTTTTTGCCAACACCCCGGTGATTAACGCGATGCCGCAGATACCAAGTAAATACACCCGCTCATCACGGGCACGATAAAGACGCCAAAATTCTCGATATAGAGCTAGAAAGAGGAAGACTAATACGCCGACGCCAATTAAGCCAAGTTGCAAGGCGTAATTTAAAAACAAATTGTGCGCGTGCCACAGATTGTTGTTGGCAAATTGCGTTTTTAAGTCTTTTTCCAAAATACGCTTACCAAAGCCCAATCCTAGCATGGGGTTGTCCGCCACCTTTTCGGCGGTGTAGCGCCATAAGGGTATGCGTAAATCTTTTGATATGGAAAGCGTGACGGAAGCCGATTGATATGACGTCATGGATTTTTCCATGGAGACTGCAATGAACTGAAATATCGCCAAACCACAAAAAGCTAAAAGCACTAATACAGCCGATTTTTTCGCCCTGGGGCGCTCCGCTTTTATAAAAAAAAGCGCCCCAAAAATAATCCCAGTCAAAATCGCGGCTGGCCAAACGGCACGATTCAGGGTGAGATAACCAGTATATAAAAGCAAAAAAACTAACAAAAAAATACTTAAGTACGCGAGCCAGCGCCGCTTAAGGTTATAAAGAATGGCAAGTATAAAGAACGGTAGGACCGTCACCAAATAAGTACTAAAGGTCCCAACATTGCCCGGGAACTCTTCCGCGCGCCAGGCACCTATGCGTACATGGGCGAGCGCGACTGTGCCCGACAAAAAGAGAAAACCCATTGTTAGCGCAACAATAAAAAATAGAAACGCCGCACGATTCTTGGTAAGCGTAAAAAAAACAAAATAAGTAATCAATCCATAACCAATCTCATCCTTAATTTCACGAAAAGAGTAAGTAGCGTCTACGGACCACATTAATGACGCTAATGCCAAGCCACCCCACATCAATATTGGGATCTTTAAGGGTAAGTCGGGTCGGTTTTTTTCTTTATAAAAAGATTGCAGGGCGATTAGCAAGGCAATAAATAGCACTGCTAACCTTAAGGTTACCGTGTGATTGATCGGTAAAATAAATAAGAAAATTGCTGCGGGTGGAAGTGCTAACCAATATTTACCCGGTTTTTTTTCAGGCCCTAACGGGTTTTCATGGGCTAGGTTATCCTCGCGCGTCACGCGACACTGGCTGCGATAGAAAATTTCTTCGACGGGCGGGAAAATTCCTCTTCAGGAGAAAGCATGTCCTCAGCGAATCGGATAACCGTTTCAAAATCGATGGCTTGCATACATTTGTTATCGGTGCATTTGTCGGTGTTGCGCCGACATATTTCGATCCAGGAGAAATCACGCTTAAAAATACGTTTTTGATCCCGGCAAGCAAACTTTGGCACCGTGACCGCTTGATAAGGGCTATGACGCCAAAACGCACCCGCGCCGCTTAAAATGTGGGAGCCCGGGCCGAACAGTGTAATGGTTGGTGTATTTACGATTCGTCCTAAATGAGCGATGCCGGTATCGGGACTGATTAATAGCGACGCTTTATGCAACAAATGCCACATTTGGCCAAGATCCAGTTG
Organism: uncultured Burkholderiales bacterium; assembly: GCA_964473355.1. Lineage (GTDB taxonomy): Bacteria > Pseudomonadota > Gammaproteobacteria > Burkholderiales > REEB80 > CAYYOS01. Next base: position 5,704 of record CAYYOS010000122.1, on the reverse strand, counting down.
GCCCACATAAGATAAATGCCGCTGCTCCGGATCAATGGCGGCGACTATATTTTTTTCCGCCGTGACACCGCTCCAAACCACACGAAACCCTCGATCGGCCAAACCGTTTGCTAGCTGACGCCATTTTCCGGTATCCCAAAACTTTAAGGGCGAACTGGCACCCACGTGCAAAACGCAATAGGGTTCTTTCGGGAGTGAAAAAGGCGCGTAGGTCGGCCCCGACCAATCGGCGGGATCATACACGGCAGGCGCATTGCCGGGCACCAAGCGGGCGACGATATCGCCCCACGCTTGGGGAAAATTCGGATAAGAATAAAATTCATCTATAGGCCAATTTTTATAAGCGGGCCTATCGCCTTTAAACGCAACGATCCATTTGGCACCTAGCGCTAAAGCTAGCCAACTAAGACGGTTATCGCCCGGAATAACGGCTAAATCAAAACCTCTATTTTTAAACAACGCCAACAACGCTGAAACATCGGTCGGATCGTAGGGCAACGCGCACACGCCATAGGGGCGTTGCTCATACAAAGGCAAAATTGCCTTGGGCGTTGTCATAAAAATTTCTGCGTGCGGGTAACGTTCCCTTAATTTGGCCAATAGCGGCGTAAGCATTAAGGTATCGCCCAACAGGAGATGATGCGCGACCAGCACGCGTTTCGGTTGTAGTGGTTTGCGCCGCCGCCCAAGGGACAGAAACGAGGCTACGAATGCAGCCGCAAAAACTAGTAAGCGCGACGGCGTGCGGCTAGCCATAAAAATTCTTGGCAGGGCAGGTAAGCAAGGTGTTCATTAGTAGCTTTAATAACTTTCCACATTCATAACCCCGAAGGATTACGCCTCAGCGGCGTCGATTTTATGTAGGCAAACTCGTGCCTGTCGATCAAGGGTATCTTGCCAAATGAATGATTTTAACAAAATCAAGCGGTTTAGCCGAATTTATCAAAATACGGTAAAACTATGGGGCGCGCCGGCTAAGTTTAACTAAATGAACACGCGCTTTTTCTATGAGGTCTTTGCTTAAGCCACTTTTTTCCGCAATGATTAAACCAAAGGACGCGCCAGGCTGGCCGTAATCCAGCTCATAGGTGGGCGAAAGGTTTTCGTAGTCAAAGCGCATGGAAGCATTCTTCAGGTATGGATGCTGGGCAGCGAATGCCTTTAGGGGCGTGAGGTGCGTAGTAACAATACCGTGTACACGGCGTAACGCCAATTCGTCGATCACCGCCATGGCGAGTGCCGCCCCCTCCTCCGGATCGGTGCCGGTGCCCAGCTCATCCATCAGCACCAGCGTTTTTTCGTTGGCTTCTTGCAGAAGGCGTTTTAGCACTTCTACGTGCCCGGCAAACGTTGAGAGGTGATGATACAAACTTTGTTTATCCCCAACATCCACAATTATTCTTTGGAAATTTCCAACAACGCACTTACCCTCACTGGGAAGGTGCAGCCCGCAGTGCGCCATGCTAACCAAAAGGCCTACCGTTTTTAAGACGACTGTTTTGCCGCCCGTGTTGGGGCCCGTGATCAGCAGTAGAGGGTGCACCTCACCCAAACTGATAGTGAGCGGTTTTAGTTGCGCTATGTGGCGATCACGATACTGCAACAATAACTGCGGGTGGTAAGCACCGTTAAGCTCGACGAGCGGCGCCTCGACAAGTTCGGGGGGCGCCGCATTTAATTCGGCGCTCAATTTACCTGCTGCGACTGCCAGATCTATCCAAGTGATGGCATCCGCTAAGCGGTTAAGGTCGGGAGAAAATTTCCGCACGCTATCAGTTATGGCCCGCAGCACAATTTGGTTTTGCGCTTCGATTTGGTTGGCTAAGGTCTCCAGACGGTTATTATCGGCCACCACCTCCATCGGTTCGATTAATACATCGCGGCCACCGCCGGAAGTGCCGCGGCGCACGGCTTTAATGCGCTCGACGTACATTTGCTTGATAGCAAAAACCGCCCTCGCACCTTGCCATATCACTTTGGGATTATGGTCAAATGCCTCGCGAAGATCCGGCAATTGCATGCGCGACTTTACTTTTGCCTCTGCCTCCAACCTTAGCGTATGGAATTGTTGGTGCAAACCAGCCAACTCGGGGCTGGCGTCATCCCGTAACCTCCCCGCCGGTGTAACGGTACGGCCCAGCAAATTTACTAATTCCGCGGGGCTCAACAAATCACCCGCTGCGGGGTATAACGCCGGAAATTCATCAACGAGCACGCGTAAAATTTCGCCCACTGCGATAACTTGACTGACGTTCGCCAATGCATTGGCGGAGAGGGCGGCGCCAACTTGACCGGCTTGTCTCAAAGCGGCGCGAATATCCGGCACACTAGGCAGCCGTGGAATGCGGGCTGCATCCACCGCCTGGCGAGCTGCCGTCACGGACGCTTGCATTTGCTGCGCGATCTGTAAGTTTGGTGCCGGGGTGAGTTCCCGAACCGCGTCCGCCCCATAAGGGGAAAAGGTCAATTGTGCTAAAAGGCGGCGAACCAGGTCGAATTCTATGGCTTTAAGGTCGGATTCCATGGGGCGCATTTTACCTGAATGTGCATTTTTCTTTGGGGGTGCGCCATTTTAATGGACATGGCAATGACAAGCATTGCCAGCCCTGCTAGAGTTGCCGTTCGCCCGATGCTAGGAGCTGGTTATCCCACCGACTGAACCCACCCCCAAATTTGTCACGCGTTTGGCGTGCATGCTTTATGAAGCGTTACTGTTGTTAGCCGTCCTTTTTTTTGCCGCATTCATTTTTTTGGCACTCACCCAAGCTTTTAAAGTTCCTAGAATAATCTTTCAACTTTATTTACTGGTGGCAGTGGCGAGCTACTTTATTTGGTTTTGGACGCATGGCGGCCAAACCTTAGCCATGAAAACTTGGCGGATTCGCGTGGTCACGGCGAACGGCCACACGCTAAATCTCAAGCAAGCACTGCGACGTTTTGCGTTGGCGAGCTTAAGTGTGGGGCTGGGATTCGGTGTTATTTGGGCGCTATTTGATAAAGATTGCCAGTTCTGGCACGACCGCATCGGCGGCACACGGCTTATTAGTGTACATAAACTTATCTGCTAAGAAGCGCTTCCACATTCGTAATAAAAGGAGAACAAGGCGGCGAGGATGAGGCGACGAAGACAGTACAACTAAGTACGGCGAGGAGCCGAAGACACCCCGCCGACATCTCGATCCCGCTTGACGGGACGGCGTTGCCAAAAGCATCCGGGGCGGGAGGCGGGGTAAAGGCGCGCTCCCCGCAAACGGCCGGCAAGCCGGTAACGAGTCCGCGCGCCTGCTAACGCAGTTATCGTTTTATTTCGAATGTGGAACTATCTTTTTTCTAACCACCACATTAGTAGTATCGCAATGCTTAAAAAAACCAACGTCGGAAAAATTGCGCTGAAGGCGGGCGCCCAATTATTTAATAGCCCTAAATAAGCAAACAAGCGATTGCCTAGATGAAAAGCCAGACCCACCATAATGCCTGCAAAAATCTTGGAACTTAAGCCTCCCATGCGCGCGTGCAATGACGAAAACGGCAAAGCCAACATCATCATAACTAACGTCGCCAGGGGATAGGCTAATTTGGACCACAATGCAATCTCGTAGCGCGTGGTTTTTTGTTTGTTATCTTTTAGGTGCTGCATGTAAAAATACAATGCCCAAGAAGACATCTGCTCGGGCACGACCAATAACACGTTTAAAATATCTGGATGCAGCACCGAAAACCACCGTGCTTTGGCAAGCTTGACCACCGCTACACCCTCCGGCTCAAATTTGGTTTGGGTCACGTCGGTCAATTGCCAGCGATTCTCGCTTTCATATTCTCCGGTCTTGGCAAAGGTGATAGTACGCAGGCGCCACGCTGAATCGAATTCATAAATCTTGATATCGGCCAAATTGGTATCCGGCAACACTTCGCGCACGTTCACGAAACTCATTGCGTCTTTCACCCACAATCCGGAACGGAACTCCTGGGCAATAACGGCGCGGGTGGCTTGTAATCGCATCTTTTGAGCCAGGCGTTCCGCAGGCGGTACTATAAATTCGCCAAAAATAAAGCTAAGCGCCACAAAAACCAAACCGGTTTGCAACACGATCAACGAAATCCGCTGCAAGGACAAACCCGACACACGCATCACGGTAAATTCGTAATGCGCAACCATTTGCGCCAGCGCTATCAAGGTCCCGATGAGCGCCGCAATGGGGAACATTTCGTACACATGACCGGGCACCCCTAAGCTCACAAACGCTAAAATTTTTCCCAGGGTGTAAGTGCCGCGGCCCAGCTCCCCTAACTCATGAATTAAATCAAAGAAGGCGAATAAGGTTACCAATACGGCGAAAACAAAAAAGGTGCTGGCAAAGATTTCTTTGGCAAGATACCGAGCTAAAATATTCATGCGCGGCGCCTAAAAATTCGAGCAAAGAAAAGTTGTCGGTAGAAAAAGAAGATGAGCAACAATATCATCACTGCGTGTACGCCCCATAAGCCGATATCGGAATTCAGTTTATTTTGAGCGACCCAGGCTTGCGAGATGCTAAGAAAATTACCGTAAATCATAAAAATCAACAGCGCCAGCATTAAATTGAACGACGGACCCGCCCGGGGGTTGACAAAGCTCAATGGGATGGCAAGCAAGGCCAACACCAGTGCACTCAAAGGCAAACTCACACGCCATTGAAATTCCGCTTGATTAAGTAAGGTTTTCTTTGCCAATATGCTGGCCGTGGACAAAGCGCTGGTCGTGGGCGCGCCGAGCTTAGCCTCGTAGGGTTCGACGCGCACTGCATAGCGCTCGAATTCTAATATTTTGAAATCGGGCAGGCCGGCCATGCCTTCGTAACGCCTGCCATTCAGCAAAACTAAAAAACGGTCGCCGTTTTCGCTTTGCATCTGATAGCCCTTTTGTGCCACTACTACGCCCAGCTTTTGGTGTTGCGATGACTGCATAAAGATATTGCGAACCGCGCTCTCAGAACCCGCGAAACTTTCCACAAAATACACCCGGTCGGAATGCCTGGATTCCTTAAATACACCCGGCGATACCGCGGCTAATTCATCTCGGCTATCAATTTGGCGTTTAAATTCTGCCCGCTTTTGCAGCGCCCACGGTGACAAGAAGAGGCTAAGCACTGCGATAGTTAAAATCACCGGTGCGGCGAAATACAGCACCGGGCGTATCCATGCCGTTATGCTTAGACCCGAACAAAACCATACGACCATTTCGGAGTCTCTATAACTACGGCTTAGCGTGAGTAAAACAGCTATGAATAAAGTGAGGCTTAGTAACACGGGCAAATAATTCACCATGCTAAACCCCAAAAATGCCACGACCGCCTCAGAGGCTAGGGCACCACTCGCCGCTTGGCCCAAAAAGCGAATGACCAGGGTGGTGATGGTGATAGTTAGCAGCACAACAAAAACCGCTAACATGGTATGAGCGAGTTCCCGCAGCAATGCGCGGTGAAAAATCATCTTAATTGCGCTTTTCTTTGACTTTTAAGCAGAATTCGGAAAATAATCAACATATGGTCGGTAAGGTTTTATAAAAACGCCGGGTTAGCACAAGATAGGCTGATTTTAAGGAGCACTTGAAGTGGTGGAATTTAGCATAAAAAACGGAAGCCCGGAGAAACAGCGCACAGCTTGCGTCGTCGTCGGCGTATTTGAACCCCGCAAATTAAGTTTGGCAGCCGACATGCTGGATAGC
>CAYYOS010000121.1:0-7694 GCA_964473355.1 uncultured Burkholderiales bacterium | reverse complement strand
TCGTGCAGCCCATGGAGCGCATTGCGCAATTGGTCATCGTGCCAGTGATTCAAGCAACATTCCATGAAGTATCAACGTTTGAAGATACCGAGCGCGCGCATGGGGGGTTTGGGAGTACTGGCAGAACCTAAGACATTAAGAATCTGGGCGGAATTCACCAGCGAAAAAATCCAAATGCCGTCATTCCCGCGAGAAGCGGGAATCCAGGATTTTATTTAAATTGCCGGGGGTAGCCCGGCGGCTAATTACTTTCTCTTGCTTGGCCTAAGAGAAAGTAATCAAAGAGAAGGCCACCCTCCCCATCCGCCCTTCGGGTTCCCTGTGCTGCTCACCAAGCCCGGCGGCTGCGCAACTCAACCTCGCGCCCCCCAGAAGGGGCGCTCGGGATTCGAACAGTGCTCGCCGACTACTCCTGGCTTGGCTGCGCTGCTCGGCGGTGGGGAAAGGGGTCCCTTTAAATCTAAACCCAAACCCCTTCATTACCAGGCTTTGCTTGCTGAGTCGGCGTTCAGGGTTATGCTAAAACCGCCACCTACGATATCTCTAAATCGCATATTTTTAATCCCGAAAATTTTGAAACTGTAGCGGAAAATCCGTAATAGATTTCTTAACTAAGGCGATGGCTTCTTGTAAATTATCGCGTTTTGCTCCGGAAACTCGTACGCTATCTCCCTGAATACTCGCTTGCACTTTCATCTTGCTGTCTTTAATCAGCTTCACAATTTTCTTGGCGAGATCGGTTTCGACGCCGGTTTTAACTGTGATTACCTGCTTGACCTTGTTGCCGCTTACTTTTTCCACACCACCCCTTGTTAAGCATTTAACGTCGATGCCACGCTTGATTAATTTAGCGTTGAGGATGTCATAGACCTGGCCCAGCTTAAAGTCATCGTCTGCGTACACCGTCAGCAGTAAGTCCGCTTGCTCCACACGTGCCTCCGAGCCTTTGAAATCAAAGCGCGTACTGACTTCTTTATTGGTCTGCTCCAGTGCGTTGCGCACTTCTTGTTTATCTACTTCGGAGACAATATCAAACGAAGGCATGCGCTAATTCCTATCCAAAGTGGCAAATGTAATGCAGAGTTTCTGTCGTTTCGATATCAAACTTGTTATTGCCGGGTACGCTGAAACTTTGTCCCGCTGCGTATGGCGTCCACGCTGCGGCACCTGGCAGTCGGACCTTACAGCTACCGACGACGATATCTATTTTTTCCGGCTCGCCAGTTGAAAACGTGAGCGAGCTAGGAAATATGACGCCCAATGTTTTGCGGGCGCCGTCGTCCATGATCACGGTATGGCTCACGCATTTTCCGTCAAAATAAATGTTGGCCGCCGTTTTTACGGTAACGTTATCCAGTTGGGTCATGAAGGCTTTCTCAATTTTTGCCTCGCTGCAATACGCATGCGTAGCGCGTTAAGTTTAATGAACCCGGCCGCATCTTTTTGTTCGTAGGCCCCTTGGTCTTCTTCAAATGTTGCAATAGAGGTATCAAAAAGAGAATTATTTTTCGATTCGCGGCCGGCATTGAGCACGTTCCCTTTGTAAAGCTTTAGTCTCACCCAACCATTCACAGTTAGCTGCGACTCATCAATCATTTTTTGTAACATCAGTCGCTCCGGCGACCACCAATATCCGTTATAAACAAGCGCGGCATAGCGCGGCATGAATTCGTCTTTAAGGTGCGCCACCTCGCGATCCAACGTTAAAGATTCAATGGCGCGATGCGCTTTCAACATGATGGTGCCGCCGGGGGTTTCGTAACAACCCCGTGATTTCATACCCACGTAACGATTTTCCACGATGTCGAGGCGGCCTATGCCGTGCTTGGAGCCTAAACGATTGAGCTCGGTTAAGACTTGCGCAGGAGATAATTTTTTACCATTCACCGCGACAATATCGCCTTTGGTAAATTCCAATTCGACATACTCGGCCGCATCCGGCGCTGCCTCCGGCGACACAGTCCAACGCCACATCGCTTCCTCAGCCTCCGACTTAGGGTCTTCCAAAATGCCGCCTTCGTAAGAAATGTGCAGTAAATTAGCGTCCATGCTATAGGGCGAACCGCCGTTTTTTTTCTTTTCTACGCTAATCCCGTGTTGCTCGGCGTAGTGCAGCAGCTTCTCGCGAGACGTTAAATCCCACTCCCGCCACGGCGCTATCACATGAATTTCCGGCATTAAGGCGTAATAACCCAATTCAAAACGCACTTGATCGTTGCCCTTTCCGGTCGCCCCGTGGCTGACGGCATCAGCGTTTGTTAGTTGCGCAATTTCTATCTGACGTTTGGCGATTAAAGGGCGGGCGATGCTGGTGCCTAATAGATATTCACCCTCATAAATGGCATTGGCACGAAACATCGGGAACACAAAGTCGCGCACAAATTCTTCTTGCAAATTATCAATAAAAATTTCTTTCACGCCGGCTTTTTGTGCCTTTAGCCGAGCGGGCTCCACCTCCTCACCTTGGCCGATATCCGCCGTAAAGGTGACCACTTCGCACTGATAGGTATCCTGCAGCCACTTTAAAATGACCGAGGTGTCCAGACCTCCGGAATATGCCAAAACAACTTTATTAACTTTTCCCATTAGCTTTTGCTGATCTTTCCTAATAGCAAATACTCCACTAAGGCTTTTTGCGTATGCAGGCGGTTTTCTGCCTCATCCCACACCACGCTCTGCGGCCCGTCTATGACGCCGGCGGAAACTTCCTCGCCGCGATGCGCTGGCAAGCAATGCATAAAAAGCGCTTCCTTATTTGCCAAACTCATCATTTCTTCATCGACGCGGAAGTTGGCAAAGTCCTGCTTACGTTCTTCAGTTTCATCTTCATAGCCCATGCTGGTCCACACATCGGTACATACCAAATCCGCATCACGCGCGGCGTCATGCGGATCGGCAAAGTTTTCCAAATGCATGCTAGCGTAGCTTTCGCCACGCTCGGGCTCAATTTCGTATCCGGGTGGCGTGGAAACGTGCATATTAAAATCGAAAATTTTTGCAGCCTGCAGCCACGTATTGCAGACGTTGTTACTATCCCCTATCCACGCGACGGTTTTGCCACGAATGGAACCGCGGGCCTCATTGTAGGTAAAAATATCTGCGAGAATTTGGCAAGGATGATATTCGTCGGTGAGCCCGTTGATAACAGGCACCGTTGAATGGGCCGCAAAACGCTCGACGATATCCTGTTCAAAGGTTCGTATCATCACCGCATCCGCCATGCGCGATATGACTTTAGCTACGTCTTCTATGGGCTCTCCTCGGCCGAGCTGGGTATCCTTGGGACTGAGAAACATGGCGGAACCGCCAAGTTGGTTCATCCCCACTTCAAATGACACGCGCGTTCGGGTTGAATTTTTTTCAAAAATCATCGCTAATGTTTTAGCGCGTAACGGCTGGTACAGTTCCCCGTGACCCAAGCGATTTTTCATGGTACGGGCGCGCCGAAATAGGTATTCAAATTCCGCCAGTTCAAAGTCTTTAAGTTGCAGAAAATGTTTTATTGCATTAGCCATAGGTTTTCTTAACGGTCCGCGGTTACGGTCGCACTTAGGAATTGTTTTATAAGGACGATCAATTTCTCGACCAAAATTTGCGCTTCACTTTGTTGCATAATGAGTGGCGGCAAAAGCCGCACTACCCTGTCGGCGGTAACGTTAATAAGGAGCCCATCGGCCAGGGCTAACTTGACGATTTCCGCACACGGTCGGTCAAGTTCAATACCAATCATGAGACCCTCCCCGCGAATTTCACGCACGCCGGTTACGCCTTGCAGGTTGTCCGTCAATTGCTCACGAATGTACTGGCCGACTGCCGCCGCCTGCCGGGTTAAATTTTTCTCCGCAATAACCTGCAGCGTTGTTAGCGCGGCCGTACACGCTAGCGGATTCCCGCCGAATGTCGAACCGTGTGTCCCTGGTTTAAAAACGGCCGCTGCAGCCCCTTTCGCCAAGCAGGCACCGATCGGTACGCCCGAACCCAAGCCTTTAGCAAGCGTCATTACGTCCGGTGTAACTCCGGCGTGCTGATGCGCGAACCAGGAACCCGTGCGCCCTATACCACTTTGTACTTCATCTATCATCAATAACCATCCCTGTTTATCACACAGGCGGCGAAGCGCGCCCACATAATCTTTGCCGGACACTTGAATGCCACCCTCGCCTTGCAAGACTTCAATCAACACTGCAACAATATTCGGGTTATAGGCGGCAACCTGTTCGATAGCCGGCACGTCATTAAAAGGTACGCGTACAAAACCGCCGAGTAGGGGCTCGAAGCCCGCTTGCACACGCCGCGAACCGCTAGCGCTTAAGGTCGCCATAGTACGCCCATGAAAACTGCGTTCAGTAACTACGATGGCCGGGTTTTCGATTTCTTTATTGTGGCCAAAGAGCCGCGCAAGCTTTATTGCGGCCTCATTGGCTTCCGCGCCGGAATTACAGAAAAATACATTATCCATTGCGGACAATTCGCACAGTTTTTTCGCCAACGCTTCTTGTTTTTCGACCTGATAGAGATTTGAGGTATGAATTAGAGTTTTGACCTGCTCGCATAACGCATCGGTGAGCTCCGGATGCGCATGTCCCAAACCATTTACTGCGACGCCCGCGATTCCGTCTAGATAGCGTTTACCTTCCGTATCCCATAGCCACACGCCCTCGCCGCGAACAAAGGTCACAGGTAGCCGAGAATAGGTATTCATTAAATTTGACATCTGATTGCCCAAAATACATACGGCGGCCTATGCCGCCGTATGGTTACACCATAAAAAATTTAGAAATACAACGCGGTATGTCCCGCCGCCGCCATAAAGTAAAGCATGGGAATGGAGAGCATGGTATTGGTCCGCGAAGCCAGAAAGGCAACCCGCCGTGCGGTGACTTTCTCAGCATCGCTGGCGGGCTTCATCCCCAAAATTTTCTTCTGGTTAGGCCAAATCAATCCCCAAACATTCAGTAGCATAATCGTACCCAACCATGCGCCTACACCTATCACCGCATGTGAAGGTTGCAGGGTAAAGGCTGGGACAAAGGCATTACCTAATAGTGCTGCGCCCGCTAACCAGGTTACTAAGGCCGACCAGCGAAAGAATAGTAATGCCCGCGGTGCCACGTGCTTAGTAATACCACCGGCGGTATTGTCCGCAGCCGCGTTTTTTAACGCAGCCACTTGCACAAAGTTAAAATAATAGAGCAGGCCTATCCACATGACGCCCGCTAAGAAATGTAGCCATCTGGCTAACGGCGCAACATATTCCATGATTAGCCCCCCACCAACAGAAAGTTTTTAACAAAATAATATAGGACAACCGTTAGGATGAGCCCGGATATGATGGTCCCCCACAATGAATCCAATGGATTTTTCATGCTTTTCTCCTTAATTACACTTGGTTTATATGTCCTGGTGCCGCCCTGGAAGCGTTATGTTTGCCGAAAGTGCATTTTCACGCAAGCGCTATTTTACGATGACCACTGCCTGGCTTTCTTTAACACCTGCACTCAAGCGACCTCGCGTTTTTTTAAATTTTTTTCTTCGGCCGGAGTTAAAACTCGTAAGCTCGGCAAATAGCCATCATATACGATACCATGCAACTCCACGCGCTTTTGGCTACGCAATAACCCCGCTAAATAATGGACAATATTCTCCGTGATGACTTGTCCGGGCACGAGCACCGGGATGCCAGGCGGATAGGGCACGATCTGATCCGCGGCTACCCGATTATTAAGCACGACGTTGATGTTATCGCGCTCGTCCAAAAGAGGCATGATTTCGCCCTCACAATAAAAAGCATCGCGCGGCAAAAATTTCAGGCTGGTAAATTGCGGGATGTCCGGCATTTGATATAATCGCCGCGGCGCCCTACCCTCACGGGCAATTCGCATTAAAGCGTCATAGAGCCGGGATACCTTGCTGCGCGTCGTGCCGATAGTCAGCAGCAAAGTGAGTGTATTAAAGGTGGATTTTTCTACTTGAATGTTATAACGCTCAAACAATTCCCTCTGCAAATCTTCCACCGTATAGCCGCTGCTGGAAATATCCACGGTAATTTTAGTGCGATCTAAACTAATGTTGTCGTGTTTAACCGCGTCCGGTAGCAAATCCTCTAATTCCAAAGCGCGAAACATACCAGTGGAATTAATTTGGGCACGCAATTCTTGCTCCAGCTGCAGCGTGCGTGATAGTAATTTATACCCTTCCATTATCACTTGTTTTCGAGCGACGTCTAAGCTCGCAATCATCGTATACTGCGGACTGGTGGACGTGTGCATATTAAAATTTTCGCGGAAAATATGCTCATTAAAATCAGGGTCGTTCACGTGAATCATGCTGGCTTGAGAAAAAGCGGAAAGCACTTTATGGGTACTCTGAGTGGCGTAGTCCGCGCCTGCCTCTAAAGCGGTCGGACGAAAGGCGGGGTGAAAGCGGGCGAAGCCATACCATGCTTCATCAATAATTACTTTTATGCCCTTCGCATGGGCAGCTTTAATAATTGGCGGCAAATCGTACCGCAGACCATCATAAGTACAAGACGTCAAGATGAGCGCTTCGGCGTCACTATGCTTTTCGATCGCTTGCAAAATGGTTTTCTTAGGCACCGGGCCAAATACCCCATATTTTTTATTAACTGAAGAGTCGAGATATATCGGCAATGCGCCGGAAAGCACCACGCCATGATGCACGGACTTGTGGCAGTTACGATCTAAAAGCAGCTTTTCCCCCGGCGCCAACAAGGTCTGGAATATCACTTTGTTAGCCGTGGAAGTACCATTGGTAGCGAAAAAAGTGCGGCGCGCACCGAAAGCTTTGGCCGCTAAATGCTGGGCCTCCGCAATCACTCCGGTGGGTTCCATTAAGGAATCGAGCATGGGCACCGAGACCGACAAATCTGCATCGAATACATGCTCGCCGATAAACTCGTAAAAATCGTTAATCCAGGGACTACCGCGCAAAGAATCGCCTGACGAGTGGCCTGGCGTGTGCCAAGCGTCTTTTGCCATCAGCACATAACTTTTTAGTTGGTCGTAAAAAGGGGTGCGCGCTTTATCTTGCATTTGTGCATTTAAAATGCGATATATGCCACGATAGTCTTTTTCTTCTCGGTAAAAATAACCATCCACCGCCTCTGAGAAAAGTGCGTCGACCACCTCATCTTCGCTCTCCTGCGCAATCAGCACATAGACATCCAGTTCGGGGCGGCAAGCGTTTAGTTTTTGTACGAGCTCCAACGCAGACATTTGCAGCATGCGCGACCCGCTGTTTTTAAGGGTATACAGGGTGTCGTCCGCTATCACGGCTTGGATGTCTCCATCTTCTTGTATCGATAACAGCGCTTCCTGGGCGGTAGTAACGCCAATAAAAATTATCCCCAGAGGGTTATCCAAAGATTTAGCAGCCGCGTTTAATCCTTTAATAAGCTCTCGTAATACGAGCTTCTCGTCGTTCACGACTAAAATGCGGCTAACGGGCTTACGCATGGGGCTAGGATCAGGAAAAAATAAACCAGCATAGCGACTGTCGCGCGGATGAGCAACAGCTTGCATCGCGGGTTAAATGAGTCTGGTAAACTGAGAGGGCCATGAATTCGACTGACGAAATTGTTATCCGGGGGGTAACGAGTAGCGGCGCAACCTTTCGACCCAGCGACTGGGCCGAGCGAATTTCTGGTGTGCTATCGACCTACGGAAAAGATCATA
>CAYYOS010000120.1:0-7814 GCA_964473355.1 uncultured Burkholderiales bacterium | reverse complement strand
CTACCCATCGCTAATTTTATCGGGCCGCATATCGTTAAAAATCTGGGATGATCTCGCCATGCGGTCATGGCAGCCTTACCCCCAAATGAGATCCGTTTGAGCGCGCTCGTACCAATGAAACCGAACTTACTTTATCTTGCGCATCGCATTCCTTACCCGCCGAACAAGGGCGACAAAATTCGCTCGTACCATATGTTGCAATTTTTGGCCCGCCACTATCGGGTATATTTAGGCGCGTTCGTCGATACGGCCGAGGATTGGCAGTACACCCAAGAAGTGGGTCGCTTATGTGAGGGTGGCAGTTTTTTGCTGCCGCTGCACCCTAAGCGCGCGCGTCTAAAAAGCATGGTTAGCCTATTTAATCCGCCCTTGACCTTGCCTTATTACCGCGATGCTAGGTTGCAAAAATGGACCCAAAGCATAATTGAGGGTCAGGGGGTAAGGCGCGCCTTGGCTTTTTCCTCGGCCATGGCGCAATACTTGCTGCCATACGGTAAAATCAAACGCGTGATGGATTTTGTCGACGTTGATTCAGATAAGTGGGCCCAGTATGCCAACAGCCAATCTTGGCCGATGAGCTGGGTTTATCGGCGAGAGGGAAAAAGCTTATTAGCGTATGAAAAAAAAATTGCGGCGGCGTTTGATACCTCGTTTTTTGTTTCCAAAATGGAGCGGGATTTATTTTCGGAATTGGCCCCCGCCGCAGGGGACAAGCTGTCGTATTTTAACAATGGCGTAGACAGCGACTATTTTTCTCCACAACAGAGCTTTGCCAACCCGTTTCCCGCGGAAATTGAATCCATCGTGTTTACCGGCGCGATGGATTATTGGGCGAATGTTGATGCAGTAACTTGGTTTGCCGAGGCCATCTTGCCCACGATTAGGCGCACGCGGCCTAATGCCACCTTCTATATCGTCGGTGCCAAGCCCTCGGCCGGTGTGGTGAAATTGGCTAACTTAGCCGGGGTCAAGGTAGTGGGGCAGGTGCCGGATACTCGCCCTTATCTAGCTCACGCGACCCTCTGCGTGGCGCCGCTACGGATAGCCCGCGGCGTGCAAAACAAAGTGTTGGAAGGCATGGCGATGCAAAAGGTTGTGGTCACTACGCCGCAAGCGGCAGATGGAATCGAAGCAAAAGTGGGACTGGAATTGATAGTAGCGGCGGATGCCGCTAGTTTTGCCCAGCGGGTGATAGCGCAACTAGACCAACCCACACCGGAAATAGGGCATGCAGCCCGGCAACGGGTGCTAGCGAATTACAATTGGAACAAAAATTTGCAGGTTTTACTGAATGCTTTAGAGAGTTAGTACGGCGTCTAAACTATGGCCACAACATTAGCACCCTCAAAAACCGATAAGGACTGGCGAAAAGCGGCTTTAATAACGCTCGTCGTTACGCTCGTGGTGCTGCTTGAGTATTACACGACAGTTGTTTCCATGGTGGAAATCTGGCTGCGCTCGGACACCTTCACCCACGGCTTTCTAATTTTTCCTATCAGCGCCTGGTTGATTTGGCGCAAGCGCGCGGAATTACGGCAACGGCAGGTCCAGCCATTTTACCCCGGGCTTTTCATATTGGCCGGGCTCGGTTTAATCTGGTTGATGGGATATTTGGCGGGCGTGGTCGTCGTGCAGCAATACAGTTTAATGGCTATGATTCCAGTGATCGTGGCCACCGCCTTAGGCCTTAAGGTTGCCTATGTTTTAGCCTTTCCACTGGCGTTCCTTATGTTGGCGGTGCCCTTCGGCGAAATTCTATTGCCGCCATTGATGGAATTCACTGCCAACTTTACGATTTTCGCGTTGCAGCTGACAGGCATTCCTGTATACCGGGAAGGCCTGTACTTTACCGTACCCTCGGGAAATTGGTCGGTGGTGGAGGCGTGTAGTGGGCTGCGTTATCTGATTGCGTCGTTCACCCTAGGCAGCTTGTACGCGTATTTAACCTATCGCAGCTTAAAGCGCCGCCTCATTTTTATTTTGTTGTCGGTAGTGGTGCCAATTTTAGCAAACGGCCTACGCGCATACATGATCGTTATGATCGGCCACCTAAGCGATATGCGCTACGCGGTAGGTGTGGACCACCTTATCTACGGCTGGCTCTTTTTTGGCGTGGTGATGGCAATTATGTTTTGGATTGGCACACGCTGGCGTGAAGATCTCGACACCTCAGTCCCCGGCGAGTCAATTTACACGGCGCCCACAGCAATCTTGTTACGCCCGATTTGGCTCGCTGCTTGGGGCATTCTTTTGGCCACCACGCCTTGGCCGTTTTATGCCGCCTATCTAGAATCGCAGCTTACCCTAAGCCCGGTGGCTCTGGTCGCCCCCGCACCGGCGGCGACATGGGCACGCAGCGAGGACCCAATATCTTCTTGGCAACCCTTGTTCGCCGGTAGCGCCGCAGCCTTCTCGCAAACTTACGCAGCGAAGGGTGAGACCGTTAACCTACGCATCTATTATTATCGCGGGCAAAAACAAAAATCAGAAATGGTAAGTTCCAGCAATGTCCTAGTATCGTCGGACGATCAAGCCTGGGGAAAAATTAATGAGGCGCTTATTACTTTACCGCGCGCCGGCGGTGATCTCGAACTCGCCGAAACTCAATTGCGCTCATCTACACAAAAATTGTTGGTATGGCGTTGGTACTGGGTCGCCGGCACCGCGACCGCCAACCCTTACGAAGCGAAATGGCTACAGGCCAAAGCGCGCTTAATGGGCGGCCGGGATGAAGCGGCGGTGATTATTTTATCGACGCCCTTTGAAGACAATCTTGAGGCCCCCCGAAAAGTTTTAACGGATTATGTGCAGCATATGCTGCCCGCTATCGAAAACAGCTTGCGCCATGCCGCCCAATCCTAACGTTGCGGCCCTGCCGCGGATCGTTCATATCATCCACCATTTCGGCGTGGGTGGCATGGAAAACGGCTTGGTTAACCTGATTAACCATTTGCCGGCAGGGCGCTACCGCCACGTCATTATCAGCCTGTGTGCCATCACGGACTTTAGTAACCGCTTACGCGATAAGAGTGTGGAACTCATCCCGCTAAACCGACCCGAAGGCTTAGACCCAGGCCTGCATTGGGAATTGTGGAAAATATTGCGGCGTTTGCAACCGGCAATCGTCCACACCCGTAACCTTGCCACCTTAGAGTGTCAATTTGCCGCGACCCTGGCAGGGTGCAAAATACGCGTGCACGGCGAGCATGGCAGGGATATATTCGACATTGCCGGAAAAAGCCGCAAATATAAACTGTTGCGTAAGTTATTTCGGCCGGTGATTTCGCGTTATCTGGCTGTGAGTAAAGACTTGCAAGCTTGGTTGATTCAGGAAATTGGCGTTAGGCCGCAACGCGTCACGCAAATTTATAATGGCGTCGATAATGCGAACTTTTTTCCGCGTAGCGGCGCGCGAACATCGATAGGCCCGGCGGGTTTCATGGACGAGCACTCGTTAATTGTTGGCAGCGTAGGTAGAATGGCGGGAATTAAGAATTATCCTGCGCTTGCAAAGGCGTTTGTGCAATTAGTTCAAAGCGAACCGGCCCTAGCAACACGCTTGCGGCTATTGATAGTCGGGGACGGCCCGGCGCGCGACGAATGCCTCGTTATCCTTAAAAATGCGGGTTACGAAGCCCTTGCTTGGCTACCCGGCACCCGTGCCGACATTCCACAACTGATGCGAGCCATGGATGTGTTCGTTATGCCTTCCTTAGGCGAAGGCATTTCCAACACGATTTTGGAAGCCATGGCATGCGGTTTGCCCGTTATTGCCACGCGAGTGGGCGGCAACCCGGAGCTGGTCATCGATAATTCCAACGGGCTATTAGTCGCGGCTGACGACGTTGCAGCATTGACCAAAGCATTGCAGTTTTATTGCCATCAGCCTTCGAAGATAAGCGAGCATGGAAGCCGGGGGCGGCAACGAATCGAAAATGAATTTAGTATGAGTGCGATGATACAAAATTACACCCAAGTTTATGATGAGCTCTTAGGCAAGTCCAAGTTATCAGCGGACGCGCTCGTTAGCTCACCAGGAAAATCTTAATATGTGCGGCATAGCAGGTATATTTGATACGCAGCGCTTAAGTATTATCGATAGCGCGACACTGGCGGGCATGAATCAGGCCTTGTTTCATCGCGGGCCGGACGAAGGCGGGGTGTTCATTGATAAGGGCATAGGCCTGGCGCACCGACGTCTTTCTATTATCGATATTTCTACCGGCCAGCAACCCTTATTTAATAACGATAAAAGCGTAGGCGTGATTTTTAATGGCGAAATTTATAATTTTCGCGAGCTCACCGAAGAGCTTTCCGCCCTGGGCTACGCGTTTCGCACGCACTCCGATACTGAAGTGATCGTCCATGCCTGGCAGGCGTGGGGACAACAATGCGTGACGCGCTTTCGCGGTATGTTCGCATTTGCAATCTGGGATAGCAATCAGCAAACGGTATTTTTAGCGCGCGATAGGCTGGGGATCAAGCCGCTATATTATGCGCAGCTTAACGATGGCATGGTTATATTTGCCTCCGAATTAAAAGCCTTGTTGGTTCATAACGCGTTATCGCGGGAATTAGACCCTTATGCTGTTGAAGATTATTTTGCGTATGGCTATATCCCCGAGCCGCGTACCATTTTTAAATCTTGTTTAAAGCTGCCGCCCGCGCATACTTTACTGTTACAGCGGGGCAAGCCCGTGCCCCCACCCCAGCCCTATTGGGATATCCCTTTCGTTGCGAACCCGCCCGCAAGCGAAGCAGACATTGCAGCGGAGCTTATTGAACGCCTGCGGGAGGCGGTGAAAATCCGATTGATTGCCGAGGTCCCTTTAGGTGCGTTTCTTTCCGGCGGCGTGGATTCCAGTGCGATAGTGGCCATGATGGCGGAACTATCGAATGAGCCCGTCAACACTTCTTCTATTGCGTTTGGCGATCGCGCGTTTAATGAAGCAGAGTACGCCCAACAAATCGCCGCGCGCTACCATACCAATCACCAAACTCAAGAAGTGGCGGCCGACGATTTTAGCCTGCTCGATAAACTCGCGCAGCTGTATGACGAACCCTATGCGGATAGCTCGGCCATTCCGACTTACCGGGTTTGCGAATTAGCGAAGAAGCGCGTTACCGTTGCGCTATCCGGTGATGGCGGCGACGAAAATTTCGCGGGCTATCGGCGTTATCGCTGGCACCTCTACGAAGAACAAATGCGCGGTATGCTCCCCTTATCTTTGCGCAAACCTTTATTTGGCTTTATGGGCAACCTCTACCCGAAAGCCGACTGGGCGCCTAAAAGCTTACGCGCCAAGGCCACCTTGGAAGCGTTAGCGCGGGATCCGATTGAGGGTTATTTTCATAGCGTATCGATACTAGGTGACAAGTTGCGCGGGGAAATGTTTAGCCCGGCATTCAAACGCGAGTTGCAAAACTATGGGGCCATAGAAGTACTGCGCACGCACGCCTCCAACGCGCCCAGCGACGCGTTATCGCGCGTGCAATATTTGGATATGAAAACTTATTTGGTGGGGGATATTTTAACCAAAGTCGATCGCGCGAGCATGGCTCACGCGCTGGAAGTACGCGTGCCGTTGCTGGATCACAAGCTAGTGGAATGGATTTCCGGCCTGCCGCCTGCGCTGAAATTAAAAGGCCAGGAAGGCAAATATATTTTCAAAAAATCCTTAGAGAATTATTTGCCCTCAGAAATTTTATATCGCCCCAAAATGGGGTTTGCTGTGCCCTTAGCGAGTTGGTTCCGAGGCCCCCTGCAAGAGCGCGTGAAGTCTGCGATATTGGGGCCGGTGTTAGCCGACACCGGCATTTTTAATATGGGCTTTTTACAACAAATGGTTAGCCAGCATCAATCCGGTCGCCGCGACAATAGCGCGCCCTTGTGGAGTTTATTGATGTTTGAATCGTTCCTGCGGAATGTTTTAAAGGAAACAGCGCCAGAATCCTTAAGGGCATGATGCGGGTTTTGCATATTCTTGATCATTCCATACCCCTGCATAGCGGCTATAGTTTTCGCACCTTAGCCATACTCAATGAGCAACGTAAGCTGGGGTATGCAACGTTTCACCTCACGGGTGCTAAGCACGCAACGCAGGCCCTCAAAGAAACCGTTGACGGCTGGGAGTTTTTTCGCACGCCCAACGCGAAATTTCAATCGGTTCCGGTTTTGAACCAAGTTGCCGGCATGCATGCCCTGCGGCGGCGTTTAAGCGACGTCGTCGCTTCGGTAAAGCCGGATATCCTGCACGCTCACTCGCCGGTGCTAAACGCCCTGCCCACGCTTAAAATTGGCGCGCAATTTAAGATCCCTGTGGTCTATGAGGTGCGCGCATTTTGGGAAGACGCCGCAGTGGATCACGGCTCTAGCCGTGAAAATGGGTTGCGCTATCGCTTAACCCGCGGCTTGGAAACTTACGCGTTGCGCCGCGCTAACGCCGTTACAACAATTTGCGAAGGCCTGCGTAACGATATTGTTAATCGCGGCATACCGCCAGCAAAAGTAACCGTCATTCCCAACGCCGTGGATATCACCAAATTCAGCGTGGGCGAAGCGGATAATACGGCGCTCAAACAAAGCTTGGGCTTAAGCGGTAGCACGGTACTGGGTTTTATCGGATCTTTTTATGCGTACGAGGGCTTACACTTAATCATCGACGTATTGCCTTTATTGCTACAAGACGCGCCCAATGTTCGAGTGCTATTAGTGGGGGGCGGGCCCCAAGACGCGGCGCTAAAACAACGCGCTGCGGAGCTTAACGTTGCGGATAAAGTTATTTTTACCGGGCGTGTCGCGCACGAAGAGGTAGCACGGTATTACGATGCCATCGACGTTTTGATTTACCCTAGGCTTTCCATGCGCCTAACTGAATTGGTAACGCCATTAAAGCCATTGGAAGCCATGGCGCAGGGGCGACTATTAGTGGCCTCTGACGTCGGTGGTCACCGTGAATTGATTCGAGATAATGAAACCGGGATCTTATTTAAAGCAGGTGATCTGGCAGATTTGCAACGAAAAATTTTGGCGCTACTGAAAGACGCACCTCGTTGGCCGGCATTGCGGCAAGCGGCGCGCCAGTTTGTTGAATTGGAGCGGACATGGACTGCGAGTGTCGCGCGCTATCGGGCGATCTATGAATCGCTGTTGTAGTCGGTTTCGGCAATAGTACGAGCTGCGACTATGTCTCCACTCACGCCTAAGCACGTCGCTCTGGTCGGCCCGCTACCTCCGCCCTCCGGCGGCATGGCAAATCAAACGCGCCAGTTGGCGGCGCTACTTAGCGAAGCGGGGTTAAGCGTCACTACCATACAAGTTAATGCGCCTTATCGCCCAAATTGGGTTGGAAACGTCCGAGGCCTGCGTGCTGTGTTCCGGTTACTGCCATTTGTTTTAAAGTTGTGGCGCAGCGCGCCCCAGGTGGATTTATTTCACGTCATGGCCAATTCGGGTTGGTCCTGGCATTTGTTTGCCGCTCCCGCCATTTGGATAGCCAGATTTCATCGCAAGCCAGTGGTGGTCAACTATCGCGGCGGCGAAGCGGCAAATTTTTTTCGGCGCTCGCCAAAGATCGTACGCGCCAGTCTAAATCAGGTGTCTGCAATTGTGGTTCCCTCCCCCTTTTTGGAAAAAATTTTTGCAGCCTTGGGGTTTAAAGCGATAGTCGTGCCTAACATTGTTAACTTGGCGCGCTTTACCCCTGCTGAGTATCCACCTGCGCATCCGCCACATTTAGTGGTTGCCCGCAATCTGGAAGCCATTTATGGCATCGATACCGCATTACGCGCCTTTGCCTTGGTGTTGCAACGCT
>CAYYOS010000119.1:0-7819 GCA_964473355.1 uncultured Burkholderiales bacterium | reverse complement strand
ATGGCCGCATTCGCCTACGACGATACGTTTAACACCCAATTCCAGCGCTGCCTCACGAACACGCAGCGCGATTTTTTGCATTTGATCATAATTGCCCACGAATAAACCGAAGTTACCCGCCTCTGACGCATGCGAACTTAAGGTCCAGCTGATACCGGCTGCATGAAATACTTTCGCGTAACCAATTAAACTCTCAACATGCGGCTCGGAGAAAAAATCCGCGGATGGCGTGACTAACATAACTTCCGCCCCATGAACATCCATAGGCAGCCTCACGTCGACGCCGGTATCTTCTTTTATATCTTCCTCCAGCCCCGCTAAGGTATCTTCCAGGGCCGGTCCTGGCAGCCCCAAGTTGTTGCCGATTTTATGGACCTTACCAATAATTTCATTGCTATATTTCTGGCCCATGCCGATGGTGTCCATAATTTCTTTGGCGGCCATGGTAATTTCTGCGGTATCGATACCATATGGACAATATACCGAACAACGCCGACACTCCGAGCACTGATTGAAATAACTATACCAATCATTCAGCACGTCTGTGGTGAGATCCTCAGCGCCCACAAGCTTGGGAAAATATTTACCAGTAAACGTAAAGTAACGGCGGTAGACTTTGCGCACCAAATCTTGCCGAGCGACCGGCATATTTTTTGGGTCGGAGGTGCCTAAGAAATAATGGCATTTATCGGTACATGCGCCACAATGCACGCAAGCGTCCAGATAAACTTTAAACGAGCGGTATTTGTCGAGGAGATCCCCCATTTTCGCAATAGCTTTGTCGTGCCAATCCTCTACCAATTCGCCAGGAAAACCTAAGGCTTCTTGGATGGGTGCTTGCGCCACAAACGGCTTGCTATGGGCCATCGCGTCCTCTTTGAGGATAGGAATAACCGGATAGGATTTAACTTTGGGTACGTCAAATGCAGCTACTGCCATAACCCCTCCAAATACTATTTACGATGCGGCTCGGTCGCCCAAGCTGGCGGCACATGGCGCTTGGTACGGCTATTGTCAGCCTGGTTACGCCCAGGACTAAAAAACAATCCCGGTGCATGTAGTAACTTGCTGATAGGGAAAATCGCCATCAGCGTCGCAACTAGAAATAAATGCACCAGCAAAAGAGGATCCTCAGGTAAAGGCTGCCAATCAAAATACATGAGTCCTAACATAAAGCTCTTCACG
Source organism: uncultured Burkholderiales bacterium (assembly GCA_964473355.1). GTDB lineage: Bacteria > Pseudomonadota > Gammaproteobacteria > Burkholderiales > REEB80 > CAYYOS01. The sequence goes on along the minus strand of CAYYOS010000119.1, from coordinate 6,634 downwards.
GCCACTACATTGGTATGTTCAACATATTTCATTGCCAACCCGGATAGTCCGATCGCCAAGAGCAATACCAACATAAGGTGATCCGAAATAGTAGAGATATATTTAATACGCTCTACTAAAAACCGTCGCGCCCACAATCCTGCTAAGCCCGCCACCATCGCAAACCCCGCGTATAACCCGAAAGGTTGCACCAGCGTAACTACCGTCCACACCGGCTCGGTAAAATAGCGTAAATGCCGCAGCAAAACTAAAACCAAAGCAAAATGAAAAATCCAGCCGAATAGCCAAATCCATTTGTTGGCCTTAAACAGACTTTCAAACAGCACCACCTCCCGCGCCATGCGCATCACCACACCGGTGGTCGTTTTAGGCGCGGGCGTCGTAGGAATATTCAGCGGTACGGGAGTGCGTGCATAATCGTAAATTTTATAGGCCAGGCCCCCTACCAGCATCGCGGTAGCGGCATAAAAAAGACCTGCAAATAAAATCGTCAGAAACGACATCTACTCACCCTGTATAAACGCGAGAGCCAGCGAGCGGAGTCGCGGATCCGTACAATATGAGCGGGTGCCTACGCCCCCGCTCTTAATTAAAGCCTTAGATGCAACCGGTAGGTTTTGGCAAGCCCGCAATTTTACAAGCTTGCTTCGCCGGACCATAAGGAAACAATTCGTAAAGATATTTGCTGTTACCTTTGTCGGCACCTAATTTTTTACCAATAGCCTTGGTCAAAACACGAACGGCCGGTGCGATCTGATAGTCGTTGTAATATTCACGCAAAAAGTTGATGACTTCCCAGTGATTCTCGGTCATGTCTACTTTTTCTTCGACTGCCAAATAACCAGCCGCTGCTTCGTCCCATTCGCCTAAATTAAGCAAATAGCCTTCTTCATCGGTCTCGTATGTCTTGCCGTCAATTTCGAAACTCATCGTCGCTCTCCTACATTAAAAGTGAATAATATTACAGCCAAGACTGCACGGAACTGTGCTCCACCACTAACTCTACAAACCCGCCGTAGTCCACCAGATTTACGCCATCCATTACTGCGTTTTGCATACCGCGCGCGTCGACATCCGGAGCCAAGGCATAGACTTTCTTATCCAGCATGGCCTTCTTAATTTTAGCTTCCAAGGCATTGCCTTTGGTAACCGCGTAAACACCGTCTTCAATCAGGAGAATTGCACTATTCTTGCTCGCAATACGCAAGCAACTATCCAAACTTCTTTTTTCAAACGGCGACTTATTGACTATGTGCAACATGCTTTTCTTAACCCTCTATTAGAAGCTAATAACCACGTCTTGGCTGGCCATGAGCTCACCCATTTCCGTTGCGCTTAAGACTTGCACTGGGACAACTAAATTTTCTGCCGTCAGGCCCCGGGATTCCATCGATTCTTTTTCCACATATAGCTTTTCGATGTCATAACCTTCCAAAGCACGATAAGTGGGCGAAAAGTTTTTAACATCAATGCCCTTAGTGTGCTGCCCTTTCACCAATTCAAAAACACCGTCGTCTAAAAAAGCCATGCTGACATCCTGATCGAAAGCGGCGCTGATTAGCACAACTTCCAAACCTTCGAGCGCGTATATCGTGCCGTAGGGCGCTTTGCGATTCACAAACATAAATTTTTTAACGGTGCCGGCAGGGTTGTCCTCAACGTCTATGCCCCCAGTTGTTTCATTCATTGCTAATTTCCTTATTAATCGCCAAACACGACCAGGCGGTCCGTTTGAATGCCGGCTTCAACGAGTTGTCCCAACCCAGAAATTCGAAACCCCGGGGCCAGGTTGGCGTCCACTACCCCGCGACGCATGGCAGCGGCGACGCACACAACTAAATCGATATTATGTTCCTGAGCTAACTTGGACCAGCGGTTTACAATATGACGATCATCTTGCGGGGGTTCCGTTAATCCGCTGGAATTGTGTACGCCATCGTGGTAGAAAAAGATGCGGGGGACTTGATGTCCTTTCTCAATTGCCGTTTTGGCGAATTGATAGGCACTGTCCGTCGCCTGGTGCGTATAAGGGCCTTCGTTGACCATTAATCCAAATTTCATAATCTTCCTACTCTTATTTTGAGCAATGTCATCCCGCGCATGCCGAAACGGCACACGGGGAATTCAAGTATTTATAATCAAAACCGGATATGCGCGGCGGCGTTTAACGTCGACCGAGAGCCACGCCAATCGTCGATGTGGTACTTAGTAAACGGCAAACCGGTTTTCTCAAAGAAGCGTGGCCAACCAATGCGGTCTATCCAATCCGCCATGCGTTCCCAAGGCTTTGCATCGTGTTTGTATACTTCCAGTATGCCCTTCACGACGGCGGCAACTTCCGGCCAGCGCGGTGCATTGTTGGGCAAACCAGAGGCCACTAGCTTGTGAAAGGTCGGACGGGACCGAGCATTGGAGTTTTTGCCACCAACCCAGATGGCAAGTTTTGAATGCTCAGGATCGTTAATTTGCATAGGTGGGCAGGGTGGATAGCAGGCGCCGCAGCAAATACATTTTTTCTCATCGACTTCCAACGAAGGCTTGCCGTTGACCAGGGCCGGCCGAATGGCAGCGACCGGGCAACGCGCAACCACTGAAGGGCGCTCGCACACATTCGCAACGAGATCATGATTAATCTTAGGCGGTTTGGTGTGCTGCATAATAATCGCGATATCCGCTTGACCGCCACAATTGATCTCACAGCAAGAAGTCGACAATTTGACGCGGTTAGGCATTTCACACTTTACAAAGTCGTCGTACAACTCATCCATCAGTGCTTTCACAACACCGGACGCGTCAGTCCCGGGAATATCGCAATGCAAAAAGCCTTGCGTATGCGCAATCATGCTTACCGAATTGGCGGTACCCCCAATGGGAAAACCATGATCATTAAGCGCCTTAATAAGTGGCTCGACCTTTTGCTCATCGGCAACCATGTACTCAATATTGCTACGAGCGGTAAAGCGCACATGGCCGTCGGCAAACTCATCAGCGATGTCGCAAAGGGTACGTATGGTGTAGACATCCATCTGCCGCTGCGTACCGGCTTTAACAGTCCAAATTTCATCGCCGCTTTCGGCGCGATGACGGAGTACCCCAGGCTTCGGGTGATCATGGAACACCCACTTGCCGTAGTTCATAACCATCACCGGATGCATATATTGCTTGGGATCCGGGGCGCCGGTTTCGATCGGTGCGCGCATTTCTGCCATTTTTAAACCTCCAACAAAATTTTTCAACGGTGCAAGCGCACCACTAAATATCTCGGCTGCGGGGCTACCGCACGTGCTTAACTATTAGCCGGCTTTGCGCTCTTCCCACTTGGCAACTTGCTCGTCCCAGTCATCGGTGCGAACGTAAGGATTATTACGCGGCTCACGTATCATATTGGGATCGATTTCTAGACCAATGCCTTCAAGGAAATTCACTAAACCAATTCGATCTATCATCTCGCCGGTGCGCTCATGCTCCAGCGCATTGTCGGCAAAGAAGTCCAGTATGCTGCGGGCCAGATCGTTAAGTTTTTCAAAGTCCTCATCGGTTTCTAATTTCATGAAGGGAACGACGACCGTACCCATGGTTGCCCCGATTTTCAGCACGCCTTTACCCCCAACTAAAACCGTTGCACCCTTGTCTACACCGGGCAACAACGCGCCGGGCATAACGTTTAAGCAGTGCATGCAATGCACGCAATTATGGTTGTCGATTTCTAAGGAGTGGGTGTCACTGACGGCAACACTGCAGAATCCGTCTGCAGTGGAAACATCTTTCGTGGCTTTTAACGCGAGTGCTTTGGTGGGGCAGTGATTGATAACGTCATTTACTAATTTATCCATACCGTGCTGCGCGATATAGTCTTTAGCTAAAGCTTCGTTTACGCGAATGTTGTCGCGCCAGGTGCCGATAACCGCCATATCGGAGCGCTGGATGGCGTTAACGCAATCGTTGCCACAACCGGAAAATTTAAATTTAAACTTATAAGGCAAAGCTGGCCGGTGCATGTCATCTAAATTGTTATTGATTACCGTGCGTAGCGCACGAGCTTCGTCATAGCAAGACATCTCGCAGCGAGCAGCACCCACGCAGGACATGGAAGTGCGTAGCGCAGGGCCGGCGCCACCCAAGTCAAATCCCAATTCGTTTAATTCATCAAATGCGGGCTGAACGTTGGCAGTTTTGATACCTTGGAACATGATGTCGCCACTTTGACCATGGAAAGCAATCAGGCCTGAGCCGTGCTTTTCCCAGACGTCGGCTAATTTACGTAAAATCTTAGTGTCGTAGTGCATGCCCGCTGGCGGTTGCACACGCAGCGTATGAAATTCGGCTGCTTCAGGGAAAATTGGGGCGCCCTGCTCGTCTTTTAATTCTGTAAAACGTGGGATCACGCCGCCGCCATAACCAAATACCCCAACCGTGCCGCCTTTCCAGTAACCTTTGGTATCGCGGTAGGAGCTTTCGAGTTGGCCCATCAAGTCCACTGCCATGTCGTTATCTTTGGCAAGACGTTTTAGTCCGGTAACAAAACTGGGCCATGGGCCGCTTTCCAGTTCATCGAGCATTGGCGTATCGTGTATTTTCTTGCCCATGGTGACTCTCCTATTCTTATAAAATAAATAATGATTCCAAAGCACTAAGCTGGCTTCGGCCCATGTAAATCTGTTTGGCGCGCAACAAAAGGCGCGATTCTTCCATCACTTATCAGACGTATGTTACAGCTGTTAATACACCGGCTTCTATCATTCTGAATAGTTAGGCTATACCTACCCGAAAGGAGTATACCTTACTACCCATGGTGAGAGTAAGTCCGTTTCCACTTGATTAATAGTTAATGAATGACGATACTTTATTCCTTCCTTAATCTCCCGTCTAGTCGAGCTAAACTTGGAACATATTGTAAAGCTGGATAAATTTACCGCCACCCCGTTTAAACAGGAGATCGCGCTAGAGCAGGTCGACCACGTAGCAGGCTTTACCACCCTGCGTATCAGAATTCGCGAAAAGAGCCGGTTTACGATATTCGAAATCGACCCGACCACTGCCACCACGTGGGGCGAGGCTTTGCTGGCTTGGGGTAAAACCCAATCTGGGGAGGTGGAAAAATAGGTTGGCTGAGCGAAAGCGGCTCCACGCTTGAGACTGCCGCATCCTCCGTTACCGATATGCAGTTTGATCTGCGGGGGCCGCGTTTGCCCAAAGATCATGGATATTCGCTTTATCTGGCGTTAGCGGAGCTTTTACCGGATCTAACTACCGACAACGAAACGGCCATACATCATGTTCAAGGTTCAGTCACAGGCGCCGATGAAATTTTATTAAATCATCGTACCAAGCTCGTTATTCGCACGCCCAAAACCCGAGTTTCGGAATTTGTATGCTTAACCGGAAAGACCATGACCGTAGAAGGTCACGCTATAATTATCGGCAAACACAAATTAAAACCCATTACTTTACATACGCCCCTCTACGCCCATTGCGTTACTACCGGTAGTACGGAAGAAAGCAAATTTGCGGCGGATATTATGCGAGAACTGGATACCATGCGTATCGATTGCCGCTTTATTTGCGGGCGCCGGCAAACCATGCGCACGGCTACTGGAGACGTCAGCGGGTATAGCTTAATGCTGCATGGCATGCCGATTGAGCATGCTATTCGTGTCCAAGAGATTGGCTTGGGCAGCAACCGCAAACTGGGCTGCGGTATTTTCATTCCCCACAAATCCATACAAGCATTAACATAGTTATTTTCACTCACCTTAAACAAAGGAGGCTAAATAAATGGCATACGTAGTCGATGATGTGGAATTAGAGGTAGACGATCAGGGATTTTTGCGCGAACCTAATTATAGCGATGATGTGGTCACAACCATTGCCGCGGCGGAAGGCATTACCCTTACGGACGCGCATTGGGAAGTCATCAATTACTTACGCAACGAATACAAGGAAAATGGTCATACTCCGAATTTCCGGAATATGCTAAAAGGCTTTTCTGAACTGCGCCCCGGCACCGACAGTAAATATTTGTATGATCTTTTTCCTTTAGGCCCGGCCAAACAAGGTCCCAAGGTCGCCGGTCTCCCGCAACCTTACGGCAAGGGCGGGTACTAGCTCACGCCATGGCCATACGCGTTAAAACCATCTGGTTTAAAAAAGCCGACGCACCCGCGCCGGAAAAAACCGCGGAAAAAACTGCAACCGTCGTCGCCGCTATGATTTGGCGGCTGGCGGACGCGGTGGTTATCAATCTTTCCAAAGCCAACTTCGACATCATTACGCCGCAGCGGGGTTTTAAAATCATCGGTGAGATGATTGCATTTTTTGTGCACGTGACCGACCGTATGCTTTTTGGTCGCGTCGATGACACGGAACGCCAAGCGCTGATACAAGCGCTGGCGCTGCGTCTCGCCGACGTCATGGTAGAAAATATTCATGCAACGGTAGGCGATGATGGCTTTAATTATCGATCCAATTTTTTGGATATGCTAAACCGGCGTACGGGGGAATATGCCGACTTCAGCTTTGAGCCGGATAAACCCAATTTTGTGGTGCTGCGTTATTTAGGTCATTGCCTGCTCGATATCATGGAAAAAAGCGATCAACCCTGGTTTATCGATCAGATAATGGAATTGGAAGCACC
>CAYYOS010000118.1:0-7883 GCA_964473355.1 uncultured Burkholderiales bacterium | reverse complement strand
TGACTTCGCGGTTACGTCCTTCTTTTAGCACAACGTGATACCAATGGTTAGCGCCTTCGCCCCCGCGATCCACCAAAGCCTCGAATTTTGCGAGGCTACCGCCAATTTTCACCCCCTGTTTTAGTATGCTCACCTGTTCAGGCGACAAGGTACCCATAATACGTACGGCATACTCCCTTTCTACCTCATACCTTGGATGCATGAGCCGATTGGCGAGTTCGCCCGACGTGGTAAAAAGCAGCAAACCGCTGGTATTAAAATCCAAGCGCCCAACCGCGACCCATTTGTTACTTCTTAAGCGCGGCAAAGTTTCAAATACGCTCACGCGCTTTTGTGGATCATCACGGCTAACTATCGTTCCTTCGGGCTTATGAAATACTAGCACGCGAATTTTACTTGAATCTAAATTAAACTTTACTATACGCCCATCTACTCTAATCACGTCGTCTGGGGCGACCCGCCCGCCTACCCCGACAATTTGTCCGCCAACACTTACTCGGCCCGCTCGTATCCATTCTTCCATCTCGCGGCGCGACCCTAGCCCGGCTGCGGCTAAAAGCTTTTGAAGTTTTTCGGACATAGGTTAGCTAGTGTTAAGCGAAGTTTGCTAAAAGCGAGTGGCGCCTAGGCCAAAAGTTTAACTAGCATCTTCGATAGTCTCGAGCGGCGGCAATTCATCCAGCGTGCGTAAATTTAAGTCATCCAGAAAAGTTTTAGTTGTCGCATAAAGGGCCGGCCGACCGGGCACTTCACGGTGCCCTACAGTGGTAATCCAGCCGCGCCCTTCTAAAGTCTTTAAGACGCCCGAGGAAACCGCGACGCCGCGTACGTCTTCAATTTCACCGCGGGTAACTGGCTGGCGATAGGCAATGATAGTCAAGGTCTCGAGTACCGCGCGCGAATATTTGGGTGGCTTTTCCGGGCTTAAGCGCTCTATGAACGACTGGTATTCCGGGCGGGCTTGAAAGCGCCAGCCACTGGCCACGCTTACCAACTCCACGCCGCGGTCCTGCCAATCAGCCCGCAAATCCTCCAAAACTTTAAGCAGAACTTCTTTGCTCATTTCTTCAGAAAAAAGTTTGCTCAACTGGTTTAAGGGAACGGGGTCGGGGCTTGCCATGAGCACTGCCTCCAAAATTATTTTTACTTGTGACAAATTTGAAGTATCCATGTGTACCTCGCAACTAACTTGCTAATTTGACATATATGGGCGCAAAGGCGGCGCGTTGCGTTAGCTCTAGCGCATTTTCTCGAACCAGCTCTAAAATTGCTAAAAATACCACCACTAATTTAGCTAATTCGCGCGGCTCTTCAAACAACGCCTCAAACGCGACAAACTCTCCGCTGGCCAAACGCTGAATAACCCATTTCATATAGTCCTTAACCGACAATTGTTCTCGGGTGACGACATGATGTCGAAATATTTTTGCGCGATTAAGTAAGTCACGCCATGCGCTAATAAGGTTATCAACGGTAACTTGAGGTGATGCGCGAGACAATTCATGTTCCATGCCTACGTGCACCACGGAAAAGTCTCGATCCACCTGGGGCAACGCATCCAGTTTTTGCGCAGCATTTTTAATTTGCTCGTAATGCAGCAGACGGCGCACCAGCTCGGCGCGCGGATCAGCCTCTTCAGCAGGAATATCTTTTGGCAACGGTAGCAACATGCGCGATTTAATTTCAATCAATAGTGCCGCCATTAATAAGTAATCGGCGGCGAGCTCTAACTGGTTGGCACGCATTAATTCCACATAAGCCATATATTGGCGAGTCAATTCCGCCATGGGAATATCCAGCACCTCCAAATTATGGCGACGAATCAAATACAGCAGCAAATCTAAAGGCCCCTGAAAATTCTCCAGGAATATTTCTAGGGCTTCCGGGGGGATATATAAGTCATGCGGCAACTCTTTCAGTGGTTCGCCGCGAATAAGAACGAGCTGTTCCATTAGGTGTAACCCAAGCCCATAGCTTCACGTACATCTCTCAAGGTTTCGCCGGCTAACTTGCGGGCTTTTTCACAACCATCTGCGATAATATTCCGCACCACAACCGGATCATCCAAATATATTTGGGCGCGCTCTCGGATTGGTTCTTGTTCAGCGATGACTGCGTCAATCACGGGTTGCTTGCATTCTAAACAGCCTATGCCCGCACTTTTACATCCTTGCTGCACCCACCCGTGCGTAGCCTCATTGGAGTAAATTAGATGCAACGGCCACACCGGGCATTTTGCGGGATCTCCCGGATCAGCGCGGCGCATGCGCGCTGGATCGGTTTGCATGGTCCGGATTTTTTTGGTCACTGATGCGGCGTCTTCGCGCAGGCTGATCGTATTGTTATAGGATTTCGACATTTTTTGTCCATCTAAGCCCGGCATTTTCGACGCGGTGGTGAGTAAAGCTTGCGGTTCAACCAGTATCATGCGACCACTACCCTCCAAGTAGCCAAATAGCCGCTCTTGGTCTCCCAGCGATAAATTTTGTTGTTCATTCAAAAGCGCACGCCCCGCTTCTAGCGCCGCGTCGTCGCCCCGTTCTTCGTGACGGGCGCGCAATTCTTCATAGAGTTTGGCTTTTTTACTGCCAAGTTTTTTAATCGCGGCCAATGCCTTCTGCTCGAAATCCGGGTCGCGGCCATAGATAAAATTAAAACGCCGCGCCAGTTCTCTGGTAAATTCAATATGCGGCACTTGGTCCTCGCCTACAGGGACTTGGCTAGCGCGGTAGACCAAAATATCGGCACTTTGCAATAGTGGATACCCCAAAAAACCATAGGTACTTAAATCCTTTTCGTGAAGTTTTTCTTGCTGATCTTTATAGGTGGGCACGCGTTCCAGCCACCCTAAGGGCGTCATCATAGAAAGCAATAAATGTAATTCCGCGTGCTCGGGAACACGCGATTGAATAAAAAGTGTAGCTTGCGCAGGATCGATGCCTGCAGCCAGCCAGTCAATTACCATGTCCCACACGTTTTCTTCGATTACTTGTGGCGTATCGTAATGGGTGGTGAGCGCGTGCCAATCAGCAACAAAAAACAGGCATTCGTGCTCATGTTGTAGCGTGATCCAGTTTTTTAACACGCCATGATAATGGCCAAGATGCAAGTTCCCGGTTGGGCGCATCCCTGATAAAACTCGTTCGGTGTACATTAGTTACTCATTTATTTTTATGTGGTGACGCTCTAAAAAATTCCCGTGCCTTGCAAAGAAAATATCTGCGCAATAAATTGCATCACGCCTTCGATAAGTGGCCCCAACACCCGCCCCAAAATCCCCGAGATCAATAACGCAATAACAATGACGATACCATACGGCTCCATTTTAGCGTAAGCACGGGCGGCGGATTCTGGAAGCAGGCTAACGGTGATGCGCCCTCCATCGAGCGGCAAAATGGGGAGTAAATTCAACAACATGAGCAACACATTTACGATGATCCCGGCTAGAGCCATGGCTTGCAGCGCCACGGCGAAAGCGCCGCTTGAGGGGGTTATCGATAACACCATTGCCCATAGGAAAGCCATTATTAAGTTCGCAACGGGCCCCGCGGCAGCCACCCACAACATATGCTTTTTTGGGTTACGCAGCGCATTAAAATTCACTGGGACCGGTTTGGCCCAGCCGAATAAGAAATTTCCGGGGAGTAATAGAAAAATTAAAGGGACCAGAATAGTGCCGATAAGATCAATATGGCGCAGCGGATTTAAGCTGACGCGTCCCTGGCTATACGCGGTGTTGTCGCCAAAATATTTGGCCACGTAGCCATGGGCAGCTTCATGAATGGTAATAGCGAACATGACGGGTATGGAAAAAAAAATAATTTTCTCAAGCAGGGTAAACGTCATGTAGAGCCTAAACCAAACGGCGCCAAGCTACCCTTCCCTTCACGAATTAATTGCGGCTCGCCTGATGTTAGATCAATGATGGAGGTAGCATCCAAGCCGCAATGGCCGCTGTCTATAATTACATCCACATAGTGCTCAAGTTTCTCACGAATCTCGGCCGGGTCGTTTAAAACTTGTTCTGCGAGCGGGAGCGCCAAGGTAGTGCTCCACAACGGGGTTTCCATTTCCGCTAATATGGCCTGCGCCACCGCATGGTCTGGTACGCGTAAACCGATGGTATTGCGTTTCGGATATTGCAAACGTTTTGGAACGAGGCGGGTTGCCGGCAAGATAAACGTATAGCTGCCGGGCGTGTTGGCTTTGAGTAAGCGAAATTGCGCGTTGTCGATTTTAGCGTAGTTGGATATCTCGGCGAGATCCCGACACACCAACGTAAATTGGTGCATTTCATCGATGCCGCGAATCGCACGAATGCGCGCTTCAGCATGCTTTTCCCCCAGCTGGCATCCCAAGGCATAGCAAGAATCGGTAGGATAGACCATTACCCCGCCTTGTTTCACAATGCTGGCGGCACGGGAAATAAGACGCGATTGAGGATGGGTGGGGTGGATAGTAAAAAACTGTGCCATAAATCAGGAGGCTAACACTTCCTCCCAGTCATGCCATATCGGGGTGCACCCCAGCGGAGGATCGGGCAATCTGCCCATATCCATATAACTGTGTCCCGGTCCATGGTAATCTGATCCGGAAGAAGCAAGGAAACCAAATTTGGTCGCTAAGTCCGCAAATTGTTGATACTGGGGTGGCGTATGGCTGCCCGTAACGACTTCAATCGCCCCACCGCCGCAGGCCTTAAATTCCGCTAGCAAAGTTTGCATTTTTGGTCCGCTAAAACCATAGCGGCCCGGATGTGCCAATACCGCCGTGCCGCCACTATTTTTTATCCAGCTAACCGCGTCCGCTAAGGCGGCCCATTGGTGCGGCACATAACCGGGCTTTCCGGGTACCAAATATTTCTTAAATACCGCGCGGACGTTTTTAGCCAGACCTTGCTCGACTAAAAAGTGCGCGAAATGGGTACGGCTAATCAGCGGTGAGTTAAGTGAGCTGGCTTCAGCACAAGCGTAGGCGCCCGCTAGACTATTTTTGATACCGGCTTTGTCTAAATTTGCTGCCATCGCTTCGGCCCGCGCATGACGACTGTCGTGAAGTAACTTTAAGCCGTTCCGCAACCCAGCATTAGCCGGGTCGACTTTTAAGCCGACGATATGCAGCGTACGGTCCTGCCAAGTTACCGAAATTTCGGTGCCCGTAATAAAGCGGAGTGGCTGCGACTGGGCGGCCACCCTGGCCTCTTCCAGGCCGGTTAATGAATCGTGATCAGTTAAGGCTAAGACTGCTACGCCCTTGGCGGCTGCGTGGTTCACCAGCTCGGTTGGTGTTAACGACCCGTCAGAAAAGGTCGAATGCGTATGAAGATCAATTTGAATCATGGGCTTAAGAAGGCTCTGTATAGTCCGCCGCGGCCGCTGGAGTTCTCAAATTGGCCCGCGTAACGCTGCGCGCCGTAGCGACGCATGATGAACTTATTCAGAGAATCCCTTACTTGCCGACAATAGCAAATGATAGCAAAATACGGCAACGAATGAAACGGACACTCGCATAAGACTTAATGTATAACCTTAATGACGGTCGTGAACTTTTTACCCAAGTGGCAGCAAAAATCCTAACGGACTACCAGGCTAGCTCTGTTAAGCCCGGCCCGGAGGTAATAGCGCCACCGCAATTAATTGAGGCACTGGATCAGTTGTTTGCTGCATTAAAAAAACTGGATGGGGACTATGGCGCCACGGGGCTATTACCTCACGATGAAGCCAGCCAGTTATCGGATCACGCTTTAAACTGTTTAATTGATTTAGGCGCTTGGGCGGAACGTTTGGCCACCGCCGAGAGCAGGCGGAGCTTAGGTCGCGTGGCCTTGGGCGTAGCCGATTGGACCATACGGCATCACGGGGAAATTCGCATCTTGGAGCCTTTGGTCGACGCGTGCGCGACTGAAGCCAATAGTACCGATTCGATTGAAACATTAATATCTTTGTTCTTTGTCATGCAGCAGCTCATCACCCATGTATCACCCGTGATTCAGGCAGACCTTAACAAATACGACCAGAGCCGTCCATGGCGGGTACTCAACTTTAATCTTGCTATTGTTGCAACTCGCACCCAAAATCCTGATCTCATGGGTCAAGCATTCGATGCGCTTGGCGCAACCTTGCCCGACGACGCCCCCCTCTTTTTCGAAGAAGGAATTAAGCAAGCACAGAAAGCTGGGTACGGGCCTGAGGTAAAATCGTTAATGCAAGACTATTTTGATCGATGGACGGTAAAACACTAAATGGCAAAATTTTTATTTGATCTATTCCCTATCGTCTTATTTTTTATTACCTATTTTTTAGTCACGTTAGGCTTAATCCCCATCGCGAAAGAGGAAGCGATTTATTATGCGACGGGGGTCGCGATCTTGGCTACCGTGGCACAGATAATCTGGGTGTACAGCCGCCATCGCAAAGTAGACAAGATGCTTTGGGTGAGTTTAGTGTTGGTATCGCTGCTTGGTGGCGCTACGATTTTATTACATGACAAGCAATTTATTATGTGGAAACCGACCGTACTTTATTGGCTTTTTAGCGCCGCCTTATTAATTAGCATGATACTTAAAAAGAATTTAATTAAAAAAATGATGGAACAGAGTATCGCTTTACCGGAGCACGTTTGGAATAAGTTAAATCTAAGCTGGGTCGCGTTTTTTGCCATAATGGGCGGGCTTAATCTGTATGTTGCCTATAATTTTGCCGAGCCTACATGGGTTCAATTTAAAATGTTTGGCACGCTAGGACTCATGTTAGTATTCATCTTTTTGCAAAGCCTGATGCTGTCTCGCTATATAGAAGATAAAAATTAAGATGTGGTATGCAATCGAAGGGGTGGACCACGCCGACAGTTTGGCGCAACGACAATTGGCGCGCTCCGCCCACTTGGCGCGTTTAACTGCCCTAGAAAATGATGGACGGCTGCTCATCGCAGGACCGTTTCCTAAAGTGGATGCCAACGAGCCGGGGCCTGCGGGTTTTAGCGGCAGCCTGATTATTGCGGAATTTGACGATCTGCGCGCTGCGCAAGCCTGGGCAGAACAGGATCCCTACCATACCCAAGGCGTGTTTCAGACTATAAAAGTGCGGCCGTTTAAAAAAGTCTTCCCCGAATAATGGACGTCATTGAAGAAATGCGTACCAAGCTGGCGAGCCTTGACCCGGAGAGCCTTGAAATTGACGACGATAGTTTTTTACACCAGGGTCACGAGGGCGCAAAAGGGGGTGGCGGACATTTTAATTTAGTTATCGTGTCGCGGCAGTTTGCCGAAAAATCACCCCTACTTCGCCATCGTATGATTTTCGACGCATTACAAGGCTTAATGCACAAACAAATTCACGCTTTAAGCATCAAGGCTTATACGCCTGAAGAGCTATAACTTAATCACCGAGAAGGAATCACCACTATGCTTACAATAAAATCCCGTTTGTTTATTACCGCAGCGTCGTTATTAATGACGCTTTCGGCTTGCAATGCTCAGGAAGCCAATAAATCCGCCAAACCGGCGGCAACTAGTACGGATAAGGCGGCCGTAATTGTTAATGGCGTGTCTATTCCGCAATCACGCATCGATATGATTGTAAAAGAGCGGGTCGCGCAAGGTCAGCCTAATAATCCAGAGTTGCTTAAGGGCATACGCGAGGATTTAATTACACGCGAAATTATTGTTCAGGAAGCCACCAAAAAGGGCTTGCAGAATGATCCGGAAATCACCGCGCAGATGGAAATGGTAAAACAAGGCGTATTGGTGCGGGCCTACTTGCAAGATTACATCAAGAATAATCCGGTTTCCGATGATCTACTGAAGGCCGAATACGACAAAATTAAGTCGCAAATGGGGGATTCGGAATATAAAGTACGTCACGCCTTGGTGGCTACCGAAGCCG
>CAYYOS010000117.1:0-7917 GCA_964473355.1 uncultured Burkholderiales bacterium | reverse complement strand
CCCATTCTTTAAACGCGGGCCGGGGGCGTTAGCTAGGCTAATCGCGCTTAGCTTACTTGCTATCATCTTTATGATTGTGGATGCACGCCACCATCACCTAGATACCTTCCGGCAAACTATTGCCGCTATGCTTTATCCACTTCAGCAAATTGCGGTTAGTCCGCGTAGCGCGATCAATCGCATGCGCGGCTTTTTTATCGTGCAATCGCGTTTGTATTCGGAAAATGCGGCGTTGGCGGAAAAAAATTTAATCAACGCCGCGCGGGTGCAGAGTTTTGCTGCCGTGGAAGCGGAAAACAAATACTTACGTCGGCTCCTGGGGGCTCAGCAACGAACGCCGGGCAAGACATTGCTCGCGGAGATTTTATATAGCCGGCCAGACCCATTTGCACGTCGGATTATATTAAACAAAGGCACCCGTGACAGCGTGCAAGCCGGTCAGGCGGTGATAAACGACGCGGGTGTGGTAGGACAGGTAGTGCGAGTGTACGCTTTTACTAGTGAAGTTGCCTTAATTTCAGACAAACTCCATGCCACACCCGTGCAGATACTGCGCAGCGGGTTGCGCGCCGTGACTTTTGGCAATGGTCAGGATGGCAATATGGATTTACCCTTTATGCCCATGAATGCCGACATTGTCACCGGCGACCAATTGGTCACGTCTGGCATAGATGGGATCTACCCCCCTGGCTTGCCGGTGGGGACGATTACCAAAATTGAGCGGAATAGCGCGGACGCTTTTTCCCGCATTAGTTGCCGGCCTCACGCGGGTATAGAAAGCTATACGCAGGTGTTAATTCTACAACCAGCTGACCCTAAACCATGACCTTTAAATCACAAGCTTTCCGTACGCAACTAAGCAGAAACGCTGGTTTCGGCTACGTATTGTTTACTTTGTTTATCGCTTTGTTACTCAATATTTTTCCAGCGGCGGCGGGCAAACTTTTTTGGCGGCCGGATTTCGTTGCTTTGCTCTTGCTCTATTGGTGTTTGCATCACCCCCGCATGCCGATGATGGGTATTGCTTGGGCGCTGGGCTTAGCCATGGATGTTGTAGAAGGGGGATTGTTGGGGCAGCATGCGCTCAGTTATACCGTGATGGCGTACATTGCGCTTTTTTTCCATCGGCGCATATTATTTTTTCCTGCCTGGCAGCAGACCTTGTATATTTTGGTACTGCTATTGGGGATGCAGGGCTTATTTAGTGTCTTAAAGCTTTTTGTGCATGGCGTATTTCCAGGTTGGGGGTATTTCTTGTCTAGCCTAATTGGCGCGCTTATATGGCCGCTGCTTGCCCCGCTTTTACAGTCGACCCGAAGACTTAAATTATCCCGAGATAAATTTCCCGCGGGTTCAAGGTGAAGTTTGGCGCGGAGCTTAGGGATTATCGTCAAGAAGAGCGGTCATTTAAGTGGCGCATCGGCTTTAGTCTTTTTTTCATCCTCACGCTTTTATTCATTCTTGCCGCGCGATTTTTTTATCTCCAGGTCGTTCAGTACGAGCATTATCACGCGCTAGCGGAGAGTAATCGCATTTCTGTCGTACCGGTTGCGCCAAATCGCGGCTTAATTATGGACAGAAATGGCGTAGTGCTGGCTCATAATTTCGTGGGATACACGCTGGAATTGACACCCAGTAAATTAAAGAATGTAGATCAGGTCGTGAATGAATTGACCGAGATAATCGAAATTACCCCGCGTGATCGCAAACGTTTTAAGCACGAACTCGCCGAATCGCGCAATTTGGAAAGCTTGCCGATCCGCACCCGGCTTAGCGACGAAGAGGTGGCGCGGTTTGCGGCGAATCAATATCGTTTTCCCGGCGTTGAAATTAAAGCGCGTTTGTTTCGACACTATCCCAAGCGCGAAGTCATGGCCCATGTCATTGGATACATAGGCCGGATTAACGACAATGACATTAAGCAGCTTACGGCCAAGGGGTTGATAGCGAATTACAAGGGTAGCAACCATATAGGCAAAATCGGTATCGAGCAAAGCTATGAAAAAGAGCTGCATGGCACCGCTGGTTTTGCCCAAGTAGAAATGGACGCCGGCGGACGGGCGGTGCGCTCGCTATCGCGCACACCGCCAATATCCGGCAACAATCTGGTCTTGACCTTAGACGCTCGCCTCCAAGAAGTGGCCTATAAGGCCTTCGGCAATTATCGCGGGGCGTTGGTGGCCATAGACCCTAAAAGCGGCGAAATTTTAGCGTTCGTTAGTAAACCTGGGTTTGATCCGAATCTTTTTGTCGATGGCATCGATCAAGGCAACTGGGAAACCCTCAACAACTCGCTGGATAAACCGCTTAACAACAGGGCGCTGCGCGGCCTTTATCCACCCGGCTCGACTTTTAAGCCGTTTATGGCTTTGGCCGGTTTAGAAGCAGGGTACTCGCCAGCCGTTACCATTCAAGACCCGGGATATTTCTCCTTGCCGGGAAGTTCGCATCGTTACCGCGATTGGAAAATCGGCGGCCATGGTAGCGTAAATTTACATAAATCTTTGGTTATTTCCTGTGATACCTATTACTATCGCCTAGCCTACGATATGGGCATAACGGCCATACATGAGGCGGTCGGCAAATTCGGTTTTGGACGACCAACGGGGATCGACATTCAAGGGGAGAGCGGCGGCCTCTTGCCTTCTGAGGAGTGGAAAGCGCGGCGCTTTAAACAGCGCTGGTTTCCGGGCGAAACGGTGATCACCGGGATCGGTCAGGGTTATGTGCTAACCACACCCTTGCAGCTAGCCCAGGCTACGGCTATCCTCGCGAATGATGGGAGGGTAATTCGCCCGCATTTATTGCGGGCGGTGCTCAGCAGTAAATCTGGCGCTTCCGCGCCTAGCTCGGTGGTAGACGCCGCCGCGCCATTCACCAACGTAACCACCGCCTTGGCGTTGACTGCGGAGAATTTAAATCTGGTGCGCCTTGCCATGATAGACGTCACGCGTCCGGGAGGCACGGCTGCCAAAGTGGGGCAAAACAGCCCTTACGCCATTGCCGGTAAAACTGGCACGGCACAAGTCATAGGGCAAAAACAAAATGAACGCTATGTCGAGTCCCGGGTAGCCGAACGCTTTCGTGACCACGCTTTGTTTATTGCTTACGCGCCGGCCGAGAGCCCAAAAATTGCCTTGGCAATAATTGCGGAAAATGGCGGTCACGGCGGCTCCACTGCGGCACCCATCGCCCGCCAAGTCATGGACTTTTACCTGCTAGGTAAAATGCCAACTGCGCCTGTCGCGGTGGAGGAACGAGAGGGCGAACGTGATTAAACGTATACTCGGTCGGCTAGTGGTGAACGTCGACGGATGGCTGTTTCTGGGCTTGGCAGTGCTGATGCTGACAGGGCTGTTTGTTTTATACAGCGCAAGCTCGCAAAGTTATGCGCGGGTTTCGTCCCAGGGTGTCAATATGTTGCTGGGGTTAATCGGCATGTGGGTATTGGCTAACGTTCCCCCGCAGAAATTAGAGCGCATCGCCTGGCCGTTATATGTTTTTGGCTTAGGGCTTTTAGTAGCGGTGGCGGTTTCAGGTGACGTCATTAACGGTGCACGCCGCTGGTTAAATATTGGCGTGACACGCATACAACCTTCGGAGCTCATGAAGCTTGCCGTACCCCTGATGCTAGCCTGGTATTTTTCCCGACACGAAGCCAGTTTGCGTTTGCGGGACTACGGCGTGGCAGCCGTTCTGCTCTTAATACCTCTGGTATTTATCGCCAAACAACCGGATTTGGGTACCGCGATTCTAATTAGCGCCTCCGGATTTTATGTGCTTTTTCTGGCGGGTTTAAGTTGGCGTATTTTAGCCACCCTAGCGGTGCTATCGGCCGCGTTGGCGCCGGTTGCCTGGTCGATGCTGCACGACTACCAACAGCGGCGCATACTTACCCTAATTGACCCGACTCAAGATCCTCTGGGAGCGGGCTACCACACCATACAATCGAGCATCGCCCTAGGCTCCGGGGGGTTATTTGGTAAAGGTTGGTTGCAAGGTACACAATCTCGGTTGGATTTTTTACCTGAGCGCAGCACCGATTTTATTTTTGCGGTGTACGCTGAGGAATTCGGGCTAGCCGGCAATATCCTTTTGCTATTGCTGTATTTCTTAATCGCGCTGCGCGGTATGATTATTACCGTGAACGCGTCTACGTTGTTCGCACGCTTGGTCGCTGGTAGCGTGACCCTTACCTTTGTGACCTATGCCTTTGTTAACATGGGCATGGTAAGCGGCATTCTGCCCGTGGTGGGTGTGCCGCTACCCTTTATCAGCTACGGCGGAACTTCCGTAGTCACGTTGTTATTAGGCTTTGGCATGCTCATGAGCATCCAGGCACACAAGAAATTAATAAAGCATTAAGCGCGCTAGTTTAACCGTTATGCGAAATCTTTTTTTGTTTGTCCTTTGCTGGGGTTTGGTAGGTTGCAACATTTTGCCTAAGACGGGGGTTGATAAACCTCGGCCGCCGGCGCCGGGGGGTTATTATTTAGACGATGGTCCGGGCGATAGGCCCCCGACCGATCTAGACGCCATACCCAATGCACAGCCCAAAGTAGAGCCGTTGCACAAATTCGCCAATAAGCCCTACAGCGTACTTGGTTTGTCATTTAAACCGCTGGCCGAAAATGTGCCCTACAAAATGCGCGGCACGGCCTCATGGTACGGGAAGAAGTTTCATGGCCTAAAAACCGCGTCGGGAGAAATTTATGATATGTATGCCATGACCGCGGCGCATCCGGTATTACCTATACCCAGCTACGCCAAGGTCACACATTTAAATAACGGCAATTCGGTAATTGTACGAATAAATGATCGGGGGCCGTTTCTGAACAATCGAATTATCGATTTGTCTTATACCGCCGCTTATAAGCTGAGACTACTGCAAGCCGGAAGCGGGCCGGTAGAAGTAGAAAAAATCGAGTTTGCGTCATTAGATGAAGCGAGCAACTGGAGCGCGCCACTACCCGGTACTTACTTACAATTGGGCGCATTTTCCACGGAAACCACCGCGGTAAACTTGGCCGATAACATCAAACAAACGTTTTCGGCTATCGCGCATCTGGTGCAACTTAAATCCCAAGACGGTTGGTACCGCGTACGCATTGGGCCGTTTGTAGAGAGGCGCGAAGCGGAAGCAATGGCCTTGCAGGTGGCGCAAATTTTGCAAATTTCACCACTACTGGTGCGCGAATAGGTTAAGCCTGAGCGCTCATATGGTTTTTGTGCCACTGCTCTAGCATCATTAGCACCCATATTAGGGTGCCGTAATAAGAAGCGTGGGCGGTCAAATGCACATCTTTAAGTTCGTCAATAAATTCCGGTCGAATAAGCTGATGCGCTTTTAGATCATTCAAACTGTCGTTAGCTAACTCCCTTAAAGGCGCATAACTTTGCAGCCATAAGCCAAAGGGCAAACCAAAACCGTGTTTAGATTTCTGGATAATTTCCTTAGGCAAAAAATCGCTCAGCGCCGCTTTAAAAAAGTAACGAAGCTGCGTGCCTTTTAATTTTAACTTGGGGCGTAGACGCGCAGAAAACGCGACCAGGGCATCGTCTAAAAGCGGGAACTGGCTGGCCACCCCTGCTAATTCGCACATGCGTGTAACCTTCGGTAAATCATTATCGGCCAGCGTAAACTTAAGATCTGTGGCGAGCATGCGGTTGATTAAAGTCTTGGCGCGCGCCCGCTGGTAACCGGCGCGCAACTGCGTGAGGGGATCGCTCACGTTGATCTCCGCCAAAAAATCCTTGTGAAAAATTTTCTCCGCGCCTAAGCGGTTCAACAAATTATAGGTTTCCATGCGATCCGGCATCGGTGTCGCAGCTTGTTCTATATAACTTATCGCCTTGCCTAAGCCGAGGCTCGTTAGTGGGGCTCGGAACTTACGGCTAGCCGGCTCGATAACGCCGGCACGCAAGGGGGCGGGGATGGTGCCATAGAGCGAAAATAAATGTTGTTTGCCGTAGCGCTCGTTACCGCCAAAGAGTTCGTCGCCGCCGTCACCGCCCAGTAAGGTGGTCACGCCGTCAGCCTTAGCCATTTTCGCGCAATAAAACGTTGGCACGGCAGAAGCATTCCCAAAGGGCTGGTCGTAAATCGCCGCGATTTGGGGAATCGCACTCACGACGTCTTGGGGCGTAACATAGTATTCATGGTGGTTGGTGGAAAAATGCCGCGCGGCAAGGCGTGCGTATTCCATTTCGTCATAGCCCGGGGCATCAAAGCCGATGGAATAGGTGGCGGCAGGCGAACCCGTTACTTCGGTTAACAAACCCGCAATCGTAGAGCTATCCGTCCCACCGCTTAAAAAAGCGCCGGTGTGGGGCTGCGCATGCGCTTGAATGCCCGCCTTAAGGATTTTGCGAAACTCGCGTTTTAGGTCCGCCTCGCTGGTCGAATCATCTTCAACAAACTTCATTTCCCAATAGGGCGCACTCGTTGTTGCACCATTTTTTCGCAATAGATAATGCCCGGCAGCCAAGCGTTTTTGATTTTTATAGATAGTAGTGGGGCCCGGGACCATGTGAAAATAGACGTAATTAAACAAATTTTGATTATTTATTTCCGGCCGGATCAGAGGGTGCTTATTTAACGACAAGGCATTACTTCCAAAAATAAGCGGGCCATCGGCTAGCGCTGAATAGTGCAAAGAATAAATGCCCATGCGATCTATTGCCAGCATCAGTTCATCTGGTTCGCGAAACAGCGCCAAGGCATAGGCGCCTTCAAGATCAGCAAGCAGTCTGATGCTACGGCGCGAATATTCCGACGCAATAGTGCGAGCTAATCCCTCTTCACCGGCGCGCACGTGTAAGTTTTGCGGGGTCCATTTTGGCTGGCCGCAAATCACGACCGCGATACCTTTGTCTTGATATACGCAGCGAGCGCTCGTTGCGGCGGCGGCCAGGGCAAAGTTTTCACCGGCTAAGGAAAATATTTGGCTATGATCGAAAGCTGCCAGCGGAGCCGCCATCAGCTCTAGCGCTGTTTTGCTATAAGGCCAGCCCGCCCAACCGCACAAACCGCTCACGAATTATCGCTCAACTGGCACGCAAATGACTTCACCAGAAGACGCCGCAATGGTCGACAGTATTTATCGATGGCATGCGCCAAACGGCCTGCCCAGCTATCGTTATAGATGATTAAATCTTGAAGCAAAATCTTGTCGTCTGTCCATCGCAACTTATAAGCATTATTACCCGGACCCATATAGTAATTTTGCGCCGAGGTAGCGAAAAGACCTTTAAGCAGCTGGCAATTTAGATAGGCCCCGGGCGAATAGTCCATAAAATCGGCATCGAAATCTGCGCGCAGTGCATAAACTTCGTCTGCATAATTTAATTGATATTCCATGGCTATAGCCTGTCCATTTAACTTTAATAGCCACAGCGATAACCAATTATTTTGGTTTGCGGCCACACTCAGGGCACGGATAAAGCGCTGAGGCCCGGGATGGTTTAAGCTTAAACCGGTTTTCTCTTTCCAGCTTTTTCCCGATATCCCAATGGCGGCTTGCAGCCAGGCCTCTAGCGTAGCAGCGTCCACGTTATTGTTTAACCGCGTAACTTCGATATCGCCCACTTTTTTGAGACGGTTGGCGATTAAATTGTTGTTCTTTTTAAGTCGTCGGCTACGGCTACGGTAGTACGCTTCCCACGTACCATTCAATCTAACCACGGGGTTACCTGGGGCCTCTGTCGCCAAACCGTTTAGCTGTAACGCCGGGGGAAGAAGTAAAGCCCGGGCGTCCGAAGTTAAATTGGTGAGCGCACAAGTGTCCCACGTCGCCCGGGACCGATGCAGCGCCTCGGCGATGGCTGCAATGATCCGCGCGGCGTCGCCCATGGCCCCCAGAATATCGCAGCACTGAGTGTCTGGTACCGCCAACAATTCCAGCTGCCGCAAGGTCA
>CAYYOS010000116.1:2003-8012 GCA_964473355.1 uncultured Burkholderiales bacterium | reverse complement strand
CATGATGTTTGGCGTGTGGTCTTTTTTACGGCAATTCATGTACACCAAATTTATTGTCGTTGTTGACGATGACATCGACATACGCGATTGGAAGGAAGTGATTTGGGCCATTACCACGCGTGTTGACCCAAGTCGCGATACACTTTTAGTTGACAATACGCCCATCGATTATCTGGATTTCGCCAGCCCGGTTTCCGGTTTGGGCAGCAAAATGGGTATTGATGCCACACACAAGTGGGAAGCAGAAACCGTACGAGCTTGGGGTAAGCCTATTAAGATGGACGACGCCACCAAAGAAAAAATAGATCGGATATGGGTAGAGCTGGGTCTGTCTAAGTAGATCCCGCTGGCATTGCCAGGAGCCTAACCTTCTATGGATACACTGGTATTTGCGCTGGCGCTACTCGTGACAGTAGTTGTGTCAGCAGTTTTTTACCTGAAGTATCGGCTCAACAACACCTCGGACAAAAAAAACCTCGAGGCGGCCCTCGATTCGCAGGTGAAGAAACTTACCCGTAATGACCCTTCTCATGGCTTAGTAATAGGGGTCTATAAAAATGGAAGCTCATTTATTAAAGGCTACGGAAAGGTAAATAGGGAAGGCGCCACAGCCCCAGACGCGTCAACGGTTTTTCAAATTGCATCGGTCAGTAAGCTCTTTACCACATCCTTGCTTCAGATTCTTTGTGACGAAGACGTCCTTAGGATGGAAATGACTCTAGGGGAATTACTCGGAAACTCGATTACCCTCTCGCCCGCGGCCCAGCTGGTTACATTAAAGCAATTGGCAACCCATACCTCTGGCTTTGCCAGCATCCCCAAGCCGCTGGCGCGAACAGCAACCAAATTGGTAAGCAAAGCATCTTTAATGCGGGATCCTTACAGCCACCTTGGCCCAGAATACCTCTTCGACTACCTTAAAACGACGAAGGACAAGCGCCCGCCGGGAAGTTTTAGGTATTCCAATTTTGGGTTGGGATTGTTGGGTCATATCCTCGAAATTGTTACAAAAAAGAACTTCGAATCGTTGATTTTTGAAAAACTCCTTGCTCCACTTGAGATGAGAGATACCGCGATAACACTAACCCCAAAGATGAAGGCGGCACTTGCTCAGGGCTACACTGCTAAAGGCGAACCAAGTTCGCTTTGGACATTTCGAGCGCTTGCGGGTGCCGGCGCCTACCATTCCACTGTTGAAGACATGATAAAGTTTGTTAGAGCTAATATTGAATATGATGCGCTTATCTCGTCGACACTCAAGAAAATGCACATGCCGCTATCCCCTGGGATCAGCGGAATCGGTTGGATACAAGCCACATTCATAGATAGGTTTGTCGGCAATAAATCGGTCGTTTGGCATAACGGAATGGTTGGCGGGTACGCTTCTTACGTATCCGTAGACACAGAAGCCAAAACAGGAATCGTCATTCTTTCCAACAAAGCGGTTGACGTTACGATGCTAGGAATGATGCTGACCCGCTTGGCGCGAACCCAATCATGGGCGCCCCAACTCTGCTAATCGGGTCTGGAGTTTACCTAAGTGCAGCATGTTTAACTGTGGGGTTTCAATTACCGTTAAATTGCTTTTTATAAACGCTTCTATTAGACTAGTTATGTAACTAGTCACAAGTGAAAAGGGATTTTATGACTAATTGGCCAGTACAAGACGCAAAAGCCCGTTTTAGCGAATTACTGGATACCTGTATCAACGAGGGACCGCAAGTGGTCACTCGGCGCGGTACGGAAACCGCCGTTCTGGTGCCTATCGCTGAATGGAGGCGGTTGAGTGACGCTGCACGCCCCTCTCTCAAGTCTTTGCTATTATCCGATTTTGGTCGCGCGGATCTTAATCTGCCGAAGCGAGGATCGGCCCGCCGCCGGCCTGCAGTGATTCTTTAGCCTTGTATCTTCTTGATACCAATATCGTCTCAGAGTTGCGCAAACCACGCCCATCTCGGGCCGTCGTGGCGTGGCTTGAAAACGTGGCCGAGGCTGATCTTTATCTATCCGCCGTTACACTCGGCGAGATTCAAGCCGGCATAGAGATCACGCGCGAACAAGATCCTGAAAAAGCGGCAGCAATAGAAACATGGGTGGATAAAGTCGCCACCGCTTACAACGTCCTCCCCATGGACGCCACAACCTTTCGTCTATGGGCAAAATTGATGCATCGACAACCAAATACCTTTTATGAGGACGCCATGATTGCGGCCAGTGCAATGGTTCACAAACTTACTGTGGTTACCAGAAATGTCCGGGATTTTAAGCGCTTTGACGTACCCTTCTTTAACCCGTCCGGGAATTAAGGGACCGTGGATATGATTGCTAACTGTCGCGTCTCAATTCGATAACGCGATATGACTGCGGACAAAACCGGCAGTCGTTAAGGGGTTACGGTCACGCCGTGCCAGAACGCGATGTAATTCTGTATGTGGCGCGCTTCGTCCAAAGTCTCCGGATAATACCACGCGGCTTGGGTGTTTACTTTGCCCGCCACAACCACATCGTAGTAACTCGCAGTGCCTTTCCAAAAACAAGTGGTGTGTTTATCACTGGCGCGCAGGTATTCCATTTTTACTGCCTCGGGTGGAAAATAATAATTACCCTCCACGATTCGGCAAGCCTCACTCTCAGCCAGCACCGCGCCATTCCAGACTGCTTTAGACATATCAACCTTTTGTTGAGATATTTTCCGTATAAGCTACCCTACTTGCTTATTACCCAGTCGCCGCAAGCTGAAAAATGCCACAAGCGCGACAATTCCAGAAAGTATAATCGACCCCCACTCAGATAATGTTGGTATGCCCTGCGGGGGAGAGGCCCCGAACGTTGAACTGTCATTCACCACCGCGGCACTGATGCAACGTGCAGCCGCCGGGCACGCCGGGTCACCACTGGTTATGGTGGCTGTGGTGGTGACACTGCTCACGGACGTCTTGGTAGCGTTTAAGATCATTACGGTTTCATTCGTCACACCGCTTATAACGCCCGTAGCCTTCGTGCAAGTAATCGTGCCCGCGCCGGTTAACGTAGTGGGTGTACACACCCAGCCTGCGCCGTTTGTCAGTCCCGTGATTGTTACGCCGGCCGGCACGCTATAAGAAATGACGGGGTTAACGCTGAGGCCGAATCCCGTGTTACTGACAGCCACTGTGTAGATATAGGTACCGTTTTGAGCGATGGTGGCGACACTTGCGATATTGCTAACCGTGAGTATAGGAACAGGGAGTGGAATAATGGTCGTGATGAGATCCGTATCCGTGCTCGTGCAGTTTGCTGGCGAGCTCGGCGATCCTGCGGTGCAGCCACCCCCGCCGACGTTAGCGGTATTCACCGCGTTGTTACCGGCGATTCCGGTGACTGTTGCCGTCACCGTATAGGTCACGCTACCGCCACTGGCGGCCACGGTTATGCCCGTACAACTTAGCGTAATTAAACTGCAGGTCCCCAGTACGCTACCAGCACTTGCCGTGCCGGGGGCGATGCCGGTAATGGTTAGCCCGCTGCCCACAACGTCAGTCCAGGAAATACCGGTGGCGGTCGCGGTACCGTTGTTGGTTATGGTCACGGTATAGCTGGTGCTGCCTGCGGCATTGACCGTGCTGACCCCATTACTTTTAGTGATGATCAAACTCGGCACGCCACTGACGGTGTCGGTATCGGTGGCGCTGTTATTTGCGCCGTTGGGGTCAGTCATGCCGGCTGGTACGCTGACCGCAGCGACGTTACTGACATTGCCACTGGTAGCGATAACGTTGGCGGTCACCGTGATTTGGTAGGTTTGCCCGCTAGCTAATGTCGGCAACGTGAACGCGCCGCTTTCTAGTTGCGCCATTGTGGGCGCCGTGGCGCACTGCCCGGGGGTGCTTGAGCAAGCCACTGCGGTTTTACTAAGTCCGCTTACTGCGGGATCACTGAGCGTGGCCGCGGTGACACTAGCGGGCCCGTTGTTGCTAACCGTAATGATGTAGGTAGTCGTACTCCCGGCGATAACGCTGCTCGCGCCATTCGTCTTGGTAACCGCGAGATCGGCGTTGCTACCGGCAGTGTAGCTTGCCGACGAAGATTCGGTGTCTATCGTAGTTCCACCATTGGTACCGTGTCCAGTCGCCGTATTGGTAAAGGTGCCTGGGGTTGCTGAAGCGCCGATGGGACCAACTACGCATGTCGTTGCGCTACCCACCGCAAGCGGATCGCTGAATGCGCAGGATCCCGTACTTACCTGGACATCAGTAACACTTACTGGACTTAGTGCCACGCCGCCAGTATTTACCAGGGTAAATCTATAGTAGACGTTGCTCCCCAAGGCGACGGAAATAGACGACGACCACGGGCCCGTCGCCGAGGTGCCGATTTGTTTGAGCAAACTAAACCCTGGCGTGGCGCCGATGTACTCACTGCTGGCCGGCGCGGAGGAATACTCTACTCCGCTAAACGTGCCCCGTGCCGTGGCGGTATTGACGTTACTGCCGGCAATCGCCGTGATTGGCCCCACCACGCAGGCCGCCGTGGGGTCTTGCGTGGCCGAAGCAACGGGAAGTGAGGCCGGCCATGTGCAGCTTGCAGTGCTCACAGTGGGATCGTTAACGCTGACCGGGCTCAACGCAACATCCCCGGTATTTTCCATAGTGAACTGGTAATAGACCAAGGTGCTCGGGGTTACGCTAATAAATCTGGACCAGGGCCCGGATGGGCTAGTGGATATTTGTTTGAGCAGGGCAATGCTCGGATTGGGTGCATTCACCACCAATGTATCCGTCGCCGTGTTGCCTGTCCCTGCCGTAGTTGCGGATACGGCGCCAGTGGTATTGACATAGGAACCGGGGCTAGCGGCGGTGACCCTGACCGCTACCGTGCAACTCGCGCCGCCCGCTATTGTTCCGCCACTTAAACTAATCCCAGGCCCGCCCGCTGCCGCCGTAACGGCGCCACCACACGTATTAACTACCGCCGGAGTGAGCGGATTGATGTTCGTTAGACCACTGGGGTACGTGTCGGAAAACGAAACGCCGGAAAGCGTATCGTTCGGATTCGGATTACTAAGGGTGAACGTCAGCAATGAATTGCCTGCGCTTAATATCGGATTGGTCCCAAAGGACTTGGCTATACTGGGCGGAAGTACCGCAGTAAGAGAGGCGGTGGCGGAGCCACCGGCGCCGGAGTTAGTACCGCTCTCCGTTGTTGAAATAAAGCCACTCACATTGGTATGTGGTCCCGCGGTGGTAGCTCTGACGCTGACACTGGCCGTACATGATCCACTTGCTGGAATATTGGCACCGGTTGTTTGGCCGAATGCAAGAACCGTAGCACCCGGAGTTGGTGCCCAGCTCGGGGAACCGGTGCAGGTCGTACTCGCCGCAGGCGTGGGGGCGACTTCCAAACCGGCGGGCAAGTTATCGGTAAATTGTGCGCCAGTTAACTGCACCGTGTTCGGATTAGTTAGCGTAAAAGTCAGCGTCGAGCTACTGTTCACTGCCACCGGATTAGGTGCAAAGGTTTTGGTGATAGTCGGCTGAGAGGGTATGCCGCAGCCGGTAAAGAGCACGTTGTCAATATTAATGTCTGAGCCTGAATTTGTATTTCCCGCGTTAAATGCATAGATACGGAAGTAAGTTAGCCCCGACGGGTTAAGCCCAGTGGTAAAGGCGATGCTGTTGCCAGCACCGAACGAATTCCATACGTTGGCCGTTGCCATCGCCGTCGCATTATTGAAAACCTGCGTGCCGCTTTCGGGTCGCGCATTTGAGGTGCCATAGTAGACCGCCAGCCCTCTCGGCCCATTGGGCGTTTTAAATAAGGCATCAAAGCTTAAATAAACAGCCGTCTGGCCGGTGGTATCGAGTGCGAATTCAAAGTAATCGTTATTAGCAGTGACCAGTGTTGCACCCGAAGCGTCCACGGCGCCATTCGAGCCCCAGGAACCGGTTCCAGTGGGTGAAATAGTGTTGTCCTGGGTGCTAAAAACCGGACTCACACCCGCACCTGGCGTGGCACTCGCCGTGACGTTGG
>CAYYOS010000116.1:0-1993 GCA_964473355.1 uncultured Burkholderiales bacterium | reverse complement strand
AAATCTCTCGAACTCTCTCGTCGCAGTTTCTTAGGGCGCGCGGGCGCGGTGGTGCTCATGCCCGTGGGGAAATTCCAGCGTGCTAAGGTCAATCCACACACGCCAGTACCGGCAGTCGTTGTGGTGAGTGTGAGGCTGGCGCTGGCAAAATTCCCGGTATCTTGGGTGCCTATAAAGAGGTTATTCGAGGTGTTGGTATAGGTTCCACTTGTTGGCGTGGCGGGAACGCTGACGGTCACGCTAACGACACAACTGCTGTTTGCCGCTACCGTGCCGTTTGCAAACGAAATCGACGTCGCCCCCGCGATAGGCGTGAACGTCGGTGACCCGCAACCCGAAGTTGAGAAGGTCGCTGGCGTCGCGACAACCATCTGACCTGGCGAGGCGGGTAAATTATCGACAAAATTCGCGTCGCTCACCGGAGACGAATTCGGATTCGCAATGGTGAAAGTCAGTGTCGACGTACCACCGGCTACGGTAGCGTTGGGCGAAAACGCCTTCGATAAGGTCAACGCTGCAGGATTAACGATGTTGGCAATGCGCGCACCTGTCGCGTAATCGGCGTTATAGTGGAAACTACTACCCGAAAAGTCATAAAGCAGCGTGTTAAGCGTTTGCGATGTGCCGCCACCGCCCAAAATTCTTATGGAGTAAGTGGTGACCACGTTACTACCGCCCGTTTTGCCGGCGGTGCCCACGCAAGCGCGATAATTTGGACTGCTCGGGTCGTTTTCCCACAAGCAGGCATCGGCATACAGTTTGTCATTTGGCGAGGAAACATAGACTGACGTATTCGCCGAATACGTCGTACTAACAGAAAGAATCTGAAATATGGTGTTCGGGAAATTAATAAAGGCTTCGAATTGTTCATAGCCTTGCGTAGCTG
Source organism: uncultured Burkholderiales bacterium (assembly GCA_964473355.1). GTDB lineage: Bacteria > Pseudomonadota > Gammaproteobacteria > Burkholderiales > REEB80 > CAYYOS01. The sequence goes on along the minus strand of CAYYOS010000116.1, from coordinate 1,107 downwards.
TCCCGCCGACTAGCTCTATCGTATAAGTATTACCCACCACCAGATCCATCGATCCACCGGCCGGAATGGACGTGCCATTGAGTCTCACGTCGGAGATGGAATTGCGGTTTTGCGATATCAAATGCTCCACGTAAAGTTCCCGTGGTGACGGCGTCGACGCCGTGCCAGAGCTGTCCGTAGCGGTGATGCGGTAGCGGCGTGCCGTATCAAATGCGGACGCCACCCGCGTGACTTCAGCCTCAAAGTAGGCGTCTGAGCAACCGCCAGCGCTTAATGACGGAATGCTGATGCTGTTTAGGCTTCCTGGGCGTAAGTTGATGTAGGGATTAGCCGAATCCCATATGAAGTTGACCGTCACATTAGTCGTTGCGACGTTGCTGCAAACACGCGCACCGACGGGAAAATACTGTGGACCCGAGGCAGGGGTATTACTATCTAAACCAATGATGTTCCAAGTTAACGGTGTAACGGTTAACGCCGCATGGACATAGCCGGAGCTCCAGAGCATGAGTGCGAACGCAGTGCAGACTGTAAAACAAACCCGTTTTAACATCATGCTGGGGTATTCATTTTTATCCTGCCTTTGATTTGTAGCGCGAAACTATAATAACCGTTTAATATGCTTTTGCAAGACACGTGCCTACCCTGCTTTCTCTGCGAAATGTATCAATCAGAATCGTCTTTACTGACAGGAAGCTCTGGCCGGCGCCATGCGGTTCAAGGGCTGCAGAGCTTATGCAAACCCTATGATCGCAGCCAGCGTCATTGTTGATGAACTCCCATCGCTTGACGTAGATTATTCCTTCGGAATAATCTGCAATAACTGTCTGAACTGAGAGTACATAAAGAACCATGCCCAAACCGCCTCATAATTATCACCCCTTCTTTTGCCGGATACTTTGGGTCATCGCCCTCTTCCACGGTATCAGCTCCGCCCACGCTGCCGTTAGCAATCTTATCGCCAGTGCTTTGTCGGCTACGCAAATCAGCTTAACCTGGTCAGGCACCGATGCCGCCTACCAATTAGAACGCTGTTCGGGTAATCCTGCACGGTGTACGGTGTTCTACGTAAGTGGCACAAGCTTTACCGATTCGGGCTTATTGCCG
>CAYYOS010000115.1:3585-8090 GCA_964473355.1 uncultured Burkholderiales bacterium | reverse complement strand
GCCGGTAGTCAGGCTGATGCATATGCCAGCACAGGATTAAATTAAGTTTGCGCATCTAAAAAGTTTAACGGGCGTGGTGCAAATGCTGGTTTAGCATCTCCGGGGTAATTAATGTGATGCCTTTTTCTGAGATATAAAAACGTTTGGCGTCCTCCGCCTTGCTTTCCCCCACTACCAACCCTTCCGGAATTTTACAGCCTTTTTCAACAACCACCCGCTTTAGGGTAACATAACGACCGACATCAACGTCGGGCAAAATCACCGAGTCTTCAACTTCGCTATAACTATTTACTCTTACGTCAGAAAATAACAAGGAGCGACGCACGGTCGCGCCACTAATTATACAACCACCCGATACCATTGAGTCCACCGCCATGCCTCGACGTTCCTCATCATCGAACACGAACTTGGCCGGAGGCAACTGCTCCTGGTAGGTCCAAATTGGCCAATCGTGATCATATAGATTTAAGTCCGGTACGATTTTAGTCAGCTCCATATTGGCTTCCCAAAATGCATCCAACGTACCCACGTCTCGCCAGTAAGGCACACCACCGGTTTTTACCACACAGCTGTCCGCAAAGTGGTGCGCAAAAACTCGATACTTTGAAACCATATAGGGCAATAAGTCCCCGCCAAAATCATGGGAGGAGTGTGGCTCGTCCGCGTCTCGTATTAATTGCTCATATAAAAAGTCGGTATTAAACACATAAATCCCCATACTTACCAGCGCATGATCAGGTTTGCCCGGCATGGGCGTGGGGTCGGCCGGTTTTTCCATAAACGCCGTGATTCTTGAGTGCTGGTCTACCGTCATCACGCCAAAGGCACGGGCGTCCGCAAGCGGTACTTCCAGGCAAGCAACGGTAACATCGGCGGCACAATCAACGTGCGCAGCCAACATCTCCCCATAATCCATTTTATAAATATGATCGCCCGCTAAAACTAAAATATATTTCGGGCCATAGCTGCGCAAAATATCTATATTTTGGAAAATGGCATCGGCCGTTCCCTTATACCAGCTTTCTTCTATTCGCTGTTGGGCAGGCAAGAGCTCAATGAATTCATTAAACTCACCCCGCAAGAAGCCCCAACCGCGTTGAATATGTTGGATCAAGCTATGCGCCTTATACTGCGTGAGTATGCCGACCCGGCGTATGCCGGAGTTCACGCAATTAGAAAGCGGAAAATCAATGATGCGGAATTTGCCGCCGAATGGCACGGCTGGCTTAGCACGCCACTCGGTTAAATGTTTTAGACGGCTCCCCCGCCCCCCTGCTAAAATCAGAGCAACCGTACTTTTCGTTAGCAAGCTTACGAATCGTGGAAATTCGATTTTTTGTTCCACTGCAATCCCTTGGTGGTGAGTGAACAGGGCTATGAAACACGACCTATTAGACAATGTCAAATCACAATTGCAATCGTTGCTGGCCGGTAAGCTGCACGATCCCTTTGCGTTTCTAGGTTTGCACGCTAACGGCATAGGGTGGCAAGTCCGAGTGTTTCAACCTCGCGCCAGCGCCATGTGGATAGAAATTAATGATAAGTGGGAAGCGCTAACGCAAACCGCTGAGGAGGGCCTCTTTTTATGGCAGGGCGACAGCCCCCCAGAAACACCCCTACGCTTGCGCAAAATTCAGGATGATGAGCAAAGCAACTTTTTCGACCCATATTGCTTTGACTCTACCATTAGCGCCCACGACCTTCACCTTTTTGGCGAAGGGAATCTTCAGCAAGCGTACCGGACCTTTGGCGCGCAGAACATACAAATTTTAGACATACCGGGTACACGCTTCGCGGTGTGGGCGCCGAACGCAGAACGTGTGAGTGTCGTAGGGGATTTTAATAACTGGGATGGTCGGGTTCACCCTATGCGGGTCTTGGACAGTAGCGGTTGTTGGGAGATTTTTATCCCGGAATTACCTACCGGTACCTTGTACAAATTCGAAATACGCAACCGCCATAGCGGGCAAGTCTTTTTAAAAAGTGATCCTTACGCCCAAGAATTTGAATTACGTCCCAGCACTGCGGCGCGCGTCCCCGCTCCCGCTGCGCATCACTGGCAGGATGCATATTGGCTGGCGCGACGGGCAGATTTTGATTGGTTGCACCAACCTATGAATATTTATGAGTTGCACGCTGGCTCCTGGCGCCAGCATCCCGGCGGGCGCGTATACACTTATCGCGAGCTGGCGGAAGCGCTGGTTCCTTACATTAGCGAGATGGGCTACACCCATATTGAATTCATGCCCTTGACCGAGCATCCTTTGGATGAATCGTGGGGTTATCAAACGACAGGCTACTTCGCCGCGACCAGCCGCTACGGAAGCGCGGACGACTTACGATTTTTAATTGACGCCTGTCATCGGCAAAATATCGGCGTAATTTTAGATTGGGTGCCTGCGCACTTTCCCACCGACGCCTTTGCGCTCGCCCATTTCGACGGCACTGCCTTATATGAACACGAAGACCCGCGTTCGGGCTTTCATCAAGATTGGGGCACGCATATTTTTAACTATGGGCGGAATGAAGTTAAAAGCTTTTTACTCGCCAGCGCACACTATTGGCTAGCTGAGTTTCACATTGACGGGCTACGCGTCGACGCGGTTGCTTCTATGCTTTACCTCGATTACTCCCGGCGTGCCGGAGAATGGCTTCCGAATAAATATGGCGGCCGAGAAAATTTAGAAGCCATCGATTTTTTACGCGAACTAAATATTATGGTGCACGTAGAATTTCCCGGCGCCCTCACTTTTGCCGAGGAATCCACGGCCTGGCCCATGGTCTCTCGCCCCACCTACTTGGGCGGCCTGGGCTTTTCAATGAAGTGGAATATGGGCTGGATGAATGACACCCTGAGGTATATGAGCCTTGATCCCATCCATAAACGTTTTCATCATAGCGATTTAAGTTTTGGTCAGCTATACGCTTATACGGAGAATTTTGTACTGCCTTTTTCTCATGATGAGGTGGTGCATGGCAAGCGTTCTATGCTCGACAAAATGCCGGGGGATGCTTGGCAGAAGTTTGCCAACTTGCGACTTGCTTATTTCTATCAAATGACCTACCCGGGAAAAAAACTAAACTTTATGGGTAACGAATTTGCGCAGGGCCGGGAATGGCAAGTCGGGGAAGAATTGGATTGGTATTTATTGGAACAAGATTGGCATAAAGGCTTGCAAACCTTATGTAAAGACTTAAATCATTTACATCGCCACTTGCCAGCGCTATACGAATTAGATTTTGTGCAAGCAGGTTTTGCATGGATAGACTGTCATGATGGCGATCAGTCCATATTGAGTTATCTACGTTTCGCCAAAGACGAGTCTTTTGTGGCTATCGTACTAAATTTCACGCCTGTTCCACGCTATGCTTACCGCATCGGCGTGCCTCAACCCGGCGCCTATCGCGAACGATTAAACAGCGATTCTATTTATTATTGCGGCAGTAATTTAGGCAACCCCAATGAGTTAATCGCGGATGCGCTCCCCTGGATGGGTTATAACTATTCCTTATCTGTTACCGTGCCGCCGCTCGCTGGTTTGTTGCTCATGAAAACTTAGTTTTCTCAAAGAGAATTCGTAAGTTTACTCATCGCGCCAATAAAAATTTAGTTTGGTTTGCCCGCTGCGTTTAACACGTGCCGACTTTCGCAAGGTTTGATCTTTATTCGTTACGGTGAGGGTATACAACCCTGGAGGTAACTGGGCGAAAAACCACGGGCCGGTGGAGACGGCATCCACCACCGTCGCGCCACCTCCGTCCTTGATTTGAACTTTTATATCACTAAGATAGGCGCCGCTCGACAACGCAAATATCAACTTTAGGTTGTAATTTTGGCTGCTTTGATTTAGTTCGGCCCTGCCTTCCTCGCTAATGCCACCGCTAACATAGGGTAGATCGGCCGCCAAAATTGGGGTTGAAATGATAGAAATAATCGTTACTAGGGTGGAAAGCTTTTTCCTCATTTTCCGTCTCCCGTGGTATGTGATAAGTTAATGACCTGCCAAATCGTCTCAGGGTTCCGCTGCAACCAAAAATACTATGTTAGATATCGACCCCATTCTGGAAAAAGCTATCCGCCAAAATGTCGCAAGCGCGCTGGCGGAAGATATCGGCACGGGCGATCTTACTGCTTTATTAGTTCCAGAACAGCCTGGCAGTGCCTACGTCATATCTCGCGCGCCTGCCGTGGTATGCGGCGTTCCATGGTTTGATGCGTGCTTTCAGGCGTTGGATGCCCATGTTCAAATTAATTGGCTATGCCGCGAGGGGGCTGAGATCTCTCCCGGCCAACGGCTATGCGATATTTATGGAAAGACTCGTGCCATCTTAAGTGCGGAACGACCGGCTTTAAATTTTCTACAGACGCTTTCGGCGACCGCCACGAGTACGCGAGCATATGTTAACGCGGTGGCGGGCACGCGCGCGATTATTTTGGATACCCGTAAAACTCTACCAGGTCTGCGGTTGGCGCAGAAATATGCCGTTCAAGTTGCCGGTGGGAA
>CAYYOS010000115.1:0-3575 GCA_964473355.1 uncultured Burkholderiales bacterium | reverse complement strand
ATACGATGGTATTTTAATTAAAGAGAATCACATCGCAGCTGCCGGCGGAATCACGGCGGCGCTGATTGCTGCGCGAAAAATTCAGACCAAAAGCGTACAGATTGAGGTAGAAAACTTAGAAGAATTGACCGAAGCGCTAGCCGCCAAAGCTACTTTAGTTTTGTTAGATAACTTTAGCTTGCCGGAATTGCGCCGAGCGGTGGCGCTGACCAACGGCGCCGCGGTATTGGAGGCATCCGGTGGTATTTCGCTTGCAAACGTGCGTGCCGTTGCAGAAACAGGCGTGGATCGGATTTCTATAGGTGCGATTACCAAAGACATACAAGCAATAGACCTTTCTTTGCAATGGGTACTTCCCCATGAATAACAACTCATCTGCCGCTTTAATGCGCTTTGTGCTTCGCCTTATATTCCAAAACTTCTTTTTCCCACTTTAGTTGTTTGTAATCGAAACGTTGTTCAATGGCGGGTTTAATAATGGCAAAATACGGGGAAAGATCAAAATCCCGAGAGGTAAAATGGCTATAGTGACGCGCTAGTAAAATATCTTGCTCAGCCAGGGGGGCCGCGTTTTGACGCCGGGCCGCCCGCCTTGGAAGTATTGGGTAATCAATCGATTGAAAAGCCTGAGCAATGAGCGTAGAGCAAATTGCCCGGCTAGGGTCGCCGCTGCCAAACGCCAGCGCTCGACGCCGATATCTCGCTGGAATAGGAATGGGAAATAGGTAACGCGCAATATCAAACAAATTTTTTAAGTCGTATTGATGCCCTATTTGATTAATTGCGAATTCGATTAAGCGTGACATATCGCTGGCATTAATTCCTAAGGGGCGGCAAATACGAGTGTTAAGGTGCTGGTACTTGCTCACGGGAATGGCAATAACCCCGAGATTCATGTCTGCCTCAATCAGCTCCAATACCTCGCCGTCGGCATTACGCGGCAACACATCGCCAATGTACAAACATGCATGCGACCAAGTGGATTGAGTTAAGTATTTGATGGCCGCAGACAGGCGCAGATTACCTTCGACCAACAAAATGTCACCCGGCTGCAGTAGCGTGTGCAGCTCCGTTTCACTGGATGCCGCAAAACGCTCATATTGAGCAACCGGCTCCATTAAGTACGAGGCCAATCGACGCCCTACCGAACGAGCTAGCCAGCGAAACATTTAAGCTATTCCGGCATGTTTTTTTCGATGACCGCCTCTATCGCGCGGCGGTTCGCTTCTACCGTAATTGGTTGCACGCTCTGCGCAATAGCCGTATCCGGATCTTTTAAGCCGTGGCCGGTCAGCGTGCAGACTATAGTCGTCGCCTCAGCGATTTTTCCGGATTCCAAATCCTTTACTACCCCGGCCAACGATGTTGCCGATGCCGGTTCACAAAAAATTCCCTCCGTCGCCGCCAACAATTTTTGCATGTGCAAAATTTCCTGATCGCTGCACTCGTTAAACCAGCCGCCCGATTCTTCCTTTACCTTCCAAGCTTGTTGCCAAGACATCGGATGGCCAATGCGAATCGCCGTGGCGATAGTATCCGGCGCGGCAACCATTTCGCCGCGCAGAAAGGGTGCTGAGCCGGCAGCTTGGTAGCCCAACATTATCGGCCGCTTGCTTGCTAGCACATCCCCGTGAAAAGGGCATTTGCCCTGACAAAGCACGCAACTTTGCGTTTCCTTCGCCACCGACTCGCAGTAACCCATCCAATGAGCAGTAATATTCCCGGCGTTCCCGACCGGGAGCGCGTGATAATCCGGTGCATCGCCTAAAGCTTCAACAATCTCGAACGCCGCCGTTTTTTGTCCCTGCAAGCGAAAAGGATTAATCGAGTTTACTATCGTTATAGGCATTTCGGCGGCTACTTCTTGAACTAAACGCATGCCATCGTCAAAATTACCTTTGATTTGAATTACCATCGAGCCATGCATCATCGCCTGCGACAGTTTACCCAATGCAATTTTACCCTCCGGGATTAAGACAAAACAGGTCATTCCAGCCCGCGCAGCATAAGCCGCCGCAGCAGCGGATGTGTTGCCGGTAGAGGCACAGATGATCGCTTTGGCACCCGCCTCTAGCGCTTTGCTTACAGCCATGGTCATGCCCCGGTCTTTAAAAGAGCCGGTGGGGTTCAATCCCTCAAATTTCACTAAGATCCGCACATTTTTTTTAATCAGCGTGGGTAGATGCCGCAGCTCAATGAGCGGCGTCGCGCCTTCGCCTAAAGAAACGATAGGCGTCGCGTCGCTGACTGGCAAACGCGCTTGATAGCGCTTGATGAGACCGGTGTAATGATTAGCCATGCAATAGTTATCCTTAATTCTTATTCAGCAGTTCCAGGCGTATGCGCGTAAGCAGGCCGGAGATTGACGACAGCGCTTCAATTTTTGCTATCGCCGCATTAATGTTTCGCTCGACGGTAACGTGGGTCAAGATAATAATATCGACCAACTCTTCTCCTTCGCTCGGTTCTTTTTGCATCATCGCGTCAATAGAAATCTCCAAATCCGCTAGAATGCGCGTAACGTCGGCTAGGACACCCGGTTTATCAAACGCTTTCAAGCGCAAATAGTAGGCACTGCGAACATCTTCAATCGATAAAATCGGTATGTCCGACAGTGCGTCGGGCTGAAACGCCAAATGCGGCACCCGATGTTCAGGGTCTGCCGTGTGCATGCGCGTGACATCCACTAAATCCGCCACCACCGCAGACGCAGTAGGTTCTGCGCCAGCACCGGCGCCATAGTAGAGAGTGGCGCCCACCGCGTCTCCTTTTACCAGCACTGAATTCATTACCCCTTCAACGTTGGCAATCAGCCGGGTGGCTGGGATTAGCGTAGGGTGCACACGCAATTCTATGCCGTTGGGGCAGCGTTTGGTAATACCTAAAAGCTTAATGCGATAACCCAATTCTTCCGCGTACCGAATATCATCCCGCGTTAGCTTAGTAATGCCTTCTGTGTAAGCCTTGCTAAATTGCATAGGAATGCCGAAAGCGATGGCCGCCATAATGGTCAATTTGTGAGCGGAATCGATACCCTCAATATCAAATGTCGGGTCGGCTTCAGCGTAGCCTAAATCTTGTGCGCCACTTAAGGCGCTGGCAAAGGAACTGCCATTCGTGCGCATTTCCGACAAAATAAAATTGCTCGTGCCGTTGATAATACCCGCAATCCATTCAATACGGTTTGCGGTTAAACCCTCACGCAGTGCTTTGATGATGGGAATGCCTCCGGCCACGGCAGCTTCGAAAGCAACCATGAGCCCCCTATTTTGCGCGGCGATAAAAATTTCGTTGCCATGCAGTGCGAGTAAAGCTTTATTTGCAGTGACCACATGTTTGCCATTAGCCAAGGCGCGCATAACCAATTCGAAAGTCAACTCACGACCACCCATAAGCTCGACTACTATATCAATTTCGGGGTGGTCCACCACTTCAAAGGGATTGATCGTAATTTCTAATTCATCCCCAGCGAATTTGCGTGCCCTTTCTAAATTCCGAACCGCCGCCATTTTCACTCGAATTTCGCGGCCCGCGCGGCGGGTAATCTCCTGCTGGTTGCGACGCAACACGGTTAA
>CAYYOS010000114.1:0-8102 GCA_964473355.1 uncultured Burkholderiales bacterium | reverse complement strand
GCTTCATTTTTTTGGGACCAAACGCACTGTGTTTAAGCGCAACGTTCTCGGCTTCTCTTCTTCACCCCAGCTCACATCGACATCAATTTTATACAACTCAACAGCAAGGTTTGGATCAAGCGGATTCTGCGCTGACGCAACCGGGTCGGTGTAAACCGTGACGTTACTACTCCATTTGAAATTATCAGCTACCCCGGACTGGGTTCCCAATTGTAATGGGCTACCGGAAATTTCCGCCAACTTGGCCTCGGCTACTAAAACTGCTCGAGAATATTCGTCGCTACGCCCCACATTGCGCAAGCCTCCGGAAAAAATTTGCATAATCATGCTGAGCGTTAAAGCCAACACCACAAAAGCAACTAAAATTTCCAGCAAGGAAAATCCCCGCTGATTTTGCTTAATCAATAATCCCTACGCGCCCAGTTAGCCAATCTACATCGATAAGATATTTACGTTCACCGGCGGCGAGCGTTACCCTACCCCCGGTGGAACTGCCATCCGGAAAAAAACGAATGGCGCCATTTTTGTCTTGGGTTATTTCCGATTGAGCGGTGTATAGCGTGACATCAATTTTTTCGGGTAACTGATAGACCTGTTTATCCCCCGTCAACTCAAAGCGGCGCGCATCGACATCCATGGTTAAGGCCGCTTCTTGCTTTTTAGTGATGGCCTGGGCGTGCACTTTCCGTAAGCCCGCGGCGACTTTTCGTGCAGCGGCTTTGAGTTCCGTGCCGGATGCGCCTTGGTTAAAAATGGGCGGCACGAGTGCAAACAGGCCTAACATAATAACGAGGACTACCAATAGTTCTATTAACGTGAATCCAGCGGGCTTTACCAACTGTGAAGATCCTTGTCTTCACCCTCCCCGCCTTCTTTTTTATCGCCGCCCAGGCTGCTTAAGTCATAAGCGCCATGCTGGCCTGGGGACACATAGATATAGTCATTATTCCAGGGATCTTTTGGGAGCGTTTTTTTCTTAAGGTACGGTCCATTCCAACCTGTGGCGCCGGAAGGCGCTTGCACTAACGCTTGCAAACCCTCGGTGGTTGTTGGGTAGCGCCCTACCTCCAAGCGATATAAGTCCAAACTCGCGCCTAACTCTTCGATTTGTAATTTAGCGGAATCCGATTTCGCACCCCCTAATTTGTTGATGACCTTTGGGCCAGCGATACCGATAATTAAACCTAAAATCACCAACACCACCAATAACTCGATTAGCGTAAATCCGCGGCTGAAATGCGCATGCTTAAATAATACTTTTTTCATACCTACTCCATTAATAAAATCTTTAAGTGGTTTACACCGCTAAATCGTTAATGCTTAAAATAGCAACGAGGATCGAGACGATAATCCCCGCTACGACTAAACCCAGGCCCACGATCAGCAACGGTTCCATTAAAGCCAACAAGCGCTTGACGGTACGCTGCACTTCGACATCATAAACGTCGGCCACGCGGATTAACATTTCTTCTAATTTACCTGTTTCCTCACCCACTTTTACCATATGAATCGCGAGCTTAGGAAACACACCCGATTCCATTAGCGGCCCGCTTAAGCCCCGACCCTCTTTCAATTCACTGGCCACAAACTCGAGCTTTTGCGCGATGACGGTATTTTTTTGGGTATCTTTCACGACCGATAAAGCAGTCAGTAAGGCCACGCCATTGCCAATTAGTGTTCCTAAGGAACGCGCAAAGCTTGCGACTTCTACTTTTGCGGAAAGCTCCCCAAACAGCGGTAAATTTAAAATACGACGATCCCAGCGCAGGCGCGACACCGGGTTAGCCATTTGCCTTTTCATAAACGTATAAACACCGATTCCCGCCAAAACGATAGCCCACCAGTAGTCTCGCAATAACTCACCACTCCCGATGACGATTTGCGTCGGCAACGGCAGTGCGCGCCCGGATTCTTCAAACATCTGCTGAAACTGCGGCACGACAAACAAAAGCAGGAGCAGTATGGAAGCGACCGCAACAAAAACTAAAATGGCCGGATAAATTAGTGCGGATTTGACAGTTTCACGGAGCTCTTTGGCGCGCTCCATAAATTCCGTGAGCCGCAGCAAAACAATATCCAGTGCGCCCCCGGCTTCACCGGCGCGCACCATATTCAAGTAAAAACGTGAAAACACGCCTTTTTGAGCGTCCATGGCTTGAGAAAGCGAAGCGCCGGCGCGAACTTGCTCGCGAATTTGCGTCAACATCAGACGCATGGCTTCGTTGTCTGATAAATTGACCAAAATTTCCATACAGCGATCTAAAGGCAGCCCGGCCCGCAACAGCGTGGAGAGTTCGCGCGTTATGGCGCCGATTTGATCTTGGCCGATTTTTCGTGGCCCAAATAGGTGGCGCTTACCGCCTTGGGCCTTGTCGACAATTTCCTGTGCGCGAATGGGGATGTAACCCATGCTTTGCAGGCGCTCTACTACCCCGGCCTGGGCACGCGCTTCCATTTCACCCTCTAACACTTCGCCGGTGGCCGTCACGGCTTTATATTGAAATAAGGGCATTAATCTTCTCGGGTAACGCGCATCACTTCTTCCATCGTTGTAATGCCGGCAACAGCTTTCGCCAAGCCATTTTCATACATGGTTTGCATGCCTTGTTGCATGGCTAAATCGCGGATTTCGCTGGCAATGGCGTGGCGCATCACCAAACTGCGGATTTCATCGGTCATTGGTAGCATTTCCATAATCGACACGCGGCCTATGTAACCTGTGCCCCCGCACTTGTCGCACCCCGTTGGATGATAAAGCTGGATGGGTTCGGCATCGGTGTAGCGCTTAAGTTGCATTTCCTCCACCACTTCCGGCAAAGCGGTATAAGCCTGGCGGCACTGTGCGCATAGGGTGCGCACCAAACGCTGGGCCAAAATGCCGTTCACCGTGGAAGTCAGTAAATAATCCTCCATGCCCATATCTAAAAGCCGATTCACCGTGCTCGCGGCGTCGTTAGTGTGCAAGGTGGATAACACCATATGACCGGTTAACGCCGATTGCACCGCAATCTGGGCGGTTTCCAAATCGCGAATTTCGCCTATCATGATCACATCCGGGTCTTGCCGGACAATCGAGCGCAAGCTATTAGCAAAGGTTAAGCCGATCTGTGGCTTAACTTGGATTTGGTTGATGCCCTCCATTTGATATTCAACCGGGTCTTCTACAGTAAGAATTTTTTTGTCCGGCGTATTTAGGGCATGCAATGCGGTGTATAACGTCGTGGTTTTGCCGCTACCCGTCGGGCCGGTTACCAAAATAATGCCGTGCGGTAGCATGAGCACATCCATGAAGTTTTTTAGCACCGCTTCATCAAAGCCCAAACGCTGAAAATCTAGTGGCACGCCACCCTTGTCCAAAATACGCATGACCAGACTTTCGCCATGCATCGTCGGAACGGTGGACACGCGTAAATCAATTTCCTTAGTGCCAACGCGCAATTTAATGCGCCCGTCTTGCGGCAAGCGGCGCTCGGCAATATCCAAATTCGCCATAATTTTTATGCGCGAAATTACCGCGGCAGACAGGCGCCGGGGCGGAGATTCGACTTCGTGCAACACGCCGTCGATGCGATAGCGAACGATAATGCGGTTCTCGAATGGCTCAATATGAATGTCGGATGAGCGCGATTCCAGGGCATGCGTAATGATGAGGTTAACCAGCCGTATGACGGGCGCCTCGCCCGCCAAATCCTTTAACTGTTGGATATCGTCGGAGACACTCTCCTCTTCTCGGGTATCAATATCATTGATAATCTGCCCCATGGAAGATTTGCCGCTGCCGTATAGCCGCTCAAAGGCCACGTCGAAATCCGCTTGGGTGGCGACGCGGACGCTCACTTCACGACCGGTGAGCATGGCGAAGGCATTGATGGCATATTTGTCCAGTGGGTCGATCATCGCCAGCACCACTTGAGTATCATCTTCAAATAGTGGAAGCACGCGCGATTCCTTTAAAAACCGTACGGAAACGCGCTCCTCCAGCACCGGCAATTCGGGATAATCGGAGGGCTCCGCCAGCATTAAACCAAGTTGATAGGCGAGCGCTTCCGCCACCTCACGTGGCCCCGCCAAATTCAAGCTAACCAAAATCGCGCCTAAGCGCCGAACCGGATCCTCTTCCTGCACCCGAAGGGCGCGGTCCAGCGCATCCTCTGATAACCTACCGCTAGCGTGTAATATCTCTCCCAGCTTTTGCAAACGGGCTCCGAAATTCAATATAAACCGTAAATGTTAACATGCCGTTTCAAAGTCTGGGCTGGCATAGAGCATTCACGCCCTTACAGCTCGGTTTTGAACTAGCATGATAAAATATTAAAGATGAACAGCGTACAACCTCACCTCACCGAATTCGCTAAATCCGCTACCGATCTCTTGGAAGAAAAAATCTCATTTGCTCGAGATGGTTTTGTGGTCATTAAAGGTCTTTTAAAACCGGCGGAGGCGTCACTCCTAAAGCGCGCAATTGAAAGCTGCGATCCCATGCAGAAATTAAAGACCCAAGCTCAAGCACGATGGACAACGGGTCAGCGCGCCGCGTTTGAAACCATTTTTGTTTGGAATGACGTCACGGGAGAAGACATATTTTGTAAAGCGACGCGACGCGACGGGCTCTTTAACCGGCTAAATACCTTTTTTGATGATGAGGTTTATTTATATCACAACAAGGTAGCGCTCAAGTACCCAGGCGTAGAAGGTTTTCGTTTTCACCAAGATTATTTTTATTGGTACGATATGGGCAATATTTATCCGGATATGGCAACCGCTCAAATCGCCCTCGACGCTTGCACTAAGGAAAATGGCTGTTTGCAAGTCATTCCGGGCTCCCATAAATTGGGTAGGCTTAATCACACCAGCCTTGCCGAATCTTCCGATTCGGGGGTGGACCAAGAACGATTGCAAGAAATTTTAAAGCGCTTTCCTATTGTGGAGGTGGAGCTTGGCGTCGGCGACGCGATTCTTTTTCACGCAAATCTTCTACACGGTTCGGCAGATAATAATTCCCGCGAAGCGCGGCTTACGCTGTTAGGCTGCTACAACACTAAACACAACAACCCTTACCGCTCAACCGGGCACCCCTATTACTCTCCGCAAAAAGCCATGTCGGGCGAAATTTCTGAGGCCGATTTACGGGCGATGCCGGATTTCGACCTAATGTTCAAGTGACCCGAGTTCGGGCTTAATTTTATTGAAGCTGGAGGGTCGGCTCGGCATATCCAGCTACAGCCGTCCTCGTCTCAGACCCGCTTAAAGTTGGAACCAATCTTGCGCTTCACCTGAAACAAATTACTCCACCGTTAAGGTTTATGTCGCTAAGTTAAATCGAATGAAGGACACTACGCCGGCGGATCTGCATTCAATATATCTTTCGGACTATGTCTATTGGCCTACGGAGGGAAAACTAACTATACTGTAATCTAAAATTCGATTAGTTATGTAAGCCAATTGCTATTGGCCAGCACAACTAACTATGCACGAACAGGGCAGCGCTGTTCCGCTGCTGAATAGTTTGTCCCTCTTACGCTTGCGCAATTTAAGGGGGGCTAATCTAAACGGGGGACCAATGAAATCCATTTACATCACCACCTTAGTATCGGTACTGTCCGTGGGTAACGCATGGGCTGGATTTGAGGGTAATTGGAATACCTTTTATGGCGTCAGCGCGGGGGCCAGTACCGCGGGAGACAACGACGAAGCGACATTTGTGGGCGCCTTTGCTGGCCTCTCCAATACCACCGGCAATCACAATACCTTCATCGGCAGATGGGCAGGATATTACAATACCACAGCTGGCTTTAACACCTTCGTGGGGAGTTCTGCGGGCTTTAATAATGCCGGTGGCAGCAACACCTTTATGGGGTATCTAGCGGGCCGTGATAACACTGGGAACTATAATACATTCCTAGGGGAATCTGCCGGCTTAACTAATACAACGGGCGACTACAACACCTTTGTTGGGCGACACGCCGGTTACTCTAATACCACCGGCACCCGGAATACCTTTCTAGGAAACTTTGCGGGCTACTACAATAACGGGGCAAGAAACACTATTATTGGATATGCGGCTGGCAACAGTAACTTCACCGGATCTAACAATGTTTTTTTAGGCTGGGCTGCCGGCAATCTTGAAACAGGTTCGAACAAACTCTATATTGCTAACACCAGCACTTCTACCCCTCTAATCTACGGAGAATTTGATACTCCAAAAGTCATCTTAAATGGCAACCTAGAAGTCGTAGGTCCGAATGCTGGTTTAGTCCGTTTAACGGATGTCACCACCGATGCGACGACCAAAGGCGCAAGGCTAGTCTTAAACCACTACAACAATGCTGCTCTTCCGGTTTATCTCTTTGGTGCGGCGTCTACTTCCGGCAATAACTTTGTGGCCTTTGGTGGCGGGAACGCCATTGGGAATGCGGCCACACAGTTAGACTTCTTTACGGCGCCGACGACAACTACCGCGGTGGGGTCGTCCCGTATGACCATTAATGGGGCTGGGAATATCGGTATGGGCGTGCCTGCTCCTGCCCATCCCTTACATATGGCCAGTGGTGCTTTAGTGACTGCTGGGGGGGTGTGGACCAATGCCTCTAGTCGAGATTATAAAGAGAACATTCAATCTTTATCCAATCAGGATGCAGTACTGACCTTAGCTAAGTTAAATCCTGTTACCTATAACTACAAAGTCGATAAAGCCCAAGCGCATGTGGGGTTTATTGCGGAAGATGTACCAGAGTTAGTTGCCACTAAAGATAGGAAGGGATTAAGTCCTATGGATATTGTGGCGGTGTTGACCAAGGTGACGCAGGAGCAGCAGAAAGCGATACGAGATCTCACTGACAAGGTTCATCAACTAGAGCAAAGTATAAAGACTCAGCCGTAAAGCTAAAATAAGCAGGGAGCGCTCATTTTTTAGCACCGCCAAAGTTATTCTATAGGGCTTATACGCCCTTTAGTTCAGCGGTTACCTGGGCGCCCCCCGTACTTTGCGTCGAATTTTATGGTGGGTAGTTTCCACTTTTCCTTTTAATCGGTAAACTATGACAATGAGTTGGACCGTTAACCAAACGCTCCGTTAAGAGCGTTCACGTAAAAGGAGTAAACAATGAAGTCTACCCATATTTTATCCTTAGCCCTGGCTGTGGTTGCGGGGCATGCGCTAGCTGGTACGGAAGGCGTGAACAACACCTACTATGGAATAGGAGCGGGGGCCAATACCACGGGCAACTATGACACTTTTATTGGTGCTAATTCGGGTAATGCAAATACTACTGGCGCAGGAAACAGTTTTTTAGGCAATTCTTCCGGCGCGTCAAATACGACAGGTTTCAATAATACCTTCTTAGGTTATGTGGCCGGAGGCAGCAATCTTGACGGGTCGGCTAATACCTTCGCGGGGACTCAAGCTGGCTTTGCTAACATCTCGGGGGAATTTAATAGCTTTTTTGGAGCTTCCGCGGGCGTGAGCAACACGACTGGGTCCTCTAATACATTTATTGGTAATTTCTCTGGGCAATCTAACACAACAGGGGCCTCCAACACGTATATTGGGCGGTTTGCGGGGGGAGCTAATATTACGGGCTCCGGAAATGTGTTTTTGGGTTCCTACGCAGGCAACACCGAACTCGGCTCTAACAAGCTTTATATTTCCAATACAAACACTACAACACCATTAATCTACGGAGAGTTCGACACCTTTAACGTTAAGCTCAACGGCAATCTTGAAGTCGTCGGCCCGGACAATGGTCTGGTTCGTTTATCGAGCACCAATGCAAACACCACCAATAAAGCTGCCCGTTTTGTCTTAAAGCACTACAACAATGCGTCGTTACCGGTGTATCTCTTTGGTGCAGTATCCACGGCGAGTCAGAACTTTGTCGCTTTGGGTGGGGGGAACGCCATTGGCAATGCCGCCACACAACTAGACTTCTTTACGGCGCCGACGACGACTACCGCGGTGGGGAGTTCCCGTATGACCATTAATGGGGCGGGTAATATTGGCATGGGGGTAGCGTCTCCGGTTCATCCCTTACAAATGGCCAGTGGCGCTTTAGTGACGTCCGGTGGGGTGTGGACCAATGCTTCGAGTCGGGATTATAAAGAGA
>CAYYOS010000113.1:0-8204 GCA_964473355.1 uncultured Burkholderiales bacterium | reverse complement strand
AGGGCAAGATAATGAAATTTTGGAACGCCGCAAGCTGATCAAATTTTTCTGCCCATATGCCGGCAATAATACCGAGAGCGCCTAAAATCGCACTGCCTAAAATCGCAAAAGTTAAGATCCACAGCGGATATTTGAAGGGCAAAGGTGTAAACCACACGGCAGCTAAGTACACGCCTAACCCCACAATTAAGCCGCGCACCATAGCGGCCATAACGAATGCGGAAAAAAATTGTAAGTGCGACAAAGGGGGCAGTAAAATAAAAATGATATTGCCCGTTACTTTGGACTGAATCAAGCTCGAAGAGCTATTTGCAAAGGCGTTTTGCAGCACGGACATCATCACTAAACCGGGTACCAGAAAGGCAGTATAGCTGACGCCTGGATACACCTTGACATGCGCTTCCAGAACGTGCGAAAAAATCAGCAGGTATAAAAATGACGTAATGACCGGCGCCATAATGGTCTGCAGACTGACCTTCCAAAAGCGCAGCAACTCTTTATAAAATAATGTGTACAGGCCGCGCATTACGCATTCATAAGGTTTACAAAAATTGATTCAAGATCGGGCTCCACCAAATCCATTTCGGTTATGGTGACGCCGGCTTCACGCAGGGAGCCTAGCACTTGTTCGAGTTCCGAATAGTCTTTGAGCTCCATCAAGTAACTGCCGGCCTTGTCTTGAACCATAACTGACTGTAAATTGCCGGGCAAGACATCGGGCTGAAATTTCAGACGTACTTGTTTGCGATTAAATCGCGCTAACAACGTATGCGTCGCATCCAATGCAATAATTTGCCCTTCCTTCAACATTGCAATGCGATTGCACAAAAGCTCCGCTTCTTGTAAGTAGTGAGTGGTGAGAATGATGGTATGGCCTTCTTCATTGAGCTTTTTTATAAACGCCCATAAAGAAGTTCGGAGTTCCACGTCGACGCCCGCGGTGGGCTCATCCAACACGATAACCGGCGGCTTGTGTACCAACGCTAACGCCACCAGTGCACGCCGCTTCATGCCACCCGACAGCTGCCGCATATTCACCCGTGCTTTATCGGCTAAGCCTAGTTGCTGCATGAGCTCCGTGATCCACACCCGGTTATTCTTAAGACCAAAATAGCCGGACTGAATTTTTAAAGCTTCTTCTACGGTAAAGAAGGGGTCGTAGACTAATTCCTGGGGGACAATGCCTACCGCGCGCCGCGAAGCGCGGTAATCATTTACGACATCGTATCCCATAACCCGAACGGTACCCGAGTCCGCTCGCGTGAGTCCGCCCAGGATGTTAATTAAAGTAGATTTCCCCGCGCCATTGGGACCTAAGAGCGCAAAAAACTCTCCTTGATCGATATTTAAATTTATACCGCGCAGGGCGTGCAGTGAGCCAAAGTGCTTATGCACTTCGTGAATTTCAATGGCGGGTAACATATGGGAACCGCTAATAACTCGTCATTCCCACGACAGCGGAAACTCAGTTAATAAAATTTTGTTAACTAGTAGCATCTGGATTCCCACTGTCGTGGGGATGACGAAGGTGAGTTTTTAAAAACAAGCATTAATAGGAAAACGGATTCATGTTAAGGAGCAATAAACTCTAACACGCCATACAAGGTAGCCAGGCTTTTTACATTTGCCGGAATGTTTACGAAAGTTAGCGTTTGGCTGCGGGTTTTGGCGCGTCGCAACCACTCTAACATAAGGCTTAAAATTGCCGAATCTGCTTCTTTTACGCGGGAAAAATTTACCACAATAGCGGGATCCAAAAAAACCGTATCCGATTCGTCCAACACCGCATGTGCGTTATCCATGGTCACTTTGCCTACCACGAAATACTCGTTCCCGGATTTCTCGATCATTTTTTGCCGGAGGCCGATTCTTGATTTTTGGCGGCTAGGGTTTGAATTAAGCCATCGATGCCCGATTTTTTTATTTCGGTGGCGAAAGAGCCGCGGTAATTCGTTACCAGGCTAACGCCATCGACAATTATGTCGTAGACTTTCCACCCACTTTCGGTTTTCGCCATGCTGTAATCAATCGGGATTGGCTGCGCCCCGCCCTGTTTGATTTGAGTGTTTACCGTGACTTCAGTAGCGTTAGCTTCCGCCCGTAGCGGTTTGTAATCGATAGTTTGATCTTTATATGACGCCAGTGAAGACGCATAGGTGCGCACCAGCAAAGTCCGGAATTCTTTTATCAGCGCATCTTTTTGAGTAGCACTAGCGGCGTTCCAGGATTTACCGACGGCGAGCCGCGTCATGCGATTAAAATCAAAATGCGGCAATACTTTTGCGTCGATAAGACCATGAACTTTTGCTTGGTTTCCGGCTTGAATATCCTTATCTTGCTTAATAATAGTCAGCACTTCAGTGGCGGTATTTTTAATAAGTACGTCGGGTGCTATGTCGCTGGCCCAAGCCAATGATGCGTTAAGCAAAGTGAGCAAGACCACTAAAAACTTATTCATTTTTTTTCCTTGGAATTTGGTTATACGTGAAGGCAGGGTAACAGGGGTAGTATTTAGTACGACAACGTTAACTTAACAAAGTTAGGTGAAAGTCGGACGGATTACTTATAATCGCCGCTAACCTTAGTCAACTGCGCCACATGCATATTGTAGTCATTAACGGTGCGTAGATATTCGGCCTGGGTTAACGCATAACTTCTAAAGGCCTCCGCGAGCTTGTCGGCGCGCTCCAACCCAGCGTTAAAATCGGCGTAGGTTGCAACCATCCAGCGTCGGGCGGCTTGCGCGGCTTCATTCATTTCTTGCACCGCCTGGTAATGCGCTTCCACCTGAGCATAGCTTTCGGCTACTTCGAATGGAATCCCCGCTAGCGCATATTGGTTTTTGTGTAGCAGCGCATCGAGCTCCGCTTGAGCATGGGCAACGCGAGCGGACACGACATCAAAGGTAACGTCCCATTTAAGACCGACAACAGGCGTAATGCCAGCGTGGTTAAAGGGGTCGTACAAGTAGGGATTATCCAAGCGCTCGCGTCGCGAAGCGTAAGCAAAACTGCCGACTAGTCCCGCATAAATATTGGGGTACATTTCCGCCTTTTTCGCCGCAACCAATGCGCGGCGGGCACGCAATCCGGCATCGAGTTGCGACATTTCCGGTCGTTCGGCGATGGCTTTGGTTTGATATTCTGCCAGGGATAAAGTGGGTTTGGGCAAAGCCGTGATGTTTTCATCGGCGAGTTCAAGTTTGCCATTTAACCCCACGCCCGTTAATACCTTCAAACCATTGAGGCTGACTTTTTCTAAGGCGGAAGCTTGCGCCAGATATTTGTTGATCACGCCTCTGCCGGCTTGCAGTGAGTACACATCGGACTTTTTAACATCCCCGCTTTCCTGGGCTAGCTTTTTTTCCGTCGACGCTAGCGCGTCGGTAACCTTACTTTGCAAGTCTTCAAGCAATCGACGGGTATCTCTGGCCGCGAGAAAACCGAAGTAGGCGCGCTTAACATCAACGATGGTGTTAGCGCGGGCCACGCGTACGTCAGTGCGTTTAACATCGATATTGCCCTGCGCTGCTTCACTGTAGCGCTCAATTTTTCCAAACGTATAAAGGGGTTTCACTAGGCTAAACTGCAGAAAAGTCCAGTCCGACAAGCCGCCGGGAAAGGGACCATCGTCGCGCAGCCGAGTGCCGGTGAAAGCACCATTCTCAAAAAAGCCGCCTTTTACAGCGGGGGCCAAACCCACAAAGGTGTTAAGTTCTAAGCGTAAACCGCTGTTGCCTTGGGCTTCCTCGAGTAGTGCGCGGGCCTGCTCGACGACTTGTTCTTGTTCTTTAATGCGGGGATCGGCAGTCAGGCTCATTTCTATGGCCTGATTCAAATTAATGGTTTGCGCCAAAGCCCCCGCGCTAATCCATACTGTTGCGGCTAGGCAGCCAACTATTCGTTTCCGCATATAAACTTACTCACCCTTAGCCTTGCTAAAAATAAATTGGCCAATCAACTGTTCCAACACTACTGCCGATTGGGTTAGTTCGATTTTATCACCATTTTTTAAAAATACCGTATCGGCACCCGGTTCCATTCCGATATATTGTTCGCCCAACAAACCCGAGGTAAGAATGACCGCCGCGGTGTCTTTGGGAAACTTAAACTCTTGGTCAATTTTCAAGGAAACCAAGGCTTCGAATTCCTTATTATCAAACTTAATTTCGTTGACCCTTCCCACGACCACACCCGCGCTTTTTACAGGTGCGCGTACTTTCAATCCACCAATATTAGAAAATCTAGCATTAACCGTATAGGTGTCCGAATGCCCGGTTTGTGAGCTTAAGTTACCTACTTGTACCGCTAGTACTACTAGTGCGATCAACCCCAGCAGAACAAAAATGCCTACCCATAAATCTACTGTCGTGCGTTCCATTAACTTCCCCCCCGCAGCATCAGCGCGGTCAAAATAAAGTCCAATGCTAAGATAGCCAGGGACGCCGTTACTACCGTGCGCGTGGTGGCGCCGGAAACCCCTTCCGCCGTGGGCGTAGCGTCATAGCCTTCAAATAAAGCAATTGCTGTCACCGCAATCCCAAATACAAAACTTTTTATAATGCCGTTTAAGAGATCATTATAAACGTCGACCCTAGCCTGCATTTGTGACCAAAATGAACCCGCATCGACGCCGATTAACACCACCCCTACAATGTATCCGCCAAAAATACCCATGGCGCTGAAGAGGATTGCGAGAATCGGCATCGTGATCACGCCCGCCCAAAAACGCGGGGCTACGACCCGCGCAATCGGGTTGATTGCCATAATTTCCATCGCCGCGAGCTGCTCGGTAGTTTTCATCAGTCCGATTTCAGCCGTAATCGCGGACCCCGCACGGCTGGCGAAAAGTAGCCCGGCGACGACGGGCCCTAATTCCCGCACCAATGACAGTGCGACCAACACCCCCAAGGCATCCGCAGAGCCATATTTTTCCAAGGTCTCGTAGCCTTGCATGCCGAGCACCATGCCGACGAACAAACCAGAGACCAAGATAATAAGTAAAGACATGACGCCGGCAAAATAAATCTCTTGAATGACTAAGCGAAAACGCCTAAAGCTAGGGCCGGAATTAAACAAAATTAACGCAAAGAAGCGGCTGGCAAACCCCAAACGCCAGATGCCATCCACCACGCGATGCCCCAAACGCGATACGGCTTTGGCCGATTCGTTAAGCATTCTCTAACCTTAAATCCGCGGCATAAGGACGATGGGGGTAGTGAAATGGTACCGGGCCATCCTCTTCGCCAAAAACAAATTGGTGTACAAATGGCGCGGTGGAGGTGCGCATTTCCGCAGGCGTGCCGTGCGCAACAATGACGCCCTCGGAAATAAAGTACACATAGTCGACAAGATCCAAGGACTCATGCACATTGTGGGTAACCACAATAGAAGTGGCGCCCAAGGCCTCGTTTAGGCGATGAATTAGGTTACTTATCACACCTAATGAGATTGGGTCTAAGCCGGCAAAAGGCTCGTCGTACATAATCAACATCGGATCTAAGGCGATTGCACGGGCTAGCGCTACGCGGCGCGCCATACCCCCCGACAATTCCGCGGGCATTAAGCGAGAGGCGCCTCGCAAGCCGACGGCCTGTAGTTTCATTAATACCAAATCATTTATCAGCGATTCCGGCAAGTCGGTGTGCTCACGCATTTGGAAGGCGACGTTATCAAATACCGATAGATCGGTGAACAAGGCCCCAAATTGGAACAGCATACCCATGCGGCGGCGCATCCCATAAAGCGCATCTTCATCCAGATCATGGATAACATCACCACACATTTTTACATAACCGCTGGAGGGCTTAAGCTTGCCGCTAATAAGTCGCAGTAAAGTGGTTTTGCCTGTGCCGCTGCCGCCCATAATCGCGACAACCTGGCCGCGCCGCAGCGTCATATCTACCCCTTTTAATACCGGGCGCTTGTCGTATCCGAAAGTAACGTTTTTGATCTCGATAAAGGGCTGGTCGGGCTGCATGGGTTTTTCTTCAGCGTTTTCTTATGCCAAGCTTAGCAAGCTTAGCAGTGTTTTTAGTTTCTCAAGTTCGTCTATATTGGCATCGCCGTGGATCAAATACAACGGGTGCGAAAAGCTTGCGCAAGTCTGTAACGTTGCGGTTAGGGATTTTAAGTCCACCTGCCCTATTAAGCGTACTTGTTCACCGTTGCCCGACCACTCGGTCGTCAGGGTCTTGCCGTTCTCGTTGCAAATGATGCCTATGCGCGGCCGCAATATCTCGAGTCGCACTTGGTCGTCACCGCTGAAATCGCGAGAGGGGGCCATCAACACCAGTTTAAAGCTCGGTGCTGTGTCGGCAATCCAGCGCTCGAGCTCTTCCGACGGTACGCCGCCCCAAACGGCGTAACTCAACGAGGTGCAATTAAAAAAGTTACTATAAAACGTTAAACGCCATTCCGGCGGCAAATCATCAGGATAAAAACGCGAGAGCCAGTGCCCGTGCTCCCAGCCTTCCGCGCCCAAAAAGCAGGAATAGTTTGCGTCGCCAGTCATTGCTGGGCATTATCCTAGAAACGGCAGTTGACCGCTCATTTGCTTAATGGAAGACCCATGTACATTAACCTAAATCGATACTTAAGCTTGTCATCAAAAAATGAGATCGCTACACCCCCAATTGCACCTTTTTCAAGCCGCCTGACGTCGTTGCTCCTCCTTGCAGGGAATGACCATGCGGCGTCGTCTCGCCTAGCCAGCCAGCTTGAAAAAAGCACACTTGGGTGTGCCCAACTACCGTTTCTAGGATTATAACAGCGCCGCCCAATCACTCAGAAATTATGCGTTTTGATCTTTTTTTTGAAATGGCTATGCCGGATTTTTTGCGGCATAGCGAACAACAAGCCTATAGGGATTGCGTGCAGCAAGTTGTCCTCGCGGAAACACTGGGTTTCCGGTGCGCATGGTTTGTTGAACATCATTTTACCGAGCGCTATTCGCACTTATCCAAACCGGATTTACTGATCGCTGCCTTATCGCAACAGACCAGCGCCATACGCCTAGGCTTGGGCGTTATCCCTTTGCCCTATCACCATGCTATCCATGTAGCAGAACGCGTGGCAACCCTAGACATATTAACTGCGGGCCGTCTAGATGTCGGCATAGGGCGCGGCTATGCGCCCAAGGAATATCAAATATTCGGCGCGCAAATGCAGAATAGCCGCGCTATCGTCGCCGAATCGCTCGCTATATTGCGCAGCAGTTTTTTAAAACAGCCTTTTTCGTTTGCCGGGCAATTTTATAATTTTGCTAACCTGCAAGTTCTACCGCAGGTATTGCAAACACCTCATCCACCTTTATGGGGCGCGGCAGTGAGCCCCGAAAGTTTTGTCTGGGCTGCGCAGCAATCTTTAAATGTGTTGGTCGGCCCTTTTAAGCCCTGGTTTATGATTAAGCACGATATCGCCCAATATATTCAAGCGGCCCAAGATCCCCCGGGTGCTATCGGCTTAACGCTGGGCGTGGTGTGCCTACCGGATAAAAAACGCGCTAAGGCACTTGCCGCGCAAGCTTTTAATTGGTTTTATAGCAAACTCTACGAAACCGTTTTGCCGGTGCTGGAAAAGCATTACCCCAGCTATGCGCATTTTTCTGATCTTGGGCGATTTCGTCAACTGCTAAAGCATGGCGTGCATTTAGCGTTACTAGAAACCTTTGGTATGGTCGTGGTGGGGGACGCGCAAACTTGCATTGCGGCGCTGCAAAAATATAAGGAACACGGCGTAAGTCACGTTTTATGCGCGTTTGGCGCGGGTGCGCTGCCGCATGACGTGACTCAGGAATCCATGCAGTACTTCGCCCAAGAAGTCCTGCCGGCTTTTTCATGAAGGTATTTGTAACGGGCTGCGCTGCCCATTTGGCGAACAGCTTATTGCCGCAACTGTGCGCGCATCCGGATATTCGAACGGTGAGAGGGATAGATTTGCTGCCTTGCCGCTATCGACACCAAAAGTTGGAGACCGCACGGCTAGACATGCGCAGCCCGCACTTACCGACTATGCTCCAAGGCTGTGACGCCTTAATTCACATGGCCTTTATTATCCATCCCGGGCGCATGAAAAAAGCCGCCATGGATGAAATCAATCTCGGCGCAAGCCAGTATGTATTTAATTGCGCGAAGACGGCTGGGATTAAACGCGTGCTGCATATTTCCAGCGCAGCCGTGTATGGTAACGGCGAAAATTTGGACG
>CAYYOS010000112.1:0-8243 GCA_964473355.1 uncultured Burkholderiales bacterium | reverse complement strand
GAAACCCTACATTTTCTTTGTTGAGATTGCGTCGCAAGGTCGACTCCGTGGTAGCCAAGCGTTTACATACCTCGTTGATATCCCAGTCCTGAGCCAGATCCGTTGCCAAAATTGCCCGCACGCGTTGACTCCAAACATCTTGGGCTAGCGTGTAAGACAGAAGATGAGGATTTTTACTGACCAAGATCAACAAAATTTCCATAAGTCTGTGGTTCATTAATGCGCCGTTATCCCCGCAGGTGAGGTAGTGTTTTAGCGCGTCGGCCAGAATGACGTCATACTCAAACTTTAACACCCGTACATCATCATCGTGCCGATCATGACTTATGCCGTGGACTTTGCTCAGATCATCGAGTGCCTTATGGGCAAAAGGTATAACTAGCGCTTTATAACGTTTGCTCTGGTGATCCGGCTCGTTCCTAAGATCGAAGCTCGCGGGCGCGGGCACAGTAACCGTACACCCCACTTCGCAAGTAATCGCACCGCGTGGATCAAAAATTGTTTTCTTTCCGGACAGCACGGTGATAATGCAAGGTCCATAGAAAGGGACATGCTTGATATCGACCGTATTGGTGCAAGACAGGAAGCCTAAGTTTTTGACCGGCGTCTTGCCCAGGGCATCACCGGACTGGGGTAGTTCCAGAATGTGTAGCAACTCCTTCATAAAACCCGCCTGAAATAGGTTAGATTATAATCTTAGTCAGCCGGAAATGGCTTTTCCAAATATGACAATTCAACGTACGGTATTTTTTGTTTCTGACCGCACCGGCATTACCGCGGAGATGTTGGGTAAAACATTGCTTAGCCAATTTCCGAATGTGGTATTTTCAAAACGTACCTTGCCCTTTGTAGACACCGTGGAGAAAGCCCAAGCCGCGGTGATTGAAATTAATCATGCCGCCGAGAAAGATCGCGTCAGACCGCTCGTGATAAGCACGCTCGTCGATACTGAAATTCGCAAGATCGTTTATTCGGCAAGTGGGCTGTGCTTTGATCTTTTTTCGGATTTCATCAAGCGCTTGGAATCCGAATTGGGCATCGAATCGTCCCACGCGCTGGGTCTCACGCATGGAATCGGCAACGAGTTGATCTACGAGCAACGCATGGCCGCCGTAAACTATGCGCTGGCAAATGATGACGGCATGACAACCGCCAATTACCCGCAAGCGGATGTCATTTTAATTGGCGTATCGCGCACCGGAAAAACGCCCACTAGCTTATATCTGGCTATGCAATACGGTGTAGCCGCCGCTAACTATCCCATCACCCCCGACGACATGGGTGTAAATTTGCCCAAGCCGCTTGCGCCCTATCGCCAAAAGCTCTATGGACTCACCATCAAGCCGGACCGCCTAGCTAAGATTCGTCATGAACGAAAACCGGGTAGCCACTATGCGGATTTAGATAATTGTCGGCGTGAGGTTGCGGCCACGGAGGAGTTGTTTGCCGCACAGCGCATTGCTTATCTGGATACTACCCTCATGTCGGTGGAAGAAATTGCCATAACTGTACTGCGAAATATGAGGCTGGCCACTTTCGCTTCACGCACCTAACGCCCGACAACCGAGCTGCCGGGGGCGCTGGCACTACTTCAATAAACTTTTCATCAGCGCTCTCAATTTAGCCGGGCTGACAGGTTTGTGCAGCGTGTAGTAAGGTCCTACCCCAACATCGTGTTGCCCTAGCGTGTCGCCAGTGATGAGCACGGCCGGGATGCTCGCCCCAAAAGTCTGCCGCAATACATTAATGGCGGCGACACCCGTCTCGTTGTTACGTAATCGATAGTCCGCCAAAATTAACGCCGGCGAGCCGCCCGCCAATACATCCATGGCGGCAGCCAACGAATCTGCTGCCACCGGCTTGCATCCCCAGCCTTGCAGAAGTGCGCAGGTGCTATCAAGCACAGAGCGCTCATCATCAATGACTAACACTCGTGCATCGTCGAAGCGAGTGGCCGGGTGTGCTTTTGTGTTAGACAGCAAAGCCGGATTACCCAACGGCACGTCAAAACTAAAACAAGAACCCACACCCGGGGTCGACACCACGTGAATTTCATATTTTAGAATTCGTGCGAGGCGCTGCACGATTGCCAGCCCCAACCCTAAGCCTTTGGCGCGGTCGCGTTCGGGATTGCCTAATTGAAAAAACTCCGTAAATATTTCGCTATGATGCGATTTATCTATACCGATGCCGGTGTCCCAGCAACCCACTCGTAACTGCGCTCCCCCGGAACGGCGGGCACCCAGTAAGACCCCATTCTTGTAGGTATAGCGAATAGCATTGGACACAAGATTACGCAACATCTGCTCTAGTAGGATGGGGTCGCTAAAAACCACGGCCCGCGTTTTGGCAACCCGTAGTCGTAGCCCTTGTTCCAGCGCTTGCGGGGTATAGTCAGTGGCGATGCGTTCAAATAAAGGTTGTAACGCAAAATGGCGCACATGAGGCGCTATGATGCCAGCGTCTAGCCGGGAAATATCGAGCAAGGCATTAAATAATGATTCCAAAGAACGCACCGAGGCAGCGATGTTCGCCACCAAAGCGCGGGTATCTGGATCAAAGTGTTTTTCGCTCAAAGCCGCGGCAAATAAACCCAAGGCATGAAGCGGTTGGCGTAAATCATGGCTCGCTGATGCGAGGAAACGCGATTTGGAGCGATTCGCGGCTTCCGCTTCTGCGCGCGCTTGTTCAGCCATTTCTTTTTGCTGCGTGAGCGCACGTGACTCTTCTCCCGCCCGCGTTTCCAGCTGCCTGGTTACGGCCGCTACTTCGGCGGTAAGAGTATCCTGGGCAGATTGCTGGGCACTCGCCATCTGGTTAAAGCCCTTTTCCAGTGTCGCGAGTTCGGCCGTTGCACCGGTATGCACGCGTACGTCGAGATTTCCCCTTTCCAGCTCTTTCACTGCCGCGGTCAAAGCTAAAATTGGCCGAGTTACGCTGCGTCCTATGCTCGCGGCCAAGAGGGCAGTGAATATTAAACCAAAGAGGGTAATGTAAATGGCATTGCGGATAAAGCGGTTTTTTTGCGCTTCTGTACGTGCTGTGCCCAATTCAACTTCTATGGTGCCCAGCGTCCTCGCGGGCGTTTTAGCGGTAGAGCTGGGATCGATATTATTACCAATATCAATTTGACTTTGAAAAACCGGGGCACTAAACAGCAGATCAGGCGTCTGCGAATGCTGCCTGGCAATTCCTGCTTCCAAAGAGCCTTGGCGGCTCGATGCAAGGACCGTGCCGCTACTATCAAGAATTCTTACAGCCTCCACATCGGCTTCGCGGAGCGCCGCACGCGTCAAGGCTTGGAGAATCTCGGTGTTACCGGAAAACAGCCCATACTCGCTGGCTGGCGCCATTTGCCGAGCGATAGCTAAGCCACGCTCGTTTAACGATTGGCTTAGTTCTGCGATGCGTGCGGTGACGAAATAGGCTACCAGCAACAACGCTATTACCGTAACGGGCATTAACGAAATGAAAAAGACCCTGAGCTCAATGCCCCAACTTTTCATGATTCGGGCTCGATTATCTTGAGTCTATCTCGTAGGACGGCTTCATCAGCCATGACAATACCCAGCGAGCGCGCCACTTGGTTATTAATGCTAATACTAAAATATTTGGGATGCTGCGGAGGAGGGAGTACTAAATTTCTCATCCGCGCTGCCCGTAGAATTATTTCTGCGCACTGCTCAGCAATTTGCGCTGGCGTAGAATATAAAGCCAATATCGCCCCGGCGCGTGCATATGATTCGGCAAAACCAAATAATGGTTGTTGGTAGCGGTAGGTCGTAAGGAGCACGCCCTGGATTGAATCACGGTTAAACACCAGCGGGTCAGGGAGTGCCAGCAGTACGTCCGCTTCTCCCAGGACTTTTTGCAGGGCGCCCAACAGCGCGTCGGATTGAGTAACTTTCTCCCAGCGGAGTTGTAAGCCCGCCTCGCGAACAGCCGCAGAAAGCAAAGGGAGCTGATCAAAAGACTCGTTTCCGAAAACCACACCAATCCGCCCTTTACCGGGTAGGGCGACACGAATCAGTTCCACCTGACGCTCTAAAGGTTGATCAATAAAAATGGCCGACAGCATCCTGGTATCACCGGTGCGCTCACGTTGAATTTTTTCAAATGCGCTACGCGGAACCAGCACGCAAAAAACCGGAATTTTACTCTCTAGGGCGGCCGCGATTTCGCAGGTACGTACGCCAATGGCCACACTTAAAGTCGTCCCCCCACGCACGGCAGTCACCCCTCTTTCCTGCAGCGCGGCTGTATTGATCATAAATGTAGTAACTTTTGGCTGCGGGGAGTTTTCCAATTGCGTTCGTATTAGATCAGCAACCTGTTTATATGCGGGCGTATCCGTGCTATGTACGATCGCCACTTGATGGCCCAGCGTATAAGCGGAGAGGGAGCTGGCCCATAGCGCCAAAAAAAAATTTGCCAGTAACCTGCGTCGACCTCGTGGAGTATTGGCTGCTGTTAATTTGAAGGAAGCCTGTCGCATGGCAGGGCGCCTAAAAATTTAACTGAATTTGAACAAATGCGCGCCGATCAAACTTATTGACAACGCTATAGTCCACATAAGGGTCGAGGATATTTTGCACGACCACGGAGAACTCTCCTCGGCCCCAGGCCGTTTTCATAGCCTTGGCTAATCGCAAGTCCAGTCGCCGCGCCAGAGGAATGTTGCTAGCCTGGTTAAACGGTTGCAGTTCATTAGGACTGCGGCCGCTGGTTTGATAATAGCCAAGACTGGTGCTCCAATCATCAGCAAAGGCGCGGGTGATTAATCCCCCAATGGTATTTCTAGGCGGCGTATTTTCCAGTACGGGCGAATTGCTGTTTACTGAAGTCCGGCCATAGCTTAGTAACACTCGGCTTTGGGCGTCGGGCCGAAAATTTAATTGCGCCTCAAAACCTTTGACCGTGGCGTTATTGGCATTAATAAAATCGGTGGTGATACCGTTAATCGCGTTGCCGAAAGGCACGGTCACCGCTGTTGTTAAGTCGCCTAATTTTTCGTGGAAGACCCGTAAATCGAGATTTAAGCGTTGATCGAAAAAATTCCCGACGTATCCGATTTCTCGGGACAAAATGGTCTCGGCGCGGACGCCGCCACTGCTCAAAAAAGGTTGCAGTTGAATCGTGCCGAAATCAAAATGGAAATTTGCATACTCGGTGAAAGTAGTCGGAATACGCGTGGCGCGAGAAGCGCTTAGCCGTATGCTCTGATTGGGTGTTGGCAGATAGTGCAAGGCAACCCGGGGGGAGGCGTCAAACCCCGTTAGGCTGTTGTCTTCCAGCATTGCCCCGCCACTAACCAGCCACTGTGATGTTGGACGCCACTCGGCGTGTGCAAATATCCGATTCAGGGTTGTATTAATCGAATCGGAGCGCGAAAAAAGTAGTGGGGCGTATACGCTGTCGCGGCGAGAGCCGCCTCCCCATACCACTCGCCAATCTGAGTGCGGCACTATAATATGTTGAATTTCAAAATCGCTGCGCCGCGTAGTGTTGTGGTTATCAATGGCAAAAAATTGCGGCGGCCCGCCGATTTGGGCTATGGGCTCCGTCCCCCTTTCCCTGGCGCTATGATACTCATGAAAAACTTGGACGCTTAGTTCCGAAGAAGTATCAAACTTGCGCTGCCAGCGCATTTGCATGAAATTAGCATTAATTTTTTGCGTGCGTTGGCAGTCCAAAGTTAACGCGCACTCCGCAAATCCACGCTGGCGAGCACCGCGCGTCGCACCAAATTGAAAATCGATGTTGTCGGTATTGTTAAGTTGATAGTCGCCACGTACATTGACGAAGCGCCGACGGATATCGTCATAGCGATCATCGAAACCATTATTCCCCAGATAATTAAAAGTCGCGCGCGCCGAAAGCGCCCCGGAATGCAAGGAGGTGCGCAATGTTCCTTCGCGTAGACCTTTTTCTCCAATAGTGAGGGAGGCAAAACTCCCTTTTTCTTCCGCGGGGTGCCGGGTGATAATATTGATCACCCCAAAAAAAGCATTAGAGCCAAAGCTTGCGGCGTTGGGCCCCCGCACAATCTCAATACGTTCAATGTCATCTATGGAGAGTGCGATATCTGACCACTCCGCCCCCCCGAAAAGCTGGGAGTAAACTGACCGCCCGTCTATTAGCACTTGTAAACGGGGGGAATATTCCCCGGTAAGACCGTGATAAGACACCACGGGATGATTGCCACTCACGTGGCCAACATAAAAACCCGGAACCAATCGGAATAAATCAGCAACCTCACGAAAACCCGACGCCCGTATCATTTCTCTATCTATCACGCTGGTAGCGCTTGGTGCCTCTGAAGTGGGCTGGCGCAAGCGGGAAACCGACAGCACTATGGGCATCTCGCCTAAAAAATCCAGCTCGGTCACGTTTGCAGCGCAATTTACGGGCGATGTGCTTACTATTGTTGCAAGCAACAGAAACCAAATGGGGCATCGCGGGCGCCACCCCACGATGCGCGGAGCTCGCGTTAATTTATACAAATAGCACGACCAAATTGGTGGCGGCGGAATTGCCGATTTTGGGTTAACGCCAAAGACAGAACCATCGAATCTTCCTAAGGAAATGAGGGACGCTTCGGGCGGCGAAAGGCCGATGTCTGCCCTAACATCCCCTAAAAACCGCGCAACGACTAGACTGCGGGCGCAAACATCTTAAAAAACTCCCCTCGTAAGAGTATTGAATTGAATTAAGAAATTGCCAATAGGCCAAAAGACATAGGCCGAAAGTAATAGTGCCGGCCTATGGGATGCCCCTGGCGTCGATGTCGGAGGTTTATCCGGAATTGGCCGAACCAGGACAGTTGACAAAAATTCACAGCTCTATCATTATACCAACCGGTAGGTATGTTATGAAAAACACTTTAGTCACTCCAGCCACTAAAACTAAGCTCCTCGAGGCCGCACAACAGCTCATGCTGGCAAAGGGGTTTAACGCAACGTCCCTGGAAGATATCTGTAAGGCGGCTGCGGTAACCAAGGGCAGTTTCTTTCATTATTTTTCTAATAAGGAGGACCTCGGCCAAGCGGTGTTAGCGCACTATATGGCGGGCCAAATTCAAGCTATGCAGGCAGCCCCATTCGTGAAAAAGCGCGATCCGCTAGCTAGGGTATTTGGATACATTGATTTCATCATCAAAATGAGTAGCAATCCGGAAACGCTTAAGGGATGCTTATTGGGAAGTTTTTCGCAAGATCTATGCGACACCCATCCCGCAATCGGCGCAAGCTGCGGGGGTTATTTTGCTCAATGGGCTGCGCTGATGGAAAACGATCTAAAGGCCGCAAAAAAACAATACGCGCCGCGGGCTAAATTTGATACCAAAAGCCTGGCCGATCATTTTATAGCCGTCATCGAAGGGGCGCTTATTCTGGTTAAGGCAAAGCAAGATGGAAAAATACTCGGGGAGCAAATGCGTCATTTCAAACGTTACGTAGCAAGCCTTTTTTCGCAAACAAAGTAATAGGGGTTGCGATAGTTTAATTTGGGGTGGATAAATGACAATAGCCTATTGGTGCGTTTTTGTAGCTGCGTTTTTGCCCTATCCTTGGGCGGTAGCCTGGCGAATCAACCACTATGACCTGCAAAAGAATCTTTCCCCGCGAAAGCTTCAACAAGAATTGTCGGGCTGGCGGCAGCGCGCCCACTGGGCGCATCTAAACGCTTTAGAAAACTTTGCACCGTTCGCAGCCGTAGTCATTATCGCGCATCTCCGCGCTGCGCCGCAGGCGCTCATGGACGGCTGGGCGCTAGCGTATATCGGCTTCCGCATAGCGCATGGCGTGTTTTACCTCGCCAATTTTGGCGTGCTACGCTCTCTCGCATTTTTTGCCAGCGTGGCATGCATCGTTGTTATATTTTTATTGGCTCTTTAACCGTTGTTATCAATTGGAGGAAAAATGAAACTCTACGGTCACCCTTGGTCCAATGCAGCACGCCGCGTTCAAATGCTCTGCGAAGAATTAAAGATCCCTTATCGTTATGAAACGGTGGATTTAATGACCGGCAAGCAATACGAACCGGAATTCCAAAAACTCAATCCGAATTGTAAAGTCGCTGTTATTGATGATGAGGGTTTTGTGCTGTGGGAGTCGCAAGCGATCATGCGCTACCTTGCGGATAAACATAAGGCGCACACTTGGTACCCAACCGAACTGAAAGCGCGTGCCCAAGTTGAGCAATGGTTAGATTGGAATCAGACGCGTCTGGGGCCGGAAGCCGGA
>CAYYOS010000111.1:0-8368 GCA_964473355.1 uncultured Burkholderiales bacterium | reverse complement strand
GTTTGCACAAAATTATTAAACCGGGTGATGGCAGCCGCATAGTTGCCGCTTTTGAAATAGGCATAAGCCGCGTCATATGCGGCTATCTCGGCGCTCGGGCTGGTAGCTATACCAGGTTTGCTAGGCGGGGGGGGTCCAGTCGGCGCCGCGGGCCTATTGTCAGTTGCGGAAGATGACGGAACGACCTGCGGCGGTTGGGGCGGCGCCGCGGCGTTTCGCTCCAACTGACGCATGCGCGCGTCCAAGTCGGAATACAAATCGCGATTACGCTTTTGCGCGTTTTCACTTTCGTGCATTTGTACTTCAATTTGCCCGCGTAGCTGTGCGAGCTCATTTTTTAACGCATCCATTTGCGCTAAAAATTCGCCCGGGCCCTTGTTAGTCGCAAGCGCTGCTTCAAGTCTCGCGATGCGCGCCTCAAAAACTTGTACCTGCTGCTGTAAATTGATAATACGCCGATGAGCGTCATCGTCGGACATGAGGGCGGCACCAACGTAGGCGTTAGCACCAAATAAAACGATAAACAAGAAAATGCGCATAGCCCTCATCCTAAATAGTTAGGTATTATTCACCCTGATAAATGATGTCGGCGCGACGATTTTGTGCCCAAGCGGATTCGTCGCTACCCGTGGCTTTAGGTTTTTCTTCGCCCAGACTCACCGCTTCGATTTGCCGTTCAGCGACACCCGAGGCACTTAGCATACGTTTAACCGCTTCGGCACGCTTTTGCCCTAAGGCTAAATTATACTCACGGCTGCCGCGTTCGTCGGTGTTACCTTGAATGAGTACATTAGCATTAGACTTCCCGCTTAAGTATTTCCCGTGCGCTTCAACAACGGGGCGATACTGCTCCTCCACCGTATAACTATCATAAGCGAAGTACACGCTGCGTTTCGATAAAATGTTCGTGGGGTCGCGCAAGGGGTCTACGCCGACCCGAGTCTGCGGCACCGGTGTGGTTTGCGAGCCCGTAGTGGGCGCGCTCGTTTGTGGCGGCGGTTGCACGATTACTCCCGCGCCGCCCGCGCGATCATCTTTAATCACACGCTCATCGTCGGTCGCGCATGCGGCTAAAAAAAATAAACAGCTGAGGCTTAATAGTGCTTTATTCATTATGTCTCCTAAAAAATTAATTGTATGAATGGTTATTGGAAGGCGGGGCTCCACGCAGGTTCGCGCACATCGCCCGCAGTTTGCGACAATCGCTGCTTGACACGACCATCACTAGAAACCGTAGCGAGTACGCCGCGGCGGCCAATTTCAGTGGCATAAATAATCATTTTGCCATTAGGCGCAAAGCTGGGCGATTCATCATGCCGGCTATCCGATAGAACTTGCACTTGGCCGGTGCTTAAGTCCTGCACAGCCACTTGGAAATTGGCACCATTTCTTTGTATAAATGCAAAACTTTTGCCGTCCGGACTGAAGTGTGGGGAAACGTTGTAACTCCCTTCAAAAGTTAGGCGTTGCGCCGCGCCACCACTAGTCGGCTGACGATAAATTTGAGGGCTGCCGCCGCGATCGGAGGTGAAAATAATGCTACGCCCATCGGGCGAAAACGCAGGTTCGGTATCAATGCCGCTACTGGAAGAAAATCGTCGTAAGCCGCTGCCGTCGGCGTTGATGAGGTAAAGTTGGGAGCTGCCGTCACGCGATAATACGATACATAATTGGCGGCCGTCCGGGGACCAAGTCGGGGCGCTATTATTTCCTTTAAATTCCGCCAATACCCGCCGTTGCCCGGTGAGCAAGGACTGAATATAAACGATGGGCTTCTTTTTTTCGAAGGACACGTAGGCAAGTTGTGAGCCGTCCGGCGACCAGCTCGGTGAAATAATCGGCTCATTGGATGCTAAGGCCGTGCGTGCGCCGTAACCGTCCGCATCAGCAACTTGCAATTCGTAGCGGCTGCCGGTTTTGACAACATAAGCGATATGGGTACTAAATACGCCTTTGTCGCCGGTTAATTTTTCATAAATCTCATCAGCAATGCGATGCGCGGTGAGGCGCGCTTGCGCCGGTGTTAAGGTGTAACTTAAACCACTCAAAGGCGTTTGTTTAAGCACATCGAGTAGACGAAAGGCTAGGTCAAATTTGCCATCACCGCGTGCCGCGAGTGACCCGATAGCGATGGCATCGGCGCCGCGCTGCGCCCACTCCGGATAACGCACTTCGCGTGGGTCGCTAGGGGGCGCTATGCCGCGAGTATCCACCAACTTAAATAAACCACTGCGTTGCAAGTCGGCTGCGACAATACTGCTAATGCTTTGCGCTAATGCACCTTCCCCGGCAAAGGGAACAATAGCGATGGGAATCTGGTTCGCGCCGCCGCCGGTGATTTCAATTTCTAAAGCGGCATTAGCTCCATGTATACTCCACCACAATGACATTAATGTAATTACTAAAACTCGAGTATCGCAACGCATCATGTCCTTAACCTTAATTAATGTTCACTTTAAACTTCATTTTACTGGTTACCATTCTTAGCCCTCGTCATTGGGGCGAAACTTTAAGCGTAACTCGCGGAACTGGCTAAATAGCTCGGTTTGTGGCGGTAAAGGCAAGGGCTGAGCCTTATATATCGCGCGCTCTACCGCGGTATCATAAGCGGGTGTGCCACTGCTTTTTGCCAGCGCCACGCGTAATACTTCGCCGCTGGGCATGAGTGTGACATCAAATTCCGCTTGGGGATTCCCGTTCAGCTCGCTGGGCAGGATAATAAAGCGTTTAATCTTGCTGCGTATGCGGCTTTTGTAGTCATTCACTAAACTATTGCTAGCTGCTGCTAACTGTGCCTCGCGCTGAGCCTGGGCCGCTAGTTGCGCTTCACGCACCTTATCGAGCTCCAGTTTTTCCTGCGCCTCTCGAGCCGCTTCTTGGCGGCTCAGCTGCGCTAGGCGTTTTTCCAATAATTGCTTGGCTTCAAGTTGTTCCCGCTGTTCTTTCACTTTAGCTCGTTCTAATTCCTGTTTTTCCTGAAGCAACTTTTCCTGCTGTTTTTCTTTCGCTGCTTTTTCTTGCTCTATACGCTTTTGTTCGGCCTTAGCAACGCGCAATTGCTCCGCTTCCTCTTTTTCCTTTTTACGCTGCGCCTTTTTCAAGGCGATGTCGGCGTTCTTCGTTGGCGTATCGGCCACAACCGGCTCCGGCGGAGTAATTTTCTTTGGCGTGGGCTCAGGCTTAGGAAGTGGCGCGGGTGGTGGCTCAATTTCGCTTTGCTTGGGTGGCGGCGGGGTTGGCAGTTTATCCCATAATTCAACCTGCATGGCGGGGGGTTCTTTGTTCTGCCAGTTCACACCAAAAATTAAGAAACCAACAAATAACACGTGGACCGCTATGGCCATGAGGGCAGCGCGGAATTTGCCCGGTTGCGCTCGACTAGGTGCCACTATTTCCCCGAGGGTTTGGTGAGCAAGCCGACTTTCTTGATTTGATTTTGCTGTAAAACATCAATGACATCCATTACATCTTGGTAACTCGATTTGCCCGCAGCGGCGATCACTACCGCTTGATCCGGAGACGATTGCATGCTTTTAATTTTCGATATCAAGTTCCCCGGGGTCGCTTCCGTGAATTTGCCTGGGCCATTCTGGAGGCTATAGCGCTTTTTAGCCTTGATCGTTATTTGCAGTGGCGCCACCGGCGCAGCTAAATTTTCGCCCACGCTGGGCAGCTCTATTTGGCCGGGATTAACCAATGGTGCCGTCACCATAAAAATAATCAGCAACACTAACATAACGTCGATGTAGGGTACGACGTTTATTTCATTCATAAAACGCCGCCGACGAGTCGCGATCATATGAGGCGCCCCAACATTATAGGTTCACCTGGCGCTGTAAAATATTGGAAAATTCCTCCATAAAACTTTCAAAGCGCGTGCTCAAGCGATCAACGTCATGCGAAAAGCGGTTATAGGCTACCACTGCCGGAATGGCTGCAAATAAGCCCATAGCCGTGGCAATAAGGGCTTCAGCGATGCCGGGCGCGACGTGCGCCAACGTCGCCTGAACCACATTTGCT
Source organism: uncultured Burkholderiales bacterium (assembly GCA_964473355.1). Taxonomy (GTDB): domain Bacteria; phylum Pseudomonadota; class Gammaproteobacteria; order Burkholderiales; family REEB80; genus CAYYOS01. The sequence continues at coordinate 4,348 of CAYYOS010000111.1, read as the reverse complement.
AAGCCGCGAAAGGCGTTCATAATCCCCCATACCGTGCCGAACAAACCGACATACGGGCTGACCGAGCCCACTGTCGCTAGGAAAGCAAGATGCGCTTCGAGTAAGTCAATCTCTCTATGGTAGGCTGCACGCATGGCGCGGCGCGTGCCATCCATGGCAGCGTTAATATCCATTTTGCCCTGGCTTTTGAGCTTAGTGAATTCCTTAAACCCGGCTTCAAATATCTTTTCCATTCCCATGCTTTGCCGTTCGCGACTAACCGTCGCGTAGAGCGTAGTTAAGTCGGTGCCGGACCAGAACGCTTGCTCGAAGGCATCGGTGCGTTGGGTTGCAGCCTTAATTGCAAAAGATTTACTGAAGATATACCACCAGGACATCAACGAGGCGAGCAGTAAAAGTAGCATCACCAGTTGCACAACCAAACTGGCGCCGCTGATTAGACTGAGAAAGGACAGGTCTTTGGTAAACGTCATGGTAAGTTTTTTTCATCCCATAAGTCGGGGGTGACAGCCGCGGCTGGCACCGATAAGCCAAAATGTGCATAGGCAGTTCGCGTGGCCAGCCGGCCGCGAGGGCTACGCATCAAGTACCCCTGCTGAATCAAGTAGGGCTCCAAAACATCTTCTATGGTGCCTCGTTCTTCTCCGATGGCCGCGGCTAAACTTTCAATCCCCACCGGGCCACCATCAAACTTTTCAATTACCGCTAACAATAATTTGCGATCCATCACGTCCAGTCCCAGCATGTCGACGTCCAGCATGGTGAGGGCGGCCTGCGCCACCTCCAGAGTGACTACGCCGTGTGATTTCACTTGAGCAAAGTCCCGAACCCTACGCAACAAGCGGTTCACGATGCGCGGTGTGCCGCGCGAGCGCCGCGCAATTTCCAGTGCGCCTTCCGCAGTGAGTTCGATTTTCATTAGGCGGGCGGAACGGGCGACGATCTGTACGAGTTCCGGGGGCGTATAAAATTCCAAGCGCAGGGTAATTCCAAAGCGATCCCGCAAGGGGTTGGTTAACATGCCTGCACGTGTGGTTGCGCCAACTAAGGTGAAGGGCGGCAATTCCAGTTTAACTGAACGCGCCGCCGGCCCTTCACCTATCATGATATCAAGTTGAAAATCTTCTAAGGCAGGATAAAGAATTTCTTCGACCAGTGGACTTAAACGATGAATTTCATCTATGAATAAAACATCATGCGGTTCAAGATTAGTTAACATCGCCGCGAGATCGCCGGCGCGTTCTAGAACCGGCCCCGCAGTTTGCCGCAAATTCACGCCCATTTCGTGCGCGATAATATGCGCGAGCGTGGTTTTACCTAAGCCCGGTGGTCCAAACAACAACACATGATCCAAAGCTTCAGCACGATTACGCGCGGCCTCGATAAAAATCTGTAACTGGGTGTGCGCTTTTTCCTGGCCGATATATTCAGCCAAGGCTTGCGGCCGCAAACTGCGTTCTTCTTTTTCTTCCGCCACCGTGCGCGGTGCCGCGCTGATTAAACGTTCGGTGTCTATCATCGGTCTATCATTGCTTGGACAATATTTTTAGGGCCTGTCTAATACTATCAGAAAGACCTAGGCCCGACGGCAATGCAGCAATAGCCCACTGAGCTTCGCGGTCGTTGTAACCTAACGCAAGCAATGCGTTTAAGGTGTCTGCAGCGGGCGTGGTGGGAGCAGTGTGGGCTGTGCCGGATTGCACAGAAACCGGCGGCGCAAGCAGCTTATCGCGCAATTCTAAGAGTAAACGCTCGGCGGTTTTTTTGCCTATACCGGGCACTTTAACTAAGGTAGCGGATTCCCGCAGGGCAATCGCCGCGGCCAAGTCTGTCACACTTAAACCGCTTAACACCGCTAAGGCGATTTTTGCGCCGACGCCACTCACTTTAATTAATTGACGAAAAGCGCTACGTTCGCTATCCGTGGCAAAACCAAATAGTTGTTGGGCGTCTTCCCTTACCACAAAGTGGGTGTAGAGGCTGATGGTCTCGCCCAAGGCCGGGAGATTATAAAATGTGCTCATCGGCACATCGATTTCATAAGCTATACCTTGGGTTTCCACTAAAACTTGAGGCGGATGTTTTTCACGGAGCACCCCCGTGATACGACCTATCATAAACTAATTAGCCGCCCTCTTTTCATCCGATAGCCGCTTAACGCCAACTGGCCCAGGCCTTGGCTGGCGTGCGCATGGCAGATGGCGCAGGCAAGTGCATCGGCAGCGTCAGGGCTGGGCAGACCATCCAGATTTAAAAGGCGACGCACCATGTCTTGCACCTGCGACTTGTCGGCGTGGCCTTTGCCAACCACGGCTTGCTTTACCTGCAACGCGGTGTATTCAGACAAAAGAAGATTGTTAACGATGACAGCGCAGATTGCCGCGCCACGTGCTTGGCCGAGCTGCAGCGTTGAATGGGGATTGACATTGACAAACACCTGCTCCAAGGCTACTTGTTGAGGATGGTGTTCTTGTATGACTTCACCTAAACCTTCTAATAATACCTTCAAGCGTGTTGCCAACGCGCCCGCGGAAGTGCGAATACAGCCACTGACCACATACTCCAAGCTTTGGCCGGATTTTTCAATCACGCCAAACCCAGTAATTCTTAACCCCGGATCAATCCCAAGAATACGAATGATCGCCCTTTCTATTCCTCATCGATAACTACATTGGTATACACTTCCTGAACGTCATCCAAATTCTCCAACGCATCCAAGAGTTTTTGCATCTTAACAGCATCCTCGCCGCTGTATAAATTTTCGGACAAGGGCTTCATGGTTACTTCCGCAAAAACTGCAGTCAACCCCGCCTTCTTTAACCCTTCCTTCACTATCATAAAGTCTGCTGGTGCAGTGATCACTTCAATGCTCCCGTCTTCGTTGCTGACGACATCCTCAGCACCCAGCTCCAGAGCGGTTTCCATCACCTTGTCTTCGTTGCTACCGGGCTCCAGTATCAATTGTCCGCAATGTTTGAACAGATAGGCTACCGATCCGTCTGTACCCATATTGCCACCGTGTTTGGTGAACGCGTGACGCACCTCAGCCACCGTGCGCACTTTATTATCCGTTAAACAATCTACCATAATCGCCGCGCCGCCCACGCCATAGCCTTCATAGCGCGCCGCTTCGTAGTTGACGCCGTCTAATTCGCCGGCACCGCGCTTAATAGCACGTTCGACATTTTCCTTTGGCATATTTTGTTCGTAGGCTTTGTCCACGGCTAAGCGCAGCCGCGGGTTCGCGGAAATGTCGGCACCGCCTAAGCGTGCAGCCACGGTAATTTCTTTAATTAAGCGCGTAAAAATTTTACCGCGCTTGGCGTCGGTTTTGGCCTTCTTGTGCTTGATCGTTGACCATTTACTATGCCCAGACATAGGAGCCCTTAAAATTTAATTGATGTTGATTTTACCGCGACGGGGTTAATTCAGGAAGGGCGGTGACCTACTGCTTAGCCTCGCGTACCCATCCATTAATAGTAAATCGACTATCTGCGAAAGACTTTGAAGCGCATTTGACAGGCATGACTTCATGCAGATAACGGCTTAGGAAAAATACGATGCTATTGTTTAGCGGTTCAACAGTTTGATAGGACTCTGCTTGAACGTAGGTATGGTTTTCAATTTTACTATCGTAAATGCGTAATTCGCCACCCTCAAAACCCTTAGGCTCTCTATAAAAATAGTACACGTAGGAGAGGACTCGCGTAGCTGTGTCCGGACTACCGTTGTCATTATGCACTTTGTAAAAGTTACTATCGTTGTGGGCGGTCAGTTGGGATTCGATTTGCGCAATAGGGAATGGGGGTAGTGCATACTTTTCGCGTACCTGTGGTAGTACAGCCTCAATTTTTTTTAAAATGAGTGCGGAAAATTCAGGAAATGCGGAAAGTACTGAGGATCGGCGATAGTTCAAATCGCTAGTTGAGGTGCTAGATGAAACGAAATTGCTTTTTTGCTGCATAACAAACTTTAATAAGCGTTGGTGTTCCTCGTCGGAAAAAAAGTTTTCTAGCTGTAAAAAACTAGAAGGTAAAGTGGATGTTGGCGGCGGGGGTTGAACAACAAGAGGCGGTTCCGTCAAAATGGCAATCAAATGTTCGCTGGAAAAAAATAGGGTGCTTCTACCTTGGTTTTGCGGTATTTGGAATAAGCAGGGAGTCGCATTGGCAAGCCCCGAGGCGCGGGCGGTAACGACGGTTAGCAAATTGCGCAGAATAGGATCGTCTAGTTTAAAGAAATGTGTGTAGGTGTGACCGCCGGCAAGGAGCAAGTCAACTTTTATTTCCGTAACCTCGGAGGGTGTGTTCGCATTCATCGATTAGGCAAATAACAAAACGAGGTTTAC
>CAYYOS010000110.1:5693-8377 GCA_964473355.1 uncultured Burkholderiales bacterium | reverse complement strand
AGCGCTTAATTGAGCTCCTTCTTTTTTTTGCGGCGTTAATCTCCGTGGCGGTAACCGTGGCCATTGTGGTGGTGCTCGTTTACGAATCACAGAACTTTTTTAGCCACGTTTCCCTAATAGATTTCTTTACCGATACCCAATGGACGCCCTTATTTGACGACGCCCATTATGGGATTATGCCGCTGGTAGCCGGCACCTTGGTAACGACGGTGGTGGCATTAGCCTTAGCTATACCGCTGGGTACCATCATTGCAATTTATCTGAGTGAATTCGCTCCCCACCGCGTGCGTGAAACCATTAAACCTTTTTTGGAGCTATTGGGCGCTGTACCTACTATCGTGTATGGCTATTTCGCGCTGGTATTTGTGACACCGATGCTGCAGACTGTTTTCCCAGAGCTGCCTGGCTTTAATATGCTAAGTGCAGGCTTGGTGATTGGGATTATGATTATTCCTTATGTGAGTTCCCTGTCCGAAGACGCGATGCGGGCTGTGCCTATGCATATCCGCGAGGGTTCCTACGCTATGGGCGCTACGCGTTTTCAAACTTCCATGCGCGTGATTACACCCGCGGCCGTTTCAGGCATTGCCGCGGCGTATACGTTAGGGATATCCCGCGCTATCGGGGAAACCATGGTGGTCGCCGTAGCCGCCGGTATGCAGCCCAATCTAACCTGGAATCCCATGGAGCCGGCGGCCACTATTACCGCCTACATTGTTCAGGTGAGCCTTGGCGATCTTCCTCACGGGAGCATAGGCTATCAAACTATTTTTGCGGCCGGCCTAACTTTAATGCTGATGACCTTGGTATTTAATATCGGGGGTTATTTTTTAAGTAGACGCTACCGGGAGGTGTACTGATGGTAGATGCTCGCCTTACCGAAATTCGCGCCATTATTTCCAAGCATAAGCTTTGGGATGTGATATTTGCCGGGGTGGGTTTGCTGGCGATGATGATCGCCATTCTCACCTTAGTCGCCTTATTTTTGGATCTTGCTATCGATGGTGCGCCGCGTCTATCCGCGGATTTTTTTCTTTCCTTCCCTTCGCGGCGTCCTGAAGAAGCGGGCATCCTTTCTGCATGGGTGGGCAGCACTTTGGTGATGTTAGTTACCGCGCTAGTTGCCGTACCCTTAGGCGTAGCAGCGGGGGTTTACTTAGAGGAATATGCCCCCAAAAATTGGATGACCGCCATCATCGAAATTAACGTCACCAATTTGGCCGGCGTACCCTCCATTGTTTATGGCTTGCTCGCGTTGGGTTTGTTTGTGTACCAGTTTGGTCTGGGGCAAAGCATACTCGCAGCCGGATTAACCTTGGCCTTATTGATTTTGCCGGTGGTCATTGTCGCCACCCGCGAAGCCATACGTACCATACCCAAAAACATTCGCGAAGCCGCTTATGCGTTGGGCGCGACTAAATGGCAAACAGTTTCTGATCACGTTTTACCTTATTCCACAGCGGGAATTTTGACGGGTGTCATCATCGGACTATCTCGCGCAATAGGGGAGACTGCGCCCATTATTACAATAGGTGCGCTAACGTTTATCGCATTTCTGCCGCACTCACCTTTTACCGACAGTTTTCCGTTTATCTCGTTCGAGTGGTTAAAAGATCCCTTTACCGTGATGCCCATACAAATGTTTAATTGGGTATCCAGGCCCGAAGAAGCCTTTCAATTCAATGCCGCCGCGGCGGGGCTGGTGCTCTTGGCGATGACGCTGGCAATGAATGCCCTGGCAATTTATCTTAGATATCGACTGCGAAAGAACATTAAATGGTAGGTAATCCACTTCAGGATGTCCCGATAAAAGCTGAAGCGAAGGAGTTAAGTTTTTTTTACGATGAATTTAAAGCGCTAAAAAATATTAACCTAAGCATTGCGGAAAAAAAAATCACGGCGCTGATAGGGCCATCCGGCTGCGGGAAGTCTACCTTCTTACGTTGCTTTAATCGCATGCACGATCTTTACCCTAATAACCATTACGAAGGCGAGATTTTACTTAGGCCTGATAACGTCAATATCTTAAATAAAAAGGTGGACCCCATAGAAATCCGCATGCGGGTTAGCATGGTCTTCCAAAAACCTAATCCTTTTCCGAAGTCGATTTACGAAAACGTGGCATATGGCTTGCGGGTGCGCGGGGTTTCTAAGCGGCGCATATTGGACGAGAAGGTTGAAGAAGCGCTGCACTCGGCCGCGCTCTGGGATGAGGTTAAAGACAGACTGCACGATTTGGCTTTCAATCTCTCCGGCGGACAGCAGCAGCGGCTCTGCATTGCCCGGGCGCTGGCCACGGACCCGGAGATTTTGCTCTTTGATGAACCTACTTCGGCGCTAGATCCCATCGCAACGGCCAGCATTGAAGATCTCATGGCGGGCCTTAAAAATCGCGTCACGATTCTTATTGTGACCCACAACATGCAGCAGGCGGCGCGTGTTTCTGATTTTACGGCGTTTATGTATTTGGGCGAGTTGGTGGAATTTGATGTTACCGATACGATTTTTATTAAGCCCTCGCAAAAACAAACAGAAGACTATATTACGGGGCGATTTGGTTAAGAGGCTGCTTGACCCCTGTTTCAAAAATACGTGGATTCATCCAACTCCTTTACAGGTAAACTAACAACAGGATTTAAATGGGTTTTAAATAACCCAAAAAGCGCGCAGTAGTAAGCGGACAA
>CAYYOS010000110.1:3643-5683 GCA_964473355.1 uncultured Burkholderiales bacterium | reverse complement strand
CCCGTTTGTGTATATACTCTACGTATATCCAAAAGGAAGCGCATATGACGACCACTCGCGTATTCAAATCCGGGCACAGCCAAGCGGTGCGCCTGCCCAAAGAATTCCGCTTCAATACCAGCGAGGTGGAAATTTTCCGGCGCGGTAAGGAAATAGTGCTGCGCGAACGCCCGAGCACGGTCGAAAGTGTGCTGGCGGTACTGAGCGCTTTTTCGGACGATTTCATGGCGGAAGGTCGCGATGACGCTGTCCCCCAAGAACGCGAAATGCTGTGAGCGCGACACACTACCTACTCGATACCGATACCTGCATTTATCTTATCAAGAACAAACCGCCCGCTGTCGCCCGCAAGCTGGCCAAACTCGCCACCGGCCATGCTGGTGTTTCCGTCATCACTTATGGTGAACTATGGCGCGGAGTACAAAAAAGCCAGTACGCCGAGCGCAACGCCGAGGCCCTCGCAGCCCTGGTGACCGTTTTACCGGTTCAAACCATGCCTATCGAGGCGGGGCTCCACTATGGCGATATCCGCGCAACGTTGGAGCGGGGTGGCAAATCGATAGGCAATAACGACCTCTGGATCGCTGCCCACGCTCGGGCTATGGGTTGGACGCTAGTGAGTAACAATGAACGAGAATTCTCTCGCGTAAGCGAGCTTCGATTGCAAAATTGGGTCAAATAATCAGAAACCGTTACGACGTAGGCATACCACTGCAGCGCTCAAATTAGCAAACAATAGGTCTTAACCAGCGCAGAGATTGCCAGGAGCAAGCTAAAGATTAGTTACCCTGCGGAACAAGCTTGCAGAAATGGCGAAGTTCGATTGACCACCCGATCAGAACTCGGTAGTATCCCCACCTTTGCTAATTTGTTCACAGGATAGACATGCGGGAAAAACTAGTTGCCGGCAATTGGAAAATGCACGGTGATGCTAAGCAAAACAAAGCTTTGTTAGAAGCGTTACGGGCGGGATTAGAACAAGGCAAGGGCGCCAGCTATGCGGTGTGTGTGCCATTTCCGTACTTAGCCCAAGCGCAAGCTTCCCTGCAAAATAGCGCCATTACTTGGGGTGCGCAAAATTTAAGTGAGCACGAAAAAGGCGCGTTTACCGGTGAAGTTGCGGGCAATATGTTAAACGATTTTGGCTGCCGTTTTGTATTGGTAGGACACTCGGAACGTCGCGCTTTGTATCACGAGGATGATCATATGGTCGCCGCAAAATTTGTCGCGGCGCAAAAGGCCGGGCTTACCCCGATTCTTTGCGTCGGTGAAACCTTGGATGAGCGTGAAGCTAACACCACCGAAGACGTGGTGTCTCGCCAGTTGGATGCGGTCATTGCTAAGGCGGGAATTGCCGCTTTAGCGAAAGCCGTATTGGCTTATGAGCCTGTATGGGCCATTGGTACGGGTCGCACTGCATCGCCTGAACAAGCTCAAGCGGTGCACGCGTTTATACGCAAGAAACTAAAGGCCGCAAATCCCAGCGTAGCAGATACTTTAACCATACTCTATGGGGGTAGCGTTAAAGCCGCAAATGCGGGAGAATTGTTCGCTATGCCGGATATTGATGGCGGCTTAATCGGTGGTGCTTCTCTTCAAGCGGAAGAATTCTTAAGCATTTGCCGCGCATATAATTAAGGAAAAGGTTTTAGATGCAGACTGTCATTTTGACGATTCATGTTTTGGCTGCTATCGGGGTGATAGGCTTGGTCTTATTGCAGCATGGCAAAGGCGCAGATATGGGCGCGGCATTCGGTAGCGGCGCCTCGGGTAGTCTGTTTGGGGCAACTGGTTCGTCTAATTTTTTAAGCCGCGCGACCGCCATATTAGCAGTTGTATTTTTTTGCACGAGTTTGGCCTTGGCGTACATTTCCAGTCATCCACAAGATTCTGGTGTAATGAAAACCTTACAGGTTCCCGTTAAAGCTAAACCGGCTCCTCAGTCTTTGCCCAGCAATCAGGCGGTTCCACCACAGGGCTCCAAGTCGGGCGCCATACCGGAATCGCCGTAACACCGCCGAAGTGGTGGAATTGGTAGAC
>CAYYOS010000110.1:0-3543 GCA_964473355.1 uncultured Burkholderiales bacterium | reverse complement strand
TCGGGCGCCATACCGGAATCGCCGTAACACCGCCGAAGTGGTGGAATTGGTAGACACGCCGTCTTGAGGGGGCGGTGGCGAAAGCCGTGTCAGTTCGAGTCTGATCTTCGGCACCATAAATTAAAGTTATATTCTCATAAGCAAAATCAGGATAAGCATCTGTTTTAAAATGAATAATTTCTAATAAAATGGCTTGACGGAGTAGGCATCGCGCTCCTACACTAGTCGTTCTTGCTGTGAGCCTGTCATGTTAGAAAATTACTTTCCCGTGCTGATGTTTGTCTTGGTGGCCTTAGCCATTGGCGTTGTGCCTATGGTGGCAGGTCGTCTTCTTGGCCCCCACCACCCTGACAGCGCCAAACTCTCACCTTATGAGTGTGGCTTTGAGGCGTTCGAAGACGCCCGCATGAAATTCGACGTTCGCTATTACCTTGTGGCAATTCTATTTATTTTGTTCGACCTAGAAATCGCATTCCTTTTTCCTTGGGCGGCGGTATCTAGGGAACTAGGCTGGTTCGGATATGTTGCGATGATGATATTTTTAGCCATTTTAATAGTGGGCTTCATATATGAATGGAAAAAAGGCGCGCTGGAATGGGAATAACGCCTGAAATGACGCTTGCTATAAACCGAGGCATACGCGATGAGTATTGAGGGCCATCTCGACAAAGGCGTCTTCACTACGACGATCGATACCGTCGTAAATTGGACGCGCACCGGTTCCATGTGGCCCATGACCTTCGGGTTGGCCTGTTGCGCGGTGGAAATGATGCAAGCCGGGGCATCGCGTTATGATTTGGACCGCTTCGGCATTCTATTTCGTCCTAGCCCGCGGCAATCGGACGTGATGATCGTCGCGGGCACTTTGGTAAATAAAATGGCCCCGGCCTTACGCAAAGTCTACGATCAAATGGCCGAGCCGCGCTGGGTCATCTCCATGGGATCGTGCGCCAATGGCGGAGGTTATTATCATTACTCCTATTCTGTTGTTCGCGGTTGCGATCGCATTGTTCCCGTTGATATTTATGTCCCTGGCTGCCCGCCCACCGCTGAGGCACTGTTGTACGGCATCATCCAGCTGCAAAACAAAATCAAACGTACTAACACCATTGCTCGCTAGATAGCTCTATGACACCCTCGTTGGATGATCTTTCCCTTTGTCTAAAAGAAGCGTTAGCCGATAGCGGTGAGTTAGTGCGCAATTTAGGTGAACTGACGCTGACAGTGGCGCCGCAAAATTTAGAAATGGTTTGCTGCACGCTGCGCGATCACCCAAAACTTAAATTTGAGCAATTGATTGATCTATGCGGCGTAGATTTTCAGGACTACGGCGAGGGGATTTGGGCGGGGCGTCGCTTTGCCGCGGTCTATCATTTGTTATCCGTGACGCTTAATCAACGGTTGCGCTTAAAAGTGTTTGCGGCCGATGACGAATTTCCCATCCTGCCTTCGGTCATTGGTATTTGGCCCGCCGCGAATTGGTACGAGCGAGAAGCGTTTGATTTATTTGGGATCTTGTTTGAAGGTCATCCGGATTTGCGCCGAATTCTTACGGACTACGGCTTTATCGGCCATCCGTTCCGCAAAGATTTCCCGTTGTCCGGCACCGTTGAAATGCGCTACGACCCAGAGCAGAAACGCGTCGTCTATCAGCCGGTGAGCATAGAGGAGCGTGAACTGGTGCCGCGGGTCATTCGTGAAGAAACCTACCGTGGCTGAGATTAGAAATTACACCATGAACTTTGGGCCGCAGCATCCCGCTGCGCATGGTGTGCTGCGCTTAGTTCTGGAATTGGACGGCGAGGTGATCGAGCGTGCTGATCCCCATATTGGCTTACTCCATCGCGCCACCGAAAAACTTGCGGAACATAAAACCTATATTCAATCCGTTCCCTATATGGATAGGCTGGATTACGTCTCCATGATGTGCAATGAACACGCTTACGTCATGGCCATTGAAAAAATGTTGGGTCTGGAAGTCCCGATACGCGCGCAGTATATCCGCGTCATGTTCGACGAGCTGACGCGCATCTTGAATCATCTTTTGTGGTTGGGCGCGCATGCCTTAGATATTGGCGCCATGACGGTATTTCTATACGCCTTTCGCGAACGTGAAGATCTAATGGATTGCTATGAAGCGGTTTCCGGCGCGCGCATGCACGCTGCATATTATCGTCCGGGCGGCGTATATCGTGACTTGCCGGAACGTATGCCGCATTATATGGCGACTAAAATTCATAATGCGTCGGCGACCAGTCGTTTAAACGAAAATCGGCAAGGCTCTTTGCTGGATTTCATCGAAGATTTTACCCGCCGTTTTCCAGGTTACGTCGATGAGTACGAAACGCTGTTAACTGACAACCGCATTTGGAAGCAGCGCACGGTGGGAATAGGGGTAGTCTCTCCAGAACGCGCTTTGGCGCTAGGTTTTACCGGTCCGATGTTGCGTGGCTCGGGGGTTGAGTGGGACTTACGCAAGAAGCAGCCTTACGAAGTTTATGAAGATCTTTCATTTGACATTCCCGTGGGTGTCACTGGCGATTGCTACGACCGCTATCTCGTTCGTATTGAGGAAATGCGTCAGTCCAACCGCATTGTCCAGCAGTGCATCACCTGGTTGAGGAAGAATCCCGGACCGGTCATCACCGACAATCATAAATTTGCGCCGCCATCTCGCGTAGAGATGAAGGAAAATATGGAAGAACTCATACACCACTTTAAGCTTTTCACGGAAGGCTTCCATATCCCCCCCGGCGAAGCGTATGCAGCGGTGGAGCATCCTAAGGGCGAGTTTGGAATATATATGATTTCCGACGGTGCCAACAAACCCTATCGTTTAAAAATTAGGGCGCCGGGATACCCGCATTTGGCAGCGTTAGATGAGATGGCCAGAGGCCATATGATAGCGGACGTGGTCGCTATTATTGGCACCCAAGATATCGTCTTCGGCGAAATTGATCGATAAGAATTGTACGAATGACTATGTTATCGCAAGAATCGCTCTTAAAAATTGATAAGGAAATTGCCAAGTATCCGCCGAATCAGCAGCAATCGGCGGTCATGGCGGCGTTACGTATTGCGCAGGAGGAGCGGGGCTATTTGTCCACCGAAGTAATGGATTTTGTCGCGGGTTATTTACGCATGCCGCCGATCGCCGTGTATGAAGTGGGCACCTTCTACAATATGTATGATCTTGCGCCATTGGGTAAGTTTAAGCTGGCTTTATGTACTAACCTGCCGTGCGCGCTGTCCGGCGCCACCGGGCTTCTACAACATTTAGAACACAAGCTGGGCATTGGCGTAAATGAAACCACTCCCGATGGAAAGTTCACCCTCAAGGAGGCGGAGTGCATGGGTGCATGCGGAGATGCACCGTTGATCTTGATCAACAATCAAAAGATCAAAGGGTTTTTAACGCCGGAAAAAGTCGATCAAATTTTGGCGGAACTTGAATAGCTACCTATGGCTAACGAAGTTATTTTTAACACCTTGCATTTAAAAGAATCGTGGAAGCTCGCGACCTACGAGAGTGCGGGCGGCTAT
>CAYYOS010000109.1:0-8438 GCA_964473355.1 uncultured Burkholderiales bacterium | reverse complement strand
ATAGCGGTCATGAGCTCATTCCGCCAAGCGCTATAAGCCTCAAAATGCGTGACTAGGTTGTCGTTTATCATGGATCCCCCGGTGTCCTGACGCGTTTGCAAAGATTACAAAACCGCGCTACGCTCGAATTATAGCAATTAATATACCATTAGCGCTGGCAAGAACCACAATATACAGTAGCCCTTTGCCCCAGACGCACCAAATGTAACGCCCGGCCGCATCGGCCGCAGGGTTTATTGGCGCGCCCATAGGCTTGGTATTGCTGCTGGAAATACCCGGGTTGACCGGCGCTATCTACAAAATCCCGTAAACTTGAACCCCCGGCCGCCAATGCGTTCTGTAAGGTGCGGACTATGGATTGCACCAATAGGGTGTAGCGTTTTAAAGAGATTTTCCCGGCTGGCGCCTGCGGGTGGATTTTGGCATCAAACAATGCTTCGGTAGCGTAAATATTACCAATTCCCGCAACGACCGTGCCAGTCATTAAAAATTGCTTGATGCTAACTTGGCGACCACGGGATGCAGAAAACAACCAATGGGCGTCAAAAGTGCCTTCTAGCGGTTCCGGACCTAAATTTGCGAGCAGGGGATGCGCCGGGGAGTTCGGTTCCTGCCAAAGCACCGCGCCAAATCGCCGGGGATCCCGCAGGCGTAAAGCGGTTTCATTGTCCCAGCGGAGTTCGAAATGTTCGTGCTTATGCAAGGCGGTGAGGGCCGACACAAGCCGCAAGCTCCCAGACATGCCAAGGTGAATAATGAGCTTGCCGTTGCCGCAATTTAGCAATAGATATTTGCCACGACGGTCCAAATCGATGAGCGGGCGCCCCACTAGAAGTCCGGGCAGGTTGCTGGGGATCGGCCAACGTAGGGCACTGTTATGTACTATCACGGCGGTGACCGTTCGCCCTAGCAACTGGGGCTTCAAGCCGCGGCGGATCGTCTCCACTTCTGGTAATTCCGGCATAAACTTTGCTAAAAAATAGATTGAATTACCATATACAATATAAGTATGCTAGACCATGTGCAATATGTCATGACTTTGTAAGGTGAATTGTGAACCACATATTGAAATTTCTATTATTTCTTGCGCTTTTAAGTTCAGGTTGTGCTCCGCTAAAAGTGCAAAATATCGCCGCGCCTGTCGTGTCCGACGCTTCCAAAGCCAGTGCGAAGAATGAAACGCCTTTGCCGGCCGTTTCCCTCTCCCCCAAAATGTTTTATGAGTTTCTTTTGGGTGAAATAGCCGGCCAGCGGGGCGAATTAGCTTTGGCTTCCGATGCCTATATCGGTTTGGCGAAAACCACGCGCGACCCCCGTGTTGCTGAACGTGCCAGTCAAATTAGCCTTTTTGCCCGACAAGACAAAGCGGCATTGGAAGCAGCGCGCTTGTGGCTGGAAATAGACCCGGATTCAATTGAAGCAAGGCAAACGGTCACGGCATTATTGGTCAATCGGGGGCATTTGGATGAAGCCCGACCCTATCTCGAGAACCTCTTGGCCGGTGAAAAAACGGCTACAGCGCGGGGCTTCCTACATCTAAATAGTTTATTTTCAAAAGAACAGGATCGGGCCGCGGCTTTAGCCTTGGTTAAGGAGTTGAGCAAACCTTATGCAAATTTAGCCGAGGCGCATTTTGCTGTGGCGCAAGCGGCAGCCACCGCCGGGGAGCTAGAGTTGGCGCGCCAAGAAATTAACGTTGCACTTAGCTTAAGACCGGGATGGGAGTCGGGCGGTTTACTTCATGCCCAGATATTGCAGCGCGTTTCGGCCACTGAGGCGCTTAAATATTACCAAGATTTTTTAAAAACCCATCCCCGGGCCCAAGACATGCGGCTGGCGTATGCACGCTATCTGGTTAGTCAAAAAAATTACGTAGAAGCGCGCGTGCAATTTAAGCAACTGATGGCCGACTTTCCCGCTAATGCTGATGTTAGCGTCGCTGTAGGTTTATTGTCCTTACAGTTAAATGATTACGATGCTGCTCAGAGTTTTTTTAAACAAGCCCTGGAGTTCGACGTTAAGGACCCGGCGCGGGTAATGTTGTATTTAGGCCAGGTTGAAGAAGAGCGTAAACAATACACTCAAGCCGTGCAATGGTACGGGAATATTCTCGCCGGGGAATTTTATATTCCGGCGCAAATACGTTTGGCAGGCGTTCTGGCAAAAAGCGGGAAGCTTGCGGAAGCGCGTAAGCATTTAACCCAAATTAATGCAGCGAACACCGAGCAACGCGTGCAATTAATTATTGCCGAAGCGCAATTGCTGCGCGAAGCAAAAGCATTTAATGAGGCCTTTAAGTTGCTGGACGTCGCACTCGCGAAATATCCTACCAACAACGATTTACTTTATGACCACGCCATGGCGGCAGAAAAACTCGACAAGCTGGACATCATGGAGCGGGATTTACGCCAGCTGATTAAACTTAAGCCGGATTACGCACACGCTTATAATGCCCTGGGCTATACGTTTGCGGACCGTACCAATCGCCTCGCCGAGGCCATGCAATTAATTGAAAAAGCATTGATATTGTCGCCCGAGGATGCCTTTATTATGGACAGCATGGGTTGGCTGCAATATCGCATGGGCCAGCATGCCGCTGCCGTGGATTATTTAAAACGGGCTTATGCATTGCGCCCCGACCCGGAGATTGCCGCGCACTTAGGCGAGGCGCTATGGGCATACGGCAAACCCGACGAAGCATTGGGCGTATGGCAGGAAGCGCTGCAAGAGCACCCCGGTCATGAAGGCCTGCTCAACGCTATGAGTAAATTTAAAAATTAATTGTTGCCTTATTTCCCACTACGTCATCCACTGAAGGTTTATCGCATTGCAATTCTGGCCGCTGCGTTTTTAGGTCTAGGCCTGCAAGGATGCGTGACTTTACCCGCGCAACCTATCGCCGAGCCGACAACGCAATTCGCTATCGGAATCGAGCGCTTTGATTTATCTGCAAGGGTAGGCATACAACACGAACAAGAGGGTTATTCTGGTAGTTTAAAGTGGCAACATCGGGCGCAGAGCGACGAATTGTTGATGCTCAATCCCCTGGGGCAGGGCGTCGCTAAAATCAATAAGGACGCCAAGGGTATTTCACTTACCACGGCCCAGGGCGAAACTTTCCGCGCAGCAGATGCAGAAAGCTTAACTCAGCAAGTGTTGGGCTGGCGTCTGCCCTTGGACGGACTGCAATATTGGGTGTTGGGATTACCCTCCCCGAAAGCCCCTTATGAAATCGAAAAAAATGCCCTCCATGTCACTCGTCTGGTGCAACAGGGCTGGCAGATTGATTATTTGTCTTTTAATCGCGATCGCGGCGTGTTGTTGCCGACCAAAATCATACTGCA
Source organism: uncultured Burkholderiales bacterium (assembly GCA_964473355.1). Classification (GTDB taxonomy): domain Bacteria; phylum Pseudomonadota; class Gammaproteobacteria; order Burkholderiales; family REEB80; genus CAYYOS01. The sequence continues at coordinate 5,094 of CAYYOS010000109.1, read as the reverse complement.
ACAGGGTGCCCTGGAAATAAAATTAATCATTGATAAATGGGAAAGTTAGCACGCCCTCCGCATAAGTGCCGATAACTCGTCACGGGCTGGACGGGGAAATAATAAATTCTGGATCTGACGTGTCCGCTCTTCGCTGCAAGCTCAAGACAAATTAGGCGCCGCACCGATCTCTTCGCGCTTTTCCCGTGCAAATCACCAGAGGCAAAAATAGTCGTTCTGTCTTGGCATGTAAGTTGCATTAAAAAATGTAAGCCCAGCCTAGGCTACCATTCGATAAGGAGTTTTTGCATGCTTAGTCAGACCATAGCCCCGGATCGCGGCTTATCTAGGGCTTTATGGGGCTCCCTACTCGCGCTTGCATTGGCTTATCCCGTGCACGCCAGCCGCGCCGCAGAAGGCACGTATCAGTTGGGCATATTTCCGCACCTCTCGCCCGGTCAAATTGAAAATATTTACGCGCCCATGGCGATCGAATTTAGTAGGGCCCTGGGCCGCCCCGTGGTCTTGAAAACCAAATCAAGTTTCGAAGATTTTATGAACGAACTTGATAAGCAAGTTTACGATATCGCTTTTGTGCAGCCTTTCGATTACGTCTGGGCGCACGATAAGCACGGCTATCTCCCGCTGGCTCGTTTTGGAGAGCCCTTACACGGGCTCATTGTGGTTAAAACAGGCAGCCCCTTACGCTCATTACAGGAGTTAAAGGGCAAAAAAGTCGGCTTACCCCCTGAAGTGGCGGCAGTTAGCCATTTAACAAAAATGGCTTTGCTTGAGGTGAAACTTTACCCGCAAATTGATACGACCTTACAGTACTACAAGGGTCATGATTCTTGTTTGCAGCAATTGCTAATTGGCAGTATCGACGCTTGCGGCACAGTGGCTTATCCCTTACGTTTTTTTGAGAATAAATGGCAGGTAAAATTTAGAATATTGGCGAAGACCCCGAGCATTCCCCATTCTTTATTCATTGCTCATCCACGCGTAAGTAAGCAAGAGCGAGATACCATTCAACAGACTATTCTTGCTTGGGCCGAAACGGATTCAGGCAGGAAATTATTAGAAAAAGGCGGATTTAAACCTTTTGCCGCGGCAAACGACGCTGAGTATACGCCGGTGCGTGCTTACAGCCTCAGTACGTTTAATAAATAATGCTGCGCCTTTCCTTAAAATATCGGATTGCGGCGACCATTTTTGCTTTAGAGGCATTGATGGTTGGCGTAGTGTTATGGCAGACCACCACGCTTTCCATTCAGGCGGCCCGGGACCAGCAAGCGGTCCATGAAGAAATCATACTTAATCCGCTGGCGGAAATGGGTCGAATTGCCTTACTCACTGATGAATATGCGGATATACAAGCGTATTTTTCTAAGGTTGCCGATAATAAAGATGTCATGCATATTTTGCTACTCGACGCCAATAATCGAGTTATGGCGAGCACGCGGGCGTCTGAGATTGGTAGCAAGGCGCCAACTTTAGCGCAACATGAAAAGCGCTACTGGCGTACCCGTAGTGTCGGCAACGTTAGTGCTCAAACCGGGGTCATAGCCGTGGAATTCTCGCATGCGGCCATGCTGGATGCCAATAGCCATACACTGCAACGTGGCATTTGGCTGGCGTTGGCGGGGATGGTGGTTATGGCGGTGATTGGTATCATTTTTGGCCATCTCCTGACTCGAAAACTTAAAATTTTAGCGAGCGCGGCGCAGCGTCTTGCCGCAGGGGATTTGTCTGCGACCTCAGGTTTATGTGCCAATGACGAAGTAGGGGAGGTGGGTCAGGCGTTCGACGGTATGGCGCGGACACTTAAATCACATATAGAAGAACTCAAAGAAAGCCGTGAAGCATTCGCGCTGGCCATGAGCGGTACCAATGATGGAATGTGGGACTGGAACCTCTTGACCGACACAACCCAGTTATCGCCGCGCATGAAAGCTATGCTGGGGTATGACGACGCCCCAGGTGCCCCGAAGATGCCGACTTGGAAAGAATTGTTGCATCCCGATGATAGGGAGCGCGCCCTACTTAAACTTAATGAATGCCTCACGGGATCTAGTGAATTCTTTGTGGCCGAGTTCCGCCTAAAGAAAAAAAATGGCGACTATTTATGGGGTTTAAAGCGCGGCAAAGTACAGCGAGATAGCAATGGTCGGGTAATTCGCATGGCGGGGTCCTTAACCGATGTTACAGAACGTAAGCGGCAGGAAGCGGCTATGCAGTACCAAGCACTGCACGATAGTTTAACCGGTATGCCTAATCGAACCCTATTTTATGATCGCTTGAAGGTAGCGATGCGCGTTTCCGATCGCGAGCATAAACCGTTATCTATTTTAATGCTGGATCTAGATCGATTTAAAGAAATTAATGATACCTTAGGGCACCATATTGGCGATCAAGTTTTACAAGAGGTCGCTAGACGCTTAAATGGGGTTTTGCGCGCCAGCGATACCGTCTCCCGCTTTGGGGGGGACGAATTTGTCATGCTGCTAGCCGGTGCGGGTGTGGATCAAGCTGTCGGTGTTTTGGGCAAGATTCGTGGTGCCTTCGAAATCGGCTTTGTCGTCGAAGGACAAGTGTTAGATATTGAGGTGAGTATTGGCGTCTCTACCTACCCGGAGCATGGCGAAGATGCGAATTCCCTCATTAAACATGCAGACGTGGCCATGTATTTTGCTAAAAATAATGGCACGGGGTTTGCGGTGTACGACACGAAAACCGACGCAAACAGCCCACACCGATTGTCGTTGATCGGCGAATTGCGGCGCGGCATAGAACGCAAGGAGCTGTTATTACACTATCAGCCTAAAATTAGCCTTAAAACCGGCGCGGTGTATGGGGTGGAAGCGTTAGTGCGCTGGCAGCATCCAGATAAAGGCATGATTCCTCCTGCGGAATTTATTCCATTGGCGGAGGGTTGCGGCCTCATTCATCCTCTCAGCGAATGGGTTGTAGACGCGGCTTTACGCAATCATTATCAATGGCGTTTGTCGGGCGTAGAGCTTATAACGAGCATCAACTTGTCCATGCGCAATCTCCAGGATCTGGATTTTCCGGAGCGGGTCGCGGCCGCTTTGAAAACGTGGAAAATAGAACCCCAATGGTTTGAACTCGAGATTACGGAAAGCGCGATTATGAACGATCCGGTTCGGGCGCTTAAAGTGCTTGCTAGACTGGACGAGATGGGTGTGCGCTTGGCATTAGACGATTTCGGTACGGGTTATTCATCCCTGGCTTATCTTAAGCGATTGCCCGTGGATGAAGTAAAAATTGATCGATCCTTTGTTAAGGATATGTTGCATGATGAAAGTAACGCCGTGATTGTGAAGTCAACCATAGACCTGGGTCACAATTTAGGCAAAACGGTGGTAGCTGAAGGCGTTGAAGATTTGGAATGCTTAAACCTCCTTAGATCGTTAGGATGTGATTCGGCGCAAGGCTATTACATTAGCCGACCGCTAGATTCCGAAGCCTTCTTGATATGGTTGGCGCGAAGGAAAGCCCGGCCATTAGTTCAAGTGTCTGGCTTGTAGCGCAAGTCACCTTGGCCGGGTCATGCTTGAATTAGCTGGCTGCTGCATTTCGGCGAAATTTTTCCCAGTCCGACAGCGCTTCTTCCCCCTTCCTGATAAAATTTAAACGCTGTACTTAGCAGCACTTTTATAAGTCCATGACCTTCTATCCCGCACCCGCTAAACTCAATCTATGTTTGCACGTCATCGGACGTCGTGCGGATGGCTATCATCTTTTGCAAACCGTATTCCGCTTTATCGACTACGGTGATCGCTTAGCCTTTAAGCTAAATAATGCCGGCACCATCACGCGTAACGATTTAAATTTAAATTTAGAGGCAGACGACTTGTCGGTGCGCGCCGCGCGTTTATTGCAACAGGAAACCGCTTGCAGGCAGGGCGTGGAAATTACGCTGGACAAGCGTTTGCCTTTAGGCGGTGGATTAGGGGGAGGCAGTTCCGACGCCGCGACGACCTTACTTATTTTAAATAAGCTCTGGAACCTGCACCTACCCCTTGCCCGGCTGCAACAAATGGGGCTAACGCTGGGCGCGGACGTGCCGGTTTTTATTGGCGGGCAGAACGCGTTCGCCGAAGGCGTGGGGGAAGCGTTAACGCCGCTGCTGCTAAATCCCGCATGGTATGTGGTATTAGCACCTGAAGTGGTTATTTCTACAAAAGAAATTTTCGAGCATCCGGATTTGACACGGGATACGAAACCCATCAAAATAGCGGACTTTCTTGAGCGCGGCGGGCATAACGACCTTGAAATCGTAGTGTGCCGTCAATTCCCGGAAGTTGCGCGCCATTTAGCGTGGTTGAAGCAGTTTGGTCCAGCAAAATTGACGGGATCAGGTGCATGCGTTTTTGCCGAATTTCCCGATGAGCATGCCGCGCGACAGGTTTTTTCCAAAAAACCGCAAGCATTTAAAGGATTTGTAGCAAAGGGCTTGGATTGCCATCCTTTGCTTAATCAAAGTTAGTTAATTGGGGAGTCGCCAAGCGGTAAGGCACCGGATTTTGATTCCGGCATTCGTAGGTTCGATCCCTACCTCCCCAGCCATTTCTATACGCGGTAATTCGCGATTATTGGGGGAGTAAGGCGCGTGGCATTTGGCAGCATGATGGTGTTTACGGGCACCGCAAACCCCAAACTGGCGGAACGCGTAGTAGGACACCTTAACATCCACTTAGGGCGCGCAGTGGTTGGTCGTTTTGCAGACGGTGAGGTGATGATAGAAATTTTAGAGAATGTGCGCGGCAAGGACGTGTTTGTGTTGCAATCGACGTGCTGGCCGCCCAATGATAGCTTGATGGAAGTAATCGTTATGGTGGATGCGCTGCGCCGCTCATCCGCAGGGCGCATTACTGCGGCTATTCCTTATTTAGGTTATGCAAGACAGGATCGCAGACCGCGCTCGGCACGCGTGGCCATTACCGCGAAAGTGGTGGCGAACATGCTGACTAGCTCAGGGATAGATCGGTTACTGACCATGGATTTGCACTCCGATCAGATCCAGGGTTTTTTTGATATTGCGGTGGACAATATTTACGCGGCGCCGATATTGTTGGGCGAAGTGTGGAAGCA
>CAYYOS010000108.1:0-8776 GCA_964473355.1 uncultured Burkholderiales bacterium | reverse complement strand
ACAATGGCAAGATAATCGCCTCGCAACTTCAACGTGGGCGCGCCCAGCAGCACGCCAAACATCGCCGCCACCAGCGCACCCAACGGCAGCAGCATCCAAAAAGGTAAATGCAAACCAAAATGCGGGGAGGCTAAGAGCGCATATAAATAGGCGCCCACCGCGTAGAACGCCACGTAGCCTAAGTCCAATAATCCCGCATAGCCCACCACAATGTTTAAGCCTAAGGCGAGCATCACATAGAGTAATACAAAGTCTAGGATGCGCACCCAACCTCGGCCCAAGCCGGCGTCGGCTAAAAATGGCATGGCAAGCAGCAGCGCGCCTAGTAAAACAAACCACGTCCAGGCAGCGGATTGACGCCCGCCCGGCAATGCCGCCTTAATCGCGTTCATTTTTTTGCCCGAATAGCCCGCTAGGGCGGAACGTGAGCACTAGAATTAAAATGAAAAACGCAAATACGTCTTGATAGTGGCTACCTAACACGCCCCCGGTGAGCGGTCCAATATAACCCGCCCCAAAACTTTCAATCATGCCTAAAAGCAAACCGCCAGCCATGGCCCCTGGAATGTTCCCTATGCCGCCCAACACCGCCGCGGTAAAGGCTTTCAGTCCTAGCAAAAACCCCATGTAATAGTGAGCTATACCATAGTTGGCGCTTACCATGATGCCGGCAACGGCCGCTAGTGCCGAGCCTAGAATAAACGTAGTGGAAATGATTTTGTTAATGTTGACGCCCATTAGGCCGGCGGTCTCCGGGGATTGCGCGGTGGCCCGCATCGCGCGCCCCAGCCGGGTTTTTTGCACCAGCCAATAGAGTGCGGCCATGGCAAAGCCCGCTATCGCAACGATCGCAATTTGTAGTGCCGTAATTGTAGCGCCAAAAAACTCGTAACTAGCGGCCGGGAGTATGGGCGGGAAGGCAATGTATTGCCGCCCCCAAATGATCATGGCGAGGTTCTGCAGCACGATAGAGACGCCGATGGCAGTGATGAGAGCAGCAAGTCGCGGGGCCTGGCGCAAAGGTCGGTATGCGACGCGTTCTATTAGCGCACCGAGTGCCGCGCAGGCTAAAATAGCGGTAGCCAGGCCAATGGCAACCACGATCAGACCGGGGAGTGCGAAATCAGAAAAAAGGCCGATCATGGCGAGACCAACCATGGCACCTATCATGGTTACTTCGCCGTGGGCAAAATTGATTAATTCCAAAATGCCATAGACCATGGTGTAGCCCAAGGCTACTAACGCATAAATGCTGCCTAGCACTAGGCCATTCACCAGGAGCTGCAGAAATGTATCCATAGGACCCGGTGATAACGCCTAAATTATTTGATGGGTTGCCACTGCCCGCTAGTTACTTTGTATAAGGTAACGGCTTCGCCCTTTACGTCGCCTTTTTCGTCAAAGCTTATAGGCCCCGTCACGCCGGCAAAATTGGTTTTAGCGAGTTCCGGTAGATATTTGCTGGGTTCGGTCGAGTCAGCAGCCTTCATCGCGTTGATCACAGCAAAGGTTGCGTCGTAGGCATACGGGGCATAGATTTGAATCTTGCCGTATTTGCTAGTGAATTTATCAGCAAAGGCTTTGCCCCCCGGCATTTCGGTAATCGGTAATCCCGGCGAGGAGGCAATAGCACCCTCAGCCTGTGGTCCGGCGAGCTTGATAAATTCTGCGCTTTGCGCGCCGTCGCCGCCCAAAAATTGCGCCTTGATTCCCAGCTGCTTAAGTTGCTTAATCATCGGCGCGGCTTGCGCATCCATGCCCCCGTAAAACAGCAGCTCCGGATTTTTCGCCTTCGCTGCGGTTAAAATCGATAAAAAATCTGTGGAGGTGTGGGTGGTATATTCACGGCCAACAATTTCCGCGCCGCCAGCTTTCGCGGCTTTCTCGAATTCGTCAGCCAGGCCCTGCCCATAAGCGGTGCGATCATCGATGATGGCAATTTTTTTGGCTTGCTTCGCGGCAAAATTACCCAGCACGCGACCTTGTTGACTGTCATTGGTCATCACCCGATAGGCGGTATTAAATTTTTGCGCGGTATACGCTATTGCCGTAGCGGACGGCGACACCTGGGGTATGCCGGCATCAAAGTAAATTTTCGAGGCCGGGATAGTCGTCCCTGAATTGAGGTGGCCGATGACCGCTTTAACTTGAGCATCCACCAGTCTTTGCGCCACAATCGTCGCGGTTTTGGGATCGGCTTGGTCGTCCTCGCTGATCACTTCAAATTTAACTTTCTTGCCTCCGATTGTAAGCCCCGTGGCGTTAACCTCCTCAACCGCGAGGCGTACACCGTTATCATTGTCTTTACCCAAATGCGCTTGTGGGCCGGTTAGGGGAGCCACTGAGCCTAACTTAACGATGGTTGTCTCACCCGCGGGGGTGCCGACGGCGGTATCGGACTTCTTTTCGCAAGCGCTTAAAGCGACGCTAAGGCAGACCATGCTGCCGACTAGTAGTGCCTTATTCACGATTTTAATCCTCCGTTAGATATGAAAAATAAAAGCCAGCGGTGATGCTGGCTTTTCCGAATACTCGCGTTAAAAACTATTGCGCCAAAACCCAATGAACCAAGGTCTTAACATCGTCCGCGGGGACTTGCGGGTTAGGCGGCATAGGAACCGTGCCCCACACCCCGCCGCCGCCCGCTTTGACTTTTTCCATCAATCGAGCTGGCGCATTCCCGTCACCTTTGTAGCGTTGCGCGATCTCTTTAAACCCGGGGCCGATAATTTTTTTATCGATGTCGTGACAAGTAAGGCAGGCATTCGCTTTTGCCAGACTTGAGCCTGCGCTAATATCCACCGCTGGTGTTTTTGAAGATTTAGCGTCGGCCGTCTTTTTTTTCAGGTCTTTGGCTGCTTTATTCGGCGGAGAAGATTTCGCTTGCGGTGCCTTTGCTGCGGGCTCGGCTGCATAGCTTGGCCCTGCAGCTAATAGCCCAAGAAAGCTTAGCCGCAAGGCCCGGTTTAAGAAAACCGCATGAGTGAACAATCTTAGAGGCTCAAGATCCATTGCACGATAGTTTTAATGTCTTCATCTTTTACTTGGGGGTTAGGTGGCATAGGTATATTACCCCAGACACCGGCGCCACCATCTTTGACCTTTTTAATCAACTTGGCTTCTGCGGTTTTGTCACCTTTATATTTCGCGGCGACTTCCTTGTAACCCGGTCCAACGACCTTTTTATCCATTGCATGGCAAGTCATACAAGCGCTTTTTTGTGCTAGAGCTTGTGCCGCTGTGGCATCGACCGCTGCATAAGCCCCGGCCGATACGAATAAACCGGCGGCCAATAAGGTATTTCCTAAGATTAGTGCTTTCATCAATTTCTCCTGTAAAAAAAATCTGCAAACCCGCTTATGGTATACAAATCCCGTGTATTTGCATAGCTCTTTGCTTGTTAATTAAGCTAAAAAGCCCGGCGGTGCAAATCAATCTGGCCCCCCTACTGTATTCGGCCAATAGTACCGAATAGGTATGATTGTTCTGAATGGTATATTGCGGATTCGTCCCCCGAGTGCCATTGGGCTGCCAGCCATAGAAGCTTAGGGAGCGGCTAGGCTATCATATTCGGCAATTAAGCCTTCATCACTGTAGTGGAAGTAGACCGCCTTGTGGGGTGGTCTTCTTGATTCGGGGGCCTAGAGGATCGTATTGGTATTGCCCTAGGCTCACGTTATTGTCTTTGACTTCAATCAAGCGTTCGGCTTCATCATAGATAAAATCGCGGGTGATGGCGGGCACTGCATCTCGGTGATGGCTATTGCACTACGATCTTATTTTTGCTCGTAGTCGCGTAGATTAGCGTGTTTTGTTCTTGTCCTACAGCAATATATGTTTGATTCCGCGAGAGGGCGACGGAATAGGCGGTATCGTCTAGGCTAGCCACCTTGCTAATAATGTTGCGCTCTAGGTCAATTAGCTGTAGCTCATGGTTAAAGTTAACCCCGGCTAGAAATTTTCCATCGTCCGATAGGTGAAACGCAGGAACAATCCCGGATTCGAAAGCCGCTTGGTATAAAAGCTTACCTGATTCTAGGTCGTATACGAAGGTGTTGGTTGTTGAATCTAGGCAAGTCGCGACGAAAACCTTTAAGTTAGGAGAAATGTTGGGCGCCCATAGCGGAGTGCACTGGAGATCTAGGATATGCTTAAGATTACGACGGGATATATCGAACAAAGCTATTTTTTTCTTCGATGTGCGAAGTCCCATCCAGTTGCCACGTGCGGTAAGCGCGCTTATTTTGCCGTCCAGGGCGGGCAGCGGAAAATGGGTTTTTCCCCCCGAGGGCGTTAGAGAGTGCCGAGTTAATGTTGTGTTGTCAGCACTCCACCAGTTCTCACAAACTTCATCAACCGCCACGCGGGTGACATCGTAATCATCAATATTTGTTTTCTTTATTTTTTTAAGCTGTGGCAGTTGCCAGAAAATTATATGATCTGAATCAATACTTACAACTTGATCGGTGTTTTTACAAGCTTGCAAAAAATAAATTCCGCCGGGAGCTCTTTTCCAACTCAGAACTTTTCCTGTGCTGGGATCGGCGACTTTTAATACGTCAAAGGAGATACCTAACATTTTCATCTCCCCATAGACCACAAGACTTTTGCCATCCGCCGTAAACGTTATCGGTCGTTTTATCACGTATATCGAAGCATTCGCAGACACACCACAACAAAGCTGCGTCACAACGATGAGGCTAAGCCATTGGAGAGCTGATCCGTTAAACAAAATCGCGTTGCCAAAACGACCCAAGTTTTTTAGAGACATTATTTCGTGGGCCGCACGGGTACCGGTGAGGTGCCCCACCCGAGCTTACACTCAGAAGGGAATTTAATCGGTGAACTACCCGGTACGCCACCGCCACTACTGTGCTCCCAGCCACACGTATGTGCCCATTCGTGAATTGCTACGCATCCAAATTGTTCTAAATTACTGGTCGTTTCGTTATTCGTCAGACACAGGTTAGCGGTGTCGCCTTTTCCTTGTTGCGCCCATCCTAGAGCTTTTTTAGATATAGCCCAACAAACTACCCCATCGCAGCTAACACGCCCTTTCTTACACCGCTCCAAAATGCAGGCGCGTAATTTAACATCGGTTATCGCGGTTGTTACTCGCCGGCAGGCATCCGAGATTTGATTGATTATCGTGGAATCTTTGTTACAGCAATCTTGCTCAATAGTGAACAAACCTTTTGGATCTATTCGCCACAGGGGATTATTCTTGCCATATTCATAAAGGTTCAACCCCCCCTCCAACCCAATAGGATCACTCTGCACATACCTTCCTACAGCAGGATCATAATCCCTAAAATAATTATAATGCAGCCCCGTCTCTTGATCCTCATACTGCCCCGGAAACCTTAAGGGGTTAAAGACTGTACTGGCAGGATCTACGGTCGTCTTCCCAAACGCTTCACTCTTCCCCTGCCACACCACCTTACCCAAATTATCCGTCAACTTCTGTGGCGTACCCAAGTGATCATTATGATAATAATAGGCTTGATTATTCTGCAGGGTAAATTGCGGGTTGGTGCCCCACGTGCCATTGGGCTGCCAGCCATAGAAGCTTAAGGGGGTGCCCGTGGCGTCATATTCGGCAATTAAGCCTTCATCACTGTAGTGGAAGTAGACCGAGCCTTGTGGGGTGGTTTTCTTGATTCTGCGTCCTAAAGGATCGTATTGGTATTGGCCAAGGCTCACGTTATTGTCTTTGACTTCGGTTAAGCGTTCGGCTTCATCATAACTAAACTCGCGGGTGATAGGGCCTTTGATTTCTTTGGTGGTGTGGCCATTGAGATCATATTGATATTGGGTTTGTGGCGCGAGTGTTAATTGATTATTGGCGTTGTAGCTAAAGGTGCCGGGTTGATGTAAGGAGGTAATACGATTACCTAAGGCATCGTATTGGTAGTGTTCTTGGGGGAGTCCCAGCGTTGTGGGTGGGTTAGCTTGGGTTAAGCGATCCAGGGGATCGTATTGATATTGGGTCATCCCCTCCAGGGTGGTCTTTTGGCTGATGTTGGAGGCCGCATCATATTGATAACGGTAATCCATTAACAGTGGGGCTTGAAGGTTCGCCTGGAGTTTAATCAGGGTTAAGCGTTGCACGGGATCATAGCTTAAGGTCTTGGTGAGGCCAGGATAGCTGATCTGGGTGGGTTGGGTCCAGCTATAGGTGTCGATGTTAATGGCACCTTGGGGGAGTGCGATGCGCTTTAATTGATTGTTGGTGTCGTAGGTGTAAGAGACGAGTGTGTTGTTAGGATAAGTCATCGTCTTTTTATTGCCATTTAAGTAATAGCTATAAGCGTGGCTTTTAGTGAAGCTGGTTTTGGCGCCTTTTAAGTTAAAGGTCGCTTGATAGGTATTCCCTACAGGATCGGAGGAACGTGACGGTCCGATTTATCTTTGCTTGTTAGCTTAAAAACCTGACGGCGCGGTCGGCCACCTTACCCGCAAAAAAAAGCCCGGCTAAGCCGGGCTTTTTTAATTCAGTTACGTTTAGAGTTTCATACGTCTGGTGAGGGTAAGACCCAACAAACCTACGCCTAATAAGGCCAGCGTTAGCGGTTCAGGGACTTGCCGAACGCAGGGTTCTTGGCCGGGCAGACCACAACCAATTTGTGTTCCCGCGCCGCCACCTAAGACCACCGCACGGCCTGCTGGGCCACTAGTTGTCTCTACTAGAACCTGCAAGCCACCGAACGTCCCTTCAAAATGATTATGCCAAGGTGTGGCACCTTGGATATCTGCATTGCTTAGGCCTGGGAAAGCACTTACGCCAGCAGACGTGAGCTGAAGATTGCTACCCCCTCCACTTTCAACAGGTACAATGCCCGGAATTAACGTCGTCAACCAACCCCACGCCCCGATGGTATTTCCCTCGCCGTGAGCAAATAAACCGCCGCCAACCAAAGGATTGCCGGCGCCACCTACGAAGGAATTAATGGCAGCCGCGTTGGCGTTAAGAACGGCCAATTCTGCACTAGTCATCCCGCCACTGGTGTTACCCCCGGTAGGAAAGTATAACAAGCCGGTATTGGCAAGCGTACGTGGCAGGGTTCCGGCAAAAAAGTTGGCGATATTCGATTCGCCATCTATGGTTTCGCGAACCCAGCCCGCCGGCTTCGTTGCCAGGTCAAAAGCCGAAGCAAAGGCGGTTTGCGTATTTCCGGTACAGCCCAAGCAAACGGCTACGACGTTACCGTTGCCGACTTGAGGCAAAAGATTCTCAAAGCCACGCTGAAAATATTCCCAGCCAGAAAAGTTTACGCCACCGCTAACGCCGCCGTGTTCTTCAGCGTCGCTACCATCGATAATTACCGGCCCGGCGAGCGCTATTCCACTTAAGGCTAACGACAATCCTAAAGCCGTTGCAATTAAGGTTTGTTTCATGCTTATTCCCCTTTAAAGTTAACGTTACTGAGCGGAACTAAGCATGAACTATTCCAGCGAAAAAACGCTTTTTTAATCAATGGGCTGCAGAAAAGTGCGATTCTTATCAAACTTTAATGTAAAAAAAATCGACGCAGTCAATTCTCCTTAAGCCCCGTCACGTTGCGCAAACCAAGCTTCCAAGACCGGAAGTTCGCTAATTGGGGGCAAACAGCTGGTCCCGCATATCCAAGCCTGCGTGAAGTCGGCAAGTGGTTTGTTTAGCGCCGCGGGCAGGTTCGCCAGGCCGCTGTCTAACGCAAACACTAAGCGGCGCGGTTGATAGTTTTTCAATGTAGCCCGGCGCCATTCCGGAAGCGCTACCGCGGGGCCCCGCAAAATGATGGTCTCAATCGGGTGCAGAAAATCGTCCAGCGCCATAATGATAGAGTCGTGGCCGGCGGGGTGCGCCGCCGCCAAGCCGTAGTAAACGCTAATGGTGCGGCTGGCAGCCTGTTGGTAACGCTCTTCTTCAAGGATCGCCCCTAAACGCAGCAAGCTCATCGCAGCCACGCCGTTGCCGGATGGCGTAGCATTATCTTGGGCCACTTTTAAGCGGTGAATTAATTTTTCGTGATCATGGCTGGTGAAGAAAAAGCCCCCAGTAGCGTGATCTTCGAAAGCATTGAGTAAGGCATCGGCTATATCTCTGGCGAACTGTAAATCTTGGAAACGAAATTCGGCTTGCATTAATTCCAACAAAGCGTCCAAAAGAAAAGCGTAATCGTCGAGGTAGGCATTAAGGTGTGCCCGCCCATCTTTATATGTCGCTAACAGACGGGGCGCCTGCCAAAGGGTGGAAAAAATAAAGTCGCAGGCGCGCTGCGCCGACGCAATCCAGCCGGGCTCGTCAAAAACTCGCCCCGCGTGCGCCATGCCCTTTATCATGAGGGCATTCCAGCTGCTTAATATTTTTTCGTCGCGCCCGGGATGCACGCGCGCTGATCGGGCGACAAAAAGTTTATGGCGGATGTCTTTCAATAGACGCTCGACGTGTTCTATGGGTAATTGCAGCGCGTTACTTATTTCAGAGGCGGCGCGCGCGACAATTAAATGCCAATGCGAGCCCTCGAAGTTGGCAGGAAGATCGAGGCCATAATATAGCGTAGCGATCTGAAATTCTTCGGGGGTGAGTATTGCGGCTATCTCTTGCAACGTCCACACATAAAACTTACCTTCGACATGTTCGGAATCTGCGTCCAGAGAGGAGTAATAGCCGCCCTCGGGTGATTGCATTTCCCGCATCACCCACGCACAAGTTTCCGCGACAATTTGTTTAAACAGCGGCTCGCCGGTGGCTACATACGCGTCGCTGTATAGAGAGAGCAGCGGTCCATTG
>CAYYOS010000107.1:0-8795 GCA_964473355.1 uncultured Burkholderiales bacterium | reverse complement strand
GATCAAGATACCTTGCCACCCTATGAAATATTAGATGGCATTATGGAAGCTTATGTAGAATATGACCTTTGCCCCGCGCAAATTATCGCGGCCGGGTTTACCGAAAAAGACGTGCGCCGGGTGATCCAAATGATCGACCGCAACGAATATAAGCGCCGTCAGTCGCCAGTGGGCGTGCGCATCACGCAACGCGCATTTGGCAAGGACAGGCGTTATCCTATAACATCCAAATACCAACCGCGGTTCAGGAGAAAACCATGAAAAAAATTGAAGCAATAATAAAACCTTTTAAACTGGATGAGGTGAGGGAGGCATTATCCGCCATCGGCGTAACCGGCTTAACCGTGACCGAAGTTAAAGGCTTTGGTAGACAGAAAGGGCATACTGAGTTATATCGTGGCGCTGAATACGTCGTCGATTTTTTGCCCAAGGTAAAAATTGAGTTGGTGGTTCCAGCGAGTTTAGTCGATGCTGCGTTAGACACTATCGTGCGCGCGGCGCGCACCGGAAAAATCGGCGATGGTAAAATTTTTGTGTCGACGGTTGAAGAAGTATTGCGTATACGCACCGGCGAAACCGGGGAAGCAGCTATTTAGTCGTGTTTTATCATGAGCTGTTTCGGGAGCTGGAGCGGTTTCAAGTTAAATATTTGCTGGTCGGTGGTCTAGCGGTGAACCTGCATGGTATACCGCGGATGACGATGGATGTAGATTTGTGGGTGGATTTGGACGCGGATAATTTAGAAAAATTTTTTAAAACCGCGGGTTCTCTAGGCCTCAAACCGGTACTTCCCGTTAAATTGTCCGAATTAGCGATACCCGCGCAGCGTCAGTCCTGGATTGAGACTCGCAATATGATCGCATTCTCCTTGTCCTCGGGTAAACCGACATCCCCCACCGTTGATTTACTATTGGTGAGCCCCCTGGAATTCAGTTCCGCTTATCAAAATCGCGAAATACGCACGCTCTCGGGGGTTAACGTCTCGCTCATTGCCCTTGAGGATCTCCTACACTTAAAAGAAGCTGCTGCCCGCGCACAGGATGCGGCGGATATTGTGCATTTGAAGCGTTTACACAATGCAAAATAGAGGTGGTTTTAGTTATTATGTGAGCGACGAACAGCTACATGCCTTTGCGCGCTTAACGGACTTAGAGAAACTGCAATGGGTGGACGACGCACGATTATTTACTTTAATGGCGCGCACTCCGGAAACTGCAGAACGCCAAGAACGCCTACGGCGAGGTGAAGAGATCATCTAGTGCAGTGGTTGGGTCCGCTAAGAAGGTGATCTACCAAAATTTCCACCAGGCATTCCGCGGCTCCAGTTCGCCTGTTACGTAACGGCTTTTTGGAAAGTTTAATTTTAAGATGCGTTCGGCGTCGCCTTTTAAATCGTCCAAACCTAATTCCGCGTAAGACTTTATCAACAACACCAGCGCTTCTTCTGTAGCAGGAGCTTGCGGATAATGCTGCACCGCGTATTGTGCCCGATTGGCGGCCGCCACATACGCACCGCGCCGGACATAATAACGCGCGACATGCACTTCATGTGAGGCCAAGGCATTCACTAGGTATTTCATACGCGCGACAGCGTCCGCCGCGTACTTGCTTTCCGGATAACGTGTTACCAATTCTTTAAACGCCGCGAAGGCTTCGCGAGCGGCTTTCGGGTCACGCTCGCTGATATCTTGGGGGGCGAGCGCGCTAAATAAACCTAGATTTTCGTTAAAATTCGCCAAGCCCTTTAAGTAGTAAGCGTAATCCACATAAGGGTGATTAGGGTGAAGCTTAATAAAGCGGTCTGCCGCCGCAATAGCGGAGGTAGGCTCGTTATCCTTATAATAGGCGTATGCTATTTCTAATTGGGATTGCTGCGCATACCGTCCATATGGATAACGTGCCTCCAGCGTTTCAAAATATTTTATGGCTTTTTCATAATTTCCATCGTTCATTTCCGCGCGTGCGGCGGAATATAAACGCTGCGCGGACCAACCACGGGTTTCGTCCTGTAGGTTAGTTAAGATCCCGCAACCGCCCAGTGACAAAAGTATAACCAGGCCTAATATTCGAATATGCTTCATGATGACATCCGCTGAAAACTTACCGCATTATAACGTAAACCCGGCGGCGCCGAATCTCATCCACCTTGTCATTGCGCCGCAATATGCCGGTAGCCGTTTAGACCAGACACTGCACGCCTTGCTCCCAGAGTACTCCCGCAACCGCTTGCAATCCTGGATTCGCGAGCATCACGTGCTGGTCAATGGGGAAAAAGCGCAGCCTAAGCAAATCGTCTGGGGTGGAGAATTAATCGATATTACGCCACCCAATACGGTTACAGCAGCGGGTTTTTTTGCGCAAGATATGGCGTTGCCAATAATTTATCAAGATGACCATCTGGCTGTTATTAATAAGCCCGCCGGGTTGGTGGTGCATCCGGGCAGCGGCGTGGGCGATGGGACGATGTTAAATGCGCTACTGCATCACATCCCGGTGTTGCACGGCATTCCTCGTGCCGGCATAGTCCATAGACTGGACAAAGGCACCAGCGGCTTATTGGTGGTGGCGAAAACTTTGGCCGCGCAAAAAAACTTAGTCGAGCAATTGCAGGCGCGCACCATGGGTCGGGAATATCTTGCCTTAGTGTACGGCGGGATTCATTCCAGTGGGGTAGTCGATGCTGCTATTGGACGGCACCCAACACAACGTACCAAAATGGCATTAATTGCAACGGGGCGAACCGCCCGTACTTACTATAGTATTGAGCAAGTGCTGGGGGCATTCACCTTGCTCCGTTGTCGTTTAGAAACGGGCCGCACGCATCAAATTCGCGTACATATGCAATCTATCGGCCACCCACTAGTGGGGGACGCCGTGTATTCCGCGGCGCGCTACGATAAAACCAGCGCCATCGGCAAAGCCGTGCGGCAACTTAATAGACAAGCTTTGCATGCGACCAAGCTTACGCTAATCCATCCGCACTCCCACCTTAAGATGACCTGGGAGGCGCCCCTACCCGAGGATATGCAGCTGTTACTTAAGGCGGTGGTCGATGATAAGAAATAATCGCGTTTTTTTAGATTGGCCTGCGCCCGCTGCGGTACAGGCTTTTACCACAACACGTAAGGGTGGCGTCAGCGCCCCGCCTTTCAATAGTTGGAATCTAGCGGCGCACGTCGGGGACAACGCAGGCGACGTCGCAATAAATAGAGGATTGCTAGGCTTTACCCTGACCCCTCCCCAATGGCTAACCCAGGTTCACGGTGATGGGGTTATTCAATTGCCCTTTGGTGAGGCTAATATTGAAGCGGATGCCTGCTTTACCGGCGAGCCTGAGGTGCCCTGCGCGGTGCTCACTGCGGATTGCTTGCCGGTGTTTTTTGCGGATACGGCGGCGAGTGTGGTCGGTGTGGCGCACGCCGGATGGCGCGGCCTAGCGGCGGGGGTTATTGAGGCAACCATAGCCGCCATGGGGGTACCCGCCAACTCATTATTGGCCTACTTAGGTCCGGCGATTGGCCCGGATGCCTTCCAGGTGGGTGATGATATGCGCGAGGTGTTTATTGGCGAGCGCCCTGCCGATGCCAGCGCTTTTATCGCGGATGGCAAGGGCAAGTGGCGCGCCGATCTATATCTCTTAGCTCGTCATCGCCTGCAGCGCGCGGGCGTTACCGCCATCTATGGGGGCGACTATTGCACCTATACGCAACGCGATTTGTTTTTTTCCTACCGGAGGTCCAGTACAACCGGGCGCATGGCCTCCGTTATTTGGCTCTCGCCTCCTGTATAATACGTTGATTTTCGCCCATGATCCTCACCTGGATTCTTCTAACTAGCCTAGCGGGCGGATTATTTAGCCTGGTTGCAGCAGCGAGCTTAGCATTTAGTGCGCGCCCCGCGGCTATTCCCACGCTTATCAGTTACGCCATCGGCGCGTTGTTGGGCGCGGCCTTCCTGGAAATTTTGCCGCACGCGTTCAGCGCCAGTAAAAGCATCGATACCATGGCCGCCACGGTGTTGGCGGGGCTATTACTGTTTTTTGTGCTTGAAAAATTGGTGTTATGGCGCCACTGTCACGGCGATGAATGCGAAGCGCACGGCGTAGCGGAAACCGCTAACGATCGCAGCGGCGTGATGATTATTGTCGGCGATACCTTCCATAATTTCGTCGACGGCATTTTAATCGCGGCTGCTTTTATGGCGGATATCAGGCTAGGCTTAGTGACCGCGTTAGCGATTATTGCCCACGAAATTCCTCAAGAAGTGGGCGATTTCTTAATCTTGTTGCATTCTGGATATAGCAAACGCCAGGCGCTTTTTTTTAATGTTTTATCGAGCTTCGCCACCGTGGTTGGCGGCGTACTGGCGTATTTCGCCTTGCAGTCTATGCAAGAAATCGTGCCCACGGTATTGGGTCTGGCAGCGGCCAGTATGATTTATGTGGCGGTAGCGGATTTAATTCCGGGTTTACATAAACGCGTGGGATTAATGGCGACCTTGCATCAAGTTTTATTGATAGGGTCAGGCGTTGCTTCGATCTGGGTGGTAAAAAACCTCACTGGGCATTTGGCGTAAGCAAGTATGGAAAAAAAATCGCATTCCAATAAAGTAGGTTTCGTGTCTTTGGGTTGTCCCAAGGCACTGGTGGATTCCGAGCAAATTCTTACGCGATTACGGGTCGAGGGTTACGCCCTCACACCCGATTACGAAACCGCCGACATCGTGATTGTTAACACCTGTGGTTTTATCAATAGCGCCATAGAAGAATCCCTAGACGCAATTGGTGAGGCGCTGGAAAAAAATGGCAAAGTCATCGTGACTGGGTGTTTGGGTGCCAACGGCGAACTGATTAAGGCGGCCCACCCCCGTGTATTAGCGGTTACGGGACCGCAGGCTTTCCAGGAAGTAATGGGTGCGCTGCACCAGCATTTACCTCAGCCTCACGATCCCTACCTGGATTTAGTGCCGCCCCAGGGCGTGAAACTCACGCCTAAACACTATGCGTACTTAAAAATTTCCGAGGGCTGCAATCATCGGTGTTCTTTTTGCATCATTCCGGCGATGCGCGGCAAGCTGCAAAGCCGCGCAATGGGGGAAATTATGCAGGAGGCGGAGAATCTCGCAAAGGCGGGGGTAAAAGAGCTCTTGGTGATTTCACAAGACACCAGCGCCTACGGGGTCGACGTAAAATTTCGCCCGGGTTTTTGGCAGGGCCGGGTGGTAAAAACTCATGTCACCGATCTCGCGCGAAGTCTAGGCGAACTGGGAATTTGGGTTCGGCTGCATTACGTGTACCCGTATCCGCACGTGGCGGAACTGATCCCTTTGATGGCCGAGGGAAAAATTTTGCCCTATCTCGATGTGCCTTTTCAGCACGCAAGCCCAGCTATTCTGAGGGCAATGAAGCGTCCCGCAAGCATGGAAAATAACTTGACGCAAATTACCCGTTGGCGCGCTATATGTCCGGAAATAACGATACGCAGCACCTTTATTGTCGGTTTTCCGGGTGAAACCGAGAACGATTTTTCCACCCTTTTAGAATTTTTAGATGAGGCTAAGTTGGATCGGGTCGGCTGTTTTATGTATAGCCCCGTAGAAGGCGCAGCCGCCAACCTATTGCCCGATCAGATCCCCGAAGAGATTAAGGTGGAGCGGCTGCGGCTATTCATGGCGCATCAAGAGCAAATCAGCGCGGAAAAACTCAAATTAAAA
The DNA here is from genome assembly GCA_964473355.1 of uncultured Burkholderiales bacterium. GTDB lineage: Bacteria > Pseudomonadota > Gammaproteobacteria > Burkholderiales > REEB80 > CAYYOS01. Next base: position 3,083 of record CAYYOS010000107.1, on the reverse strand, counting down.
CGCGGTTCAACAATCGCTGTGTTAGTCGACGAGCTATCTGAGCAAAGCGCCATCGCACGAAGCGCTGCGGACGCTCCAGAAATTGACGGCGTAGTTTATATAGAAAACCCGGAAAATATTAACATAGGCGATTTTGTCCAAGTATGTGTAACTAACTCGGATGCTCACGACTTGTTTGGCTATGCCGTGACTTGAGGAACGCTGTTGAATAGGTCCTTTTTGAGCACGATTCTTAGGGATGTTTGTAAGAAATAAAAAAGGGCGCCCGAGGCGCCCTTAATTAAGCTAGAACCCCCTAGCCGCGGGTATAACCCATATGCACGCTGATGGTGTCGCCGCGTTTTAGGTCTTGGATATCACTTGCAGGGAAATGTACGTCCATATTTCCCTCATCGGTTTTGACCGTAACCTTTCCGGTTTTGTGATTAATTTTCGTAATTTTGCCGTTCATGGCGTGTGAACCCATCATGCCACCCGTCATGCTCATTCCGCTCGGGCCGGAAGAACTGGAGGTGCCCATGCTGGCGCCGCTGGAAGTACCCATGCTGGCACCCGTAGGCGTGCCGCCATAAGTCGTAGTTTTGCCAGTACTCATATCGCGCCGGTCATCCGTCTCGCTCTTAGGCTTTACTACGCCGACATCGGTATTCCCCGAGCTCTTAACCTTGGTGTCGCTGGTAGTGGGTTGGTTGCTGTTGCGCATGGCTTCAGAACGCTGCTCAGTGGCGCTGACGGGTTTAGGTGTATTAGCGCTGGGTGTTGTGCCAGTGCGCGTTTCTGGTGTCATCGCTTTTTCAATGGTGGCACGCTGTTCAGTTGCGCTTTTGGGTTTTACTTCGCTATCAGCGGCCATTACATTCATAGCACTGCCAGCGAAAGCAGCCATGATCAATAAATTTAATTTTTTCATGTGGTTCTCCTTTTATGGTAAGTGATTAACATCAAATGCCTACGCATTATCGTAAAGTTAAAGGTAGCAATTAGTGTTCCCATAAAATTTTTATCTAAAGAATTGAATAATAAGAGAACTTTGTTAATACCGGAAGATTTTTTGTATTTCTGGTGGAAGAATAAGGTAAATATTACAAATCTTATCCTCGCAAATTAGCTACGTAATTGCGGAAATAAAATGACGTCGCGGATACTGGTGCTATTCGTGAAAAGCATCACTAGGCGATCGATACCGATTCCTTCGCCGGCAGTCGGCGGCATGCCAAATTCTAGAGCGCGGATATAATCTGCATCATAATGCATGGCTTCTTCGTTGCCCTCGGCCTTCTGGTCCGCTTGTGCACGAAATCGTTGCGCTTGGTCTTCTGGGTCATTTAACTCGGAAAAACCATTGGCGATCTCGCGTCCCGCAATAAATAACTCAAAGCGCTCGGTCAATTCCGGGCTGGCGTCATTGCGTCGCGCCAAGGGAGACACTTCGGTTGGGTAGTCAATAATAAACGTGGGGTCCATCAAGCGATGTTCCGTGGTCGCTTCAAATAATTTAAGCTGCATGCTGGCAAGGGATTCATTAGGGTTAGCGTCGACCTTTTCGCGAGCTAACGCTTGGGTTAAAAACTTGGCTTGCTGAAGCTCGTCTGACGTAAAACCAAGATGCCGCGTCATGGCTTCTTGCATAGTCAAGCGGGCGAAAGGCGCGGCAAAATCAATTTTTTGCCCTTGGTATTCAATTTGGTTTTTTCCCAGTACGGCTTCTGCGAGTTCCCGTAACAGCAACTCCGTGAAGTCCATCAAGTGACGATAGTCTTCATACGCCACGTAAAATTCCAGCATGGTAAATTCGGGGTTGTGGCGAGTAGAAATACCTTCATTGCGAAAGCTGCGATTAATCTCAAAGACTTTTTCCATGCCGCCTACGATCAAACGTTTAAGATAAAGCTCAGGCGCAATGCGTAAATATAAACGCATGTCCAAGGCGTTATGGTGGGTGACAAATGGTCGGGCCGCGGCGCCGCCGGGGATGGGGTGCATCATCGGCGTCTCGACTTCGAGATAGCCGTGGCGCTCTAAAAAATAGCGCAGTGCGCGTATAGTTTTAGAGCGTATGGCAAACACATCTCGGGTTTCTTGATTGGTTATTAAGTCTATATAGCGCTGCCGATATTTGATTTCTTGATCAGTTAAGCCGTGAAATTTCTCAGGCAGGGGCCGCAGCGCTTTACTCAGGAGGTGCAAGGCGCTGACCCGCACCGAGAGTTCGCCCTTGTTCGTTTTAAATAGTTTTCCCTCGGCACCGAGAATATCACCGAGGTCAAAGTGTTTAAAAGCCTCATAAACCGGACCCAGGGCAGAGTCTAAGTAGAGCTGAATACGTCCGCTACCGTCTTGCAATGTAGCAAAGCTGGCTTTACCCATGACGCGCTTTAACATCATTCGCCCCGCCACACTTACGGACACATCGTTAGTTTCTAAATCCTCTTTACTGATACTTTCGTACGATTGATGCAAAGCACGGGCTAGGTGCTCGCGCCTAAAATTGTTGGGAAAAGGTTTGCCTTCGCGGCGCCAAGATGCAAGCTTGGCACGCCGCTCCTCCATGACTGAATTGTCGTCGTCGTTATCCATGTTCCTATACTCCCTGCTTTAGGCTTTCAGAAATAAACTCATCCAGCCCGCCATCTAGTACCGATTGGGTGTTACCTATCTCCACGCCTGTGCGCAGGTCTTTAATGCGCGATTGGTCTAAAACATAGGAGCGAATTTGATGGCCCCATCCTATATCGGACTTAGACTCTTCTAGCACTTGTTTTTCTTGATTACGTTTGCGCAGTTCGGTTTCATATAAGCGCGCTTTTAACATTGCCATGGCTTCGGCGCGGTTGCGGTGTTGAGAGCGGTCGCTTTGACATTGCACGACAATCCCGCTCGGCAGATGAGTCAGGCGCACCGCAGAATCGGTTTTATTAATGTGCTGGCCGCCCGCGCCGGAAGCACGGTAAGTATCGACACGCAAATCCGCAGGGTTGATTTCGACTTCAATGGACTCATCTACTTCGGGATAAGTGAAGACGCTGGCGAAGGAAGTGTGGCGGCGGTTACCCGAATCGAACGGAGATTTACGTACTAGACGG
>CAYYOS010000106.1:3214-8901 GCA_964473355.1 uncultured Burkholderiales bacterium | reverse complement strand
ACATTTTATTTCTCACGAAGACAGCGAGCTCATTGCATGGCTGGTTAAAAATCACCTGGTGATGTCGTCCACCGCCCAGAAAAAGGACCTAAGCGATCCCGATGTCATTGCCGAATTCACTCTGTTAGTGGGCAATATTCGCCGCTTAAATGCGCTGTACTTACTTACTGTCGCAGACATACGCGGTACCAGCCCTAAAGTGTGGAATGCATGGAAAGGAAAATTGCTCCAGGATTTATATGACGCCGCACGCCGCCAGCTGGAAAGAGGCTTGGACGCCATGGCGGACTTGGTCGCTGCGCGCAAACGCGAGGCAACCCACGTGCTGCAGCAGTACCTACTGCATCCGGAAAGCTACCTAGCTTGGTGGAACAGCCTTGATGATGTTTATTTTTTGCGTCACGAGGCACACGAAATTGCTTGGCATACGCGCAATGTGCGAGGGCTCACTGCGCCATCGAAGGCTGTTGTGAAGGCCCGTCTGGCGCGTCATGGTGAGGGCGTGCAAGTAATGGTATACGCGCCCGACCGTGAAGATTTGTTTGCGCGATTGTGTGTCGCTTTTGAGCGCACTCATTACAATATCGTGGAAGCTAAAATCTATACAACCAGAACAAATTATGCGTTAAATTCCTTTTTGGTACTAGATTATGCAAACACCAAAACCCACTATCGAGATCTATTAAGTTATATCGAATATGAAGTTATAAAGATGTTGCAACAAACGGCACCGCCACCCCCGCCCTTGGTGGCACGCATGAGCCGTCACTTAAAACATTTTCCTATGGCGCCCATAGTGGACATTCAGCCGGAAGGAAAAGGTGAGCGTTTTATTCTAAGCATTATCGCCGGCGACCGCCCCGGACTGTTATCGCGTATCGCCCATGTGCTTCTTAAGTATCACGTTTATTTACTGGGCGCAAAAATTACGACCTTAGGTGAGCGCGCCGAAGACACCTTTATCATCAAAGGTACGTACGAGGTATTGGACGAAAAACGTATTAACGAATTGAAGGTGGCCCTGTTACAACAGCTTTAAGATTGGGTCCAGATGCACAGACAGAGCAAAGTTCGGGTCGCCAGGAGCCCTTCATGAATCCGCCAGCTCTTTCCCCGGGAACAATTCCTCGTTAAAACCAAAGTTGTGGAAATCCTTAATACGCATGGGGTACAGAATACCTTGCAGATGGTCGCATTCGTGCTGCACTACACGTGCGTGAAAACCTGAAACACTGCGATCTATCGCTTGTTTGTTAACATCGTAACCTTGATAGCGAATTGCCTTATAGCGCGGGACCAAGCCACGCATTCCGGGAACGCTCAAACAGCCCTCCCAATCTTCGTCTTGTTCCTTGGCTAAAGGGGTAATTATGGGATTAATTAAGACTGTATAAGGCACTTCTTCCGCGTCCGGGTAGCGCGCGTTATACCGCACCCCAAATATGACGACTTGCAGCCCCACTCCAATCTGTGGCGCCGCTAATCCTGCACCATTTTGTGCCTCCATGGTTTCATGCATATCGGCAATTAAGGCACGCAGTTCAGGCGTCGCAAACTGTTTGACCGGGGCGGCAATTTGCCAAAGCCGCGGATCGCCCATGCGCAATACCGGCTTAATCGCCATTACTTAGTCTTTCCTGTAAATTGACCCGGATGCAGAGAAGAAGGAATATCTACAGACGGTAGCGGTAGCGCCACCAATTTTTCAAGAATGTGCCGTATGCGTAGCATAGAATCCTTTAAAGTCTGCGCCACTTCTTCGTAATGAATGGCGTGTAAACTACTGCCGCGACCTGCAGCCGGATTAACAACCACTGCCAGCGCGGCATAACAAAGCCCCAATTCTTTCGCCAATGCGGCTTCTGGCATGCCAGTCATGCCCACCATGGCCGCGCCGTCCCGCTCCAGGCGGTCAATTTCTGCGGCTGTTTCCAGTCGTGGCCCCTGCACCGCTGCATAAACACCTTGTTCGACACATTGTTCTTTTGCTTCCCTCGCGGCACGCATGCAGTTTTGACGCATGCCCTCGCAATAGGGTTCCGTAAAATCCATATGTACGACGGGACGATCCCGACCTTCGAAGAAGGTATATTTGCGCCCATGCGTGTAGTCAATGATTTGATCGGGTATGACGATGCGCCCCGGCGTGAGCTCTGCCGCTATACCACCCACCGAAGCGACCGAGACGACATGAGTCACGTCTTGCGAACGTAGTGCCCATAGATTCGCGCGGTAATTCACTTCATGAGGGGGGATGGTATGCGCATAGCCATGACGCGCGAGGAAAATGACTGCGTGATCCTGAATTTTGCCGAATGTAAACGCACCAGACGGCTCGCCAAAAGGTGTGCGGATGACTTGCCTATGGGTAATTTCTAAATTGGCCAGTTCCGTTAAGCCCGTGCCACCAATTATCGCTAACATAGTTTCCTGTTTTTTTAAGCTGCTACAGCGCTAGTTTTTTTCTTTTACCGCATAAATAGCCGGTAAGTTGCGCCAGGCCCCATGGACATCCATACCGTAACCAAACACAAAACGGTTTGGGAGTGTCAGTCCAACAAAATTGGCGGTAACGGGCTTGGCTATATCGAGCATTTTGTCAGCTAACACCGCGCAATAAAATTGTCGCGCACCTAAGGCGAGCACGCGTTCACGAATCGCCGCCATGGTCACGCCGTGATCTAATATATCATCCAAGACCAACACGGTGCGCTGATCGACCCGCGCACTGGGCAGAACCTTCCAAGTGATATCGGCACCTCTAAGATCGTTGCCATAACGTGAGGCGTGGATGTAATCGAAATCCAGTGGGAAATGCAGCAGGGGTAGAAGTTGTCCCGTAAAAACCACCGCGCCGCCCATCACGCTGAGAACCAACGGGTGCGTGTCGCCAATTGAAGCGGTAATCTCGTCGGCCAGCCTAATCACGGCTTTTGATACAACTGCGGCGGAACAAATTTCGTCCGCCGCGTTTAAGATCTCTTTAGCCTTTTCAGATGAAAGCAAACTCGTGCTTTAGTATGTCAGGGTAACGACGTCGTCGTCCATAGCTCGCTGGATAACATACGCACCACCTACCGTTTCTTCGATTTCCGGGATTAAATCATCGCCCCATAATTCCAAAGTGGGCGTGCAAACTTTGAAATGTACCCCCGCTTCGACGGCGTCCTTTATGAAATCATAGACGCTTTTGGTGGAGCCTTCTTTAACAAAGAGCTTTTCCGCCACGCCTTTTTTTGCCAGCTCGCCGGCACGGGCGGTAAGTATCACTTCCACTTCATATTCCATTGCGGCCGCCACCGTGGCCTGAAAAAAGGGCGCGCCAAGCTCCGAACCATTTCTCGGATCGGTATTGACCATTACTATCATTAATTTGTCTGCCATAATCTCTCCAGTTCGTAGCGATACCACATCGCTGGCATTTCTTTAAACACTTATTATATCCTTAATCCCTTGTGGAGTGAGGCTGCGCACACAGACAGACGTCACTTTTCCCTTTGATATGGTGAGCCTATAGGATGTGACTACAGCAAGCTAAGCGACTTAAGGTAGGCGCGAAACTCTCCATTAATCTCCCGGTGCTGCAAAGCATATTGCACCGAAGCTTTCATATACCCCAATTTACTTCCGCAGTCATAGCGTGTGCCTGCAAACTCATATGCTAAAACCGGTTCTTCGTGGAGCAAGGCGGAAATGGCATCGGTCAGTTGAATTTCACCCCCTGCTCCAGGTTTCACTGATTGCAGATAATCAAAAATACTGGGGCTTAATATATAACGACCGACCACGCCCAGGGTGGAAGGTGCATCCTCGGATGGCGGCTTTTCAACAATCCCCTGGATTTTATGTAGGCCAGGCCGCCACGGCTCGGTAGAAACAATGCCATATTGCGAGGTGTGCTCACGCGGGACGTTTTCTACGCCCAGCACGGAGCAGCGGTTTTGCGTAAACACGTCTACCATCTGCTTCATTGCCGGGGGGGAACCGTCAATGAGATCATCAGCCAATATTACGGCAAACGCCTCATTGCCTACCACGTGTCGAGCGCACAGCACGGCATGACCTAAACCTAAGGTTTCCGCCTGGCGTATATAGACACAGGAAACATTCTTTGGGAGGATACTGTGCAAACTCTCCAGTGTTTTGGTTTTGCCCCGTGCCTCCAGTTCAGTTTCAAGTTCATATGCTTTATCGAAGTGATCCTCGATAGACCGTTTACCGCGACCGGTGACAAAAATCATTTCGGTGATCCCTGCGGCAATGGCCTCCTCAACCGCATATTGAATCAGCGGTTTATCTACTATCGGCAACATTTCTTTAGGACTGGCCTTCGTTGCGGGCAAAAATCGTGTGCCCATACCGGCTACCGGGAAGACAGCTTTTTTTATTCGTGGCATGGACCTATCCCTTTAATCATGTAATAAAGCCATTAAGTCATCCTCCTGCAAAATTTTTATGCCCAAGCTTTGAGCCTTGGCGAATTTCGACCCCGGTGCGCTGCCCGCCACCAAAAAATCGGTTTTTTTGGAAATACTGTCGATAACCACGCCACCCTGCTCTTCTATTTTTGTCCGAGCGACATCTCTCGAAAAATTAACAAGGCTACCAGTCAAGACAAAAATTTTTCCCCGAAGTTTTCCCGTTCCACTTTTTTTGTTTTGCGGGGGCGGCCAGGTTACGCCGACAGCCAGTAATTCATGTACCACTTTTTGATTATGATCCTCGGAAAAAAAAGTAACTATACTCTGCGCTACGACTGGCCCGACATCGCGAACTTGTAACAGTCGATCAACACCCGCTGCCATTAACGCGGTGATTTCCCCAAAGTGTTCAGCGAGATCCTTAGCCGTAGTCTCACCCACGTTGCGTACTCCCAAAGCGTAAATAAAGCGCGCCAGAGTTGTATGTTTAGCCTTTGCTATGGCATCCAGAAGATTAGTTGCGGATTTTTTCGCCATCCGCTCTAGGCTGGCCAAGGTGTCTAAATCCAAATGATATAAGTCAGCCGGTGTATGCACTAAATTCTTATCGATTAATTGATCTACTATTTTTTCGCCTAATCCCTCGATATCCATTGCACGACGGCTGGCAAAATGTAAAATTGCCTTTTTTCGTTGCGCTGGGCAAACCAGACCCCCGCTACATCGTGCAACCGCTTCGTCAATAAGCCGTACGATTTGTGAGCCACATATGGGGCAACGGGTGGGCATGACAAAATCACGGACATTGTTCGGCCGATCTTCAACGATCACCGCTTTAACTTCCGGTATCACATCTCCCGCGCGCCGCACTATGACAAAGTCATTGATTTTCACGCCCTTACGTTTGATCTCGTCCTCATTGTGCAAACTTGCATTGGTTACATTTGCGCCGCCGACAAATACCGGCTTTAACCGCGCCACAGGCGTAATGGCGCCCGTCCTGCCCACCTGCACTTCGATGTCAAGTAATTGCGTGCGCGCCTCCTCTGCTTCGAATTTATGGGCAAGGGCAAAACGTGGCGCGCGTGACACATATCCCAGCGATTGCTGATGCGATAATTCGTTTACTTTATATACTACGCCATCGATCGCGTAAGGCAGCGCATGCCGCAAGTTGCCTATCGCGGCGTAGGCCTCCAGCAAAGCCGCAACGCCCCGCACCAGCTTCCGCTCCGGGGTAACCAAAAATTTTTGCTCCGCCAAATA
>CAYYOS010000106.1:0-3204 GCA_964473355.1 uncultured Burkholderiales bacterium | reverse complement strand
ACTGGCGGGTAGCTCGCCATCGGAAATTTCCCCCAAGCCGTAAGCGTAAAAACGTAGTTGTCGCCGCGCGGTGATTTTAGGATCCAATTGTCTAAGGGTGCCGGCAGCTGCATTTCTGGGATTAACAAACAATCTGTCTCCCTTTTCCTCTTGGGCAAGATTCAGCTCGGCAAAATCGTTCTTAAACATGATGACTTCCCCGCGAACCTCCAATTTTTTGCGTTGATCTTTTAGCTTTAAAGGTATGGTGTGTATGGTTCGCAGGTTCAGGGTAACGTCTTCCCCTGTGTAACCATCTCCACGTGTCGCCCCCTGGACGAACACGCCGTTTTCGTAGATTAAATTAATCGCTAAGCCGTCTAGTTTCGGCTCCACTAAATAGTCGACATCATTGAGCTCGAGCTTTTCTCTGATACGTCGATCAAATGCCCGCACCTCGTCTTCACTAAACGCGTTAGCAAGGGATAACATAGGGCTGCCATGAACTACCTGGGGAAATTGCGTGGCGGGAGTCGCACCGACACGTTGTGTGGGGGAATCGGTCGTTACAAGTTCGGGATACTGGGCTTCAAGACTTAATAACTCTTTAAACAATTGATCGTATTCGGCGTCGCTAACCGATGGGTCGTCCAACACATAATAACAATAATTATGCTCCTCGATCGCAGCACGCAAGGCCGCGATTCGCTTCTGTACTTCCTTGGACATTACGAAAACAGACTGACAGCACGGGGACTGCCGGGTGGGATTTGCTCATTTTCCATAGCGGCATATATTTCGCGGATCTGCTGGCGGATTTTTTCGATTCCAGCGTCGCTGAGGGCTCGTCGGTTATCGTCCACCAGCAATCCCGATAAGGTGCCGGCTGCTACTCGGGCATAGGCCAACATTTCATCGAACGCATCTAAGCCGTTTGCTACCAGTGGCACGTCAAATAAAAAAGTTAGGCCATGGGCACCAGTGGGATTTTCAGGGTCATTTAAAAATCCCAGCGTCGATAAAGTATAGATTTCGACGCCGTTATCGTCCAAGCGATGATATTCATTTTCTCGGACTCTTTGCATATCGATAGAAAACGCCACTTCAGAGATTTGCTGTAAGGTAAAAGCTTCCCCGGACGTGGGGATAATGTTTATGCCTACTGACACGTCAGCTAGCATACAGAATTCATCCAACTGTTTGGCGTTTTGCAAGGCATCTTGTCGACTGGGAAGATCAATAACGGCCACCCATTTCTCTGCCAGCTCTTTTATTAACCCATAAAACGCCTGAAGCTCGTTATCGTTTATTGCCCCCAGACGGTCCACTAATGGCACGCCGATGGAAAGCCTTTGATAACGGCCGGGAACATTAAGCGGATCCCATTGGCGGGTGCTTTCATTAAAACCTTGCCAAAGAATTCGTCTATTAAAGCCGTGCTCACTAAAAATCATTTTTAGGTGCTCGGTCGGAATGAACTCGGCCGCATCCAAGCTAACTACGTAATTTAACTTGGTATCGATAGTGCCTGAAACCGGTTCCACCAGAGGCTCCGCGCGCATAGCCGCGTTTACTGTCGGTTCTTGGCGGGTTTCATACGTGGGCGGCAAGAGCGTGGCTCCGCGGTCCGAGGAACTGAAACTGTTTTCAAGACCTTGCCGATGTTTACGTTCCTGCCAGCGGTTAAATCCGATTACCCCAGCGATGATGAAACACCCTACGATGCCAAGGCTAATTTGCAGGTCAGTCACGCAGGCGTCTTTTCTGTAAATTTCAGAGCTTCTTCCATGTCTACCGCTACCACATGGGAGACACCCGATTCCCGCATGGTGACTCCTATTAGTTGTTGTGCCATTTCCATGCTTATTTTGTTATGGCTGATAAAAATAAACTGGGTATATTGCGACATGCGTTTCACGAGCTCGCAAAAGCGCTCAGTGTTGGCGTCGTCCAAAGGCGCGTCTACTTCGTCTAACATACAAAAAGGTGATGGATTTAGGCGGAACAGGGAAAAGACCAAGGCCAACGCGGTAAGCGCCTTTTCTCCGCCCGAGAGCAGATGAATCGAGCTGGTTTTCTTTCCCGGGGGTTGTGCTATAAGTTGCAAACCAGCATCTAAAATATGCTCGCCGGTTAAAACAAGCTGTGCTTGACCTCCCCCAAAAACCGCCGGAAAAAGTTCGTCTAAATATTGATTGACTTCCTTAAACGTGACTTCTAAACGCTCTCGTGTTTCGCGATCGATGCGGCCTATGGCTTCTTGCAGAGTAGCCATTGCTTGCTCCAAATCTTGAGATTGGCTATCTAGATATTCTTTTCGTTCTTGCTCGGTTTTTAATTCTTGTAGTGCGGCTAGATTTACCGCACCTAACTCCAAAATCGCCGCCTGCAAACGATTAAGCTCATTTTGCACGACATTGGGCTTCAGATTTGGCGGGGTCGATTCCAGCAAGGCAGCTTCGTCTGCGGCAGCGCCATCTAACTGTTCTTGAAATTGTTGCCTTTGCAAGAGCGCTTCTTGTTCCTTAAGCTTAGTAGCCCCGATTTTTTCCCTCATTGGCTCCAGTTCTTGATCACTGACTAAACGTTGCCGCTCCAATTCCTGAAGTAAGTTCGCGGCAGATTCCAATGCCCCGCGTTGCTCTGCAACTTTATGCTCGTGCGCCTTCTGTAAATTGAGCGCTTCTTGTAAGGCGTTTTGCAAGGGTGCTTCATCATAATTATCGCGCGTGGCTTGTAACAGTTGGGCTTGCTCATTTAGCGTTCCAGACTGCTGATCCAAGCCTGCTACGTTGGTTTCGAGATCATTAATGCGCTGCAAAATATGCTTTAAATTAAAGCGCATTTCTTGATCCGAGCTGCTAATTTTTTGCACGGCCGTGCGTTGGGCATTGAGCGCTGTTTCAGCAACTGAAAAGGTTGTTTTGGCGGCGGTTAAGTGCGCCAAAACAGCATTAAGGGACTCACGGTTCGAGGCCAGGTTTTGTTGGCAAATCATGGTGGCGCCGACATCCCGTTCTAGTTCTAAGGCGATTTCTTGCAGCTCGGTTTCATTCCGCGCGCGTCGTTCCTGGCGATGCTGTTGTTGCTGGCGATGCCGCTCCAGATTCATTTGCGCCTGATAGTGTATTTGTTGCTGCCCATTGATGATGCCGCGCAATTCTTCCATACGGGAATTCTGTCGCTCAAAAGTGGCTTCCGCCTCCATAAAGGCTTGCTCGCTAG
>CAYYOS010000105.1:0-8911 GCA_964473355.1 uncultured Burkholderiales bacterium | reverse complement strand
GCCAATAAGCGCTTTTGCTGATCAACGATAGCGTGCTGGTAGCGCATTAAAGATTCGGTATACGGCTTTTTGGTGGCGAGCTCGTGCGTCACCCAGCGGGTATTACCCTCGTTGCCGGGAAAACTCTTAATGAAATGTGCACGAGGCATCGCACCTTTTTTTACGCACAATTCCATGATCGCACGCTCGTAGCTGCGCACTTCTTCCACCAGTCCGCGTAAGTTGTCACATAATGCTTCAACTTGCTTAACGGAAAAGCGAATAACCATTAACTCGTTGGAAATCTTTTCCTGGATGGCCTTAAATTCTTTAGAGCGCGAGCCTTTTTCCGCCAACACTTTTTGCATGCGTTTGTATGCCCGGCGAATAACCGCAAAACGCGCCAGGGCATCCGCCTTCAACTGTGCTAAGTTAGCAGCGGCGGCCAGTGCCAGGACCTCTTCGTCTTCCTCTTCAAGTTCCTCGTCGCCCTCTTGTTCTTCGGCTTCTTCTTCAATTTGCTCTTCGCCGTTAGGGTCGAGGAAACCATCCACGAGCTCGTCCACTCGCAATTCGTCACGCTCCACCTTGGACGCCAACTCTAAAATATCAGCAATAGTGGTGGGGCAAGCAGAAATGGCATAGACCATGTGCTTTAAACCGTCCTCGATACGTTTAGCGATTTCAATTTCGCCTTCGCGAGTCAGAAGGTCAACCGTACCCATTTCGCGCATATACATACGCACCGGATCGGTAGTCCGGCCAAATTCGGAATCCACGGTGCTAAGCGCAGCTTCTGCTTCTTCGACCACGTCCTCATCGGCAACCGGGGGGGTGGCATCGGACATGAGTAAGGTTTCGACGTCGGGAGCTTCATCATAGACAGCAATGCCCATGTCGCCAATCATGCTAATCACCGATTCTATTTGCTCGGCATCCAGCATGTCGTCCGGTAAATGGTCGTTGATTTCAGCATACGTTAAAAAGCCGCGCTCCTTGCCGGAGACGATGAGGTTTTTAAGTCGCACGCGGCGCGCATCGATATCGTTATTTTTGGTGTCGGATTTGTCGTTATCTATGGCCATAGCACATCTCGCCCATATTTAGGTAAAAAACCTGTGATTATAACACTGCTTGGGAGTTCCATGGAGAAAACGACGAATTAAGAGCTGCGCTGTAACAACTGCTGCAATTCACGTTTTCTATCCGCCGTCCAGCCCAATGCACCTGCCTGGCGGCGCAATTCGTTAATACGTTTCTGCCGGAGGTTGGCCTGCAGCTTTTCCAGTGCTCCGAAAAACTCCGCCTTAATATCAAAACCTTCATCCCACTCAAGTAATTCCTTCAGTAGATTTTGAATCACTTGGTAATGCGGCGTGCTGGCCAGAAATTGCAGCAATGCCGCGCCGTGAGTCAACCCCGGATGCTGCTCGACAAAATCGAGCATGGTCACCAACACCGCGGTATGTGCTTCGTCGGTTTCTTCAAGCTCGCCCCTATCCAAGTGGGATGCGAGTTCGGGGTGGGCCAATAATGCTTTAATAATAGTATGTATAGGTGAAACCGGCGGCTTCCTAACAATCGCGGGGCGTTTTTCTCCAACCCGGCTGAAAGCTTTTTGGGGTAATAGCGCTGCTAAATCCTTATCAGAAACATTAACCAAATCCGCGAAACGTTTTCGTAGCAGGATGACTAGCCCCCGAGCTGCCATTTTATCTAAATAAGGCTGCGCAGCTTTTAAGATTGCACTCCGTCCCTCATCGCTTTTAAGGTTAAAGCGGGAAGATAGTTCTTGCACAAAGAACTGCGACAAGGGGATAGCGCTTTTCATTTCTTCACTAAATTTCTCGGGGCCAAACTTGCGCACAAAGCTATCGGGATCCTCGTTCTCCGGCAAGAATAAAAAGCTAAACTGTTTGGTGTCGGAGAGCGCCGGCAAAGACTGCTCAAAGGCGCGCCAAGCCGCCTTGCGCCCCGCGTCGTCGCCATCAAAACAGAAAATAATTTCGTTACAAAGACGCGCCAGTTGATGTAAATGAGCGGTGCTGGTGGCCGTACCCAAAGTTGCCACCGCGTTGTGAATTCCGTATTGAGCGAGCGCCACCACGTCCATATAGCCTTCAACCACCAGTGCCTTGCCGCTGGCGTGAATAGCGCGTCGCGCTTGAAACAAGCCATATAACTCCTGACCTTTTTCAAACAGTGGAGTTTCCGGAGAGTTTAAGTACTTAGGCTCTCCTTGGCCAAGTACCCGCCCGCCAAACCCAATCACCACCCCACGAGGATTAATAATCGGAAACATAATACGATCCCGAAATCTATCATAGCGCTTACCGGATTCGTTCTCGGTAGTTAAACCCGCGCGCATCATGGCTGTGGGCTGGACATGGGGTAAGGCGCCGGTAATATTGTGCCAGCCCGGGGGAGCATACCCCAAGCGGTACATGGCCGCGGTTTTGCCATCTAATCCACGTTGTTTTAAGTAATTAATCGCCACATCGCTGGCCTTTAACTGTTTGCAATAATAGGCCATCGCCTCTTCCAGCAGATCGGCCAAATTCTCATGCTTAGCCGGTTCTTTAGCCGCACGCGTTTCCTTGGGTACAACCATGCCTCGCTGCGCGGCTAAATCTTCTACCGCCTCGATAAAATCGCGGGCCTCAAACGCCATAACAAAACTAATGGCAGTGCCATGCGCACCACATCCAAAGCAATGGTAAAACTGCTTGCTGGGGCTAACCGTAAACGATGGCGTTTTTTCTTGATGAAAGGGGCAGCAAGCGATGAAATTTCCGCCCGCTTTTTTTAAGGGTAAGTAGCGTTCGACAACTTCGACAATATCTAATTTGTTGAGAAGTTCTTGGATGAAAGATTGCGGGATCATGATATAAATTTTAGGTGCTCAGGCCCAAAATGCAATCATCAAAATAATTAAGTTCAACCGCTAAGTTTGGCTTTAATACTATTGGATACTTGCGCTATGTCAGCCCGGCCAGCCAATTGAGGCTTTAGAATTGCCATGACTTTGCCCATGTCCTTGATGCTGCTGGCTTGTGTATCGGTAATAGCCTTACTCACAAGCGCTTCAACTTCGGCTCGGGTATAGGGCTGAGGTAAATATTCATTCAGCACAGAGATTTCAAACTGCTCGCCGGTAACTAAATCCACGCGCCCGGCAGCTTCGTAGTGGCCAATGGATTCGCGCCGTTGTTTCAGCATTTTTTCAATAATACCGATGACTTGGACATCATCCATGGCGACACGTTCGTCGACTTCCCGCTGTTTTATAGCGGATAACAGTAGGCGAATAGCGGAGAGCCTGGCGGCATCTTTGGCTTTAAGCGCCGCTTTCATGTCTTCGGTGATACGCTCTTTGAGCGTCATTAGAAATTAATATAGTTTGGGCGGTAGCATCTGGCTGCGTAAGCGCTTATAGTGACGTTTAATCGCAGCAGTGGCTTTACGTTTGCGCTCGGAGGTGGGTTTCTCGTAAAATTCGCGTGCGCGAAGCTCGTTTAACAACCCTGATCTTTCAATCGTGCGTCGGAATCGACGCAACGCGACGTCAAACGGCTCACCTTCTTTTACGCGAACTATAGGCATACACAATTTTCCATGAAAAAACTTCTATTATATCCGAGCTTAAGCCGCATTTCAAGGATATTGGCAGCGCCATGACAGTTCAACTGGTATTGGGAATAGAAAGTTCTTGTGATGAAACCGGCGTAGCCCTTTATCACAGCGAAAAAGGGCTGCTGGCGCACGCCCTTCATAGCCAGGTTAGTCTGCATAACGCTTATGGCGGGGTGGTGCCGGAGTTGGCTTCGCGGGATCATATCGGCCGGGTGCTGCCGCTTACTCGCCGGGTTCTAGCCGCAGGGGGCTACGCGTTGCAGGACTTAAGCGCCATTGCCTACACGGCAGGACCGGGGCTAGCGGGAGCACTGTTAGTTGGCGCGAGCATCGCTAACGCCTTAGCCATGGCTTTGCAAATTCCTGCCATCCCGGTTCATCACATGGAAGCACACTTGTTAGCGCCCATGCTAGAGCCCGACCCACCCCCTTTACCCTTTATAGCCCTGTTAGTTTCTGGGGGCCATACGCAACTTTTTCGGGTAGACACCATTGGTGATTACCGTTTATTGGGCGAATCGGTGGACGATGCAGCTGGCGAGGCATTTGACAAGATTGCCCAAGTTTTGGATCTCGGCTACCCTGGGGGGCCAGCGCTCGCGGAACTCGCCAAAACCGGCGTAGCAGATAAATTCACATTTCCCCGTCCCATGCTTACTAGCGGCGATCTTAATTTTAGCTTCAGTGGATTAAAGACCGCAGTCATCACTGTTATACGAAAAAATTCATTAGCGCATCCGCAGGTGCGCGCGGATATTGCCCGTGGCGTGCAAGAAGCAATAGTGGATGTGCTCGCGACTAAAGCTATGCAGGCACTATCCGAAACAGGGCTAAATAATTTGGTGGTAGCGGGCGGCGTCGGCGCGAATAAGCGATTGCGGGCTGAGCTTTGGACGCGCGCTGAGCGACAAAATAAAAAAGTCTACTATCCTAAATTTGAATTTTGTACCGATAACGGCGCGATGATTGCATTAGCCGGCGCACTACGCCCGCAGTCGCCTAATAATTATTCGTTTGCGGTGATGCCGCGTTGGAATTTAGCGGAAGCTTAGTAATTTCGTTTCTAAATTAAAAATGGCACAAAGGCAAGCCGAAGACAGTATGTGTAATATCTCGATCCCGTTTAGCGGGACGGCGAGGCGAAGCCGACAAAGCCAGTTTTAATTCAGAAACGGAATAAAACAGTTTAGCTTTCCTGACCCGCTATGAGATTCCGGATATTTTCGCGGTGGCGCCATATCACGAATAACGACAAAAATAAGGTCGTAGCGGAATAAATTAGCGGTAGCGCCAACCACGCATACACGGGCGCCAGCGTGGCCGCGGTTAAAGCCGACAACGAAGAAATGCGAAACATCAGGTACATCACTATCCATGTCGCGGCGACGCCCAAGCCTACCCAGAAATTTAAAGCGAGAATAATCCCCAACACGGTCGCGACGCCCTTACCGCCGCGAAAGGAAAAAAATATAGGATAAACGTGCCCTAAAAAAACCGCAATTGCGGTCAGTGCAACCACGTTTGCAGGAAACCCTAACTGTTGGGCTATAAAGACGGCCACCCAACCTTTTAGCGCATCACCCAACAAAGTCAACAGCGCCGCAATTTTTTTTCCGCTGCGCAGAACATTGGTGGCGCCCGGATTTTTTGAACCGAAACTACGCGGGTCGGGTAGGCCAAGTGCCTTGCTGGAGATAATCGCGAAGGACAGCGAGCCGATTAAGTAGGCACTAAAAATAATAACTATCGAGTTACCTAACATTATCTTAGAATAACACCCCTACTAAAATTCCGATATTTGACTGATGGACATTATTTTTTTGCATGAAATAAAAATCGATTTAACCATCGGGATTTATGAATGGGAACGCAAGCTTCCACAAACCGTTATCTTAGATATCGACATTGGTTTACCTAATTCCCATGCGGCAAGTAGCGATAAAGTAGAAGACACCATCGACTATGGTGACGTAGTAAACCGCATCGAAGCCAGCTTAGCCAATAAACAATTTTCCTTGGTCGAGGCACTCGCCGAGCATATTGCCAAATTAATTCTACAAGAATATAAAGCGCCGTGGGTGAAAGTCGCCGTTACCAAATTAGGGTTGATAAAAAACGTAAAGCATCTCGGTGTGGTGATTGAACGGTCAGCTTAGGGGAGAAGGCAAAAGGCAAAAATCAAAAGTTAGAAGGCAAAAATGGGTGTTTAAGCAAAGTTAGGAGTTAGTGCTTATTTCGAGTTTCGGGTTTGACTTGGGCTCCCTTTACCCTCCGCCGAGCAGCGCAACCAAGCCAGGGGTAGTCGGCGAGCATTGTTCGAATCCCGAGGCGCTTTAGCGCCGAGGTTGAGTTGCGCAGCCGCCTGGCTTGGTGAGCGGGAACAAAACATAGCGTGATGGGGAGGGTGGCCTTATCAAGGGTTACTTTCTTTAAGGCCTTACAAAAGAAGGGCGACCGCTTTCGCGAGGAGCAGTGCCTACGCCTTGGCGTAGGTGCGACGCGAAAGCGGGATGCGGGGGCCCGGAATAAGAGCGCAGTCGCCTGGCATCCCTTGCGCTGCCCGATCCCGTAAACCGGGTCCCTCGGGCGACGCTCCAGGGCGCCCTAGCTGTCGGGCTACCCCCGACAATTTTTATATAAGCCTGGATTCCCGCTTCTCGCGGGAATGACGGAAGTGGTAACGAATAGTTTGTTATGCTGTCTGTGAAACGGAAATACGGAGCAATGCGCTTCGCTTATTGGCGCCCAACAGCTCTCATCCCCGCGGATGATGTCGCGTATGCAATTCTTTTAGTCGCTGACGCGCCACGTGCGTATAAATCTGTGTAGTAGAAATATCAGCGTGCCCCAACAACATTTGCACTATTCGTAAATCTGCGCCGTGATTTAATAAGTGCGTGGCGAACGCGTGCCGTAAGGTATGCGGAGAAAGATCGCCCGACAAGCCAGCAAGCAATGCATAACGTTTTACGATGTGCCAAAAAGCTTGGCGCGTCATAGCGCTACGTCGGTTGCTTACAAATAAAAACTCACTATTTTTTTTACCCAGTAATTGGGGGCGCGCTTCTAGCAAATAACGACTGAGCCAACTGATCGCCTCTTCGCCTAATGGTACGATGCGCTCTTTATTACCCTTACCCACTACTTTAACGATTCCCATGTTTAGATTTAAGGAAGCATTTTTTAACGAAACCAATTCACTTACGCGCAAACCCGTGGCATACAGCACTTCCAGCATGGCGCGATCACGAAGTCCTAACGCTTGGTCAACCATAGGCGCATTGAGAAGCTCTTCTACAGCGCTTTCCGAGATAGATTTAGGTAGGGTTCGCGGTTGTTTGGGAGAATCAATTTGCAGGCTGGGATCGACAGTAATTTTTCCATGACGCAACGCATACCGGAACCAGCGTTTGATGCTGGACAATTGTCGGCTGGTGGTCCGAGGAGAATTATGGTGTCTAATTTTAAAGGCAAGAAAACCAAGCAGGTCGGCGTGTTCCGCGGTAAGCAGCGACTTATTCTGGGGAGACAGCCAAACCGCTAGTTGCTTGAGGTCACGCCGGTAGCATTCTAGCGTTGTTCGTGCGAGTCCCTCCTCTAGCCACAAGCTATCACAAAACGCATCGAGTTCACTGGCCGTGTTGCTCATGCTTAAGCAACCAAGCTTTTATACTTAACGGGCCACCCTTAACGCTGTGCATAAAACCACCTATACCACCCACAGCTAGTACGCGGTGACACGGAACAATGATGGGAAAAGGATTGGCACCACATGCTTGGCCTACTGCTCGCGGGCTGGAGCGGATTTCTTTGGCCACCTCTCCGTAGGTACGGGTCGTAGCCATGGGTATGCGCCTAAGCGTGTTCCAGACTTTTAATCGATGTGGGGTAGCCGCTAGCTTTAAGGGCAAATCAAAACTGAAGTGGGGATCGGTAAGGTAAGCGCGTAACTGGGCAACACACTCCTTCGCCAAAGAAGTCTTGGGCGAGCGTGAGGCAAAATCTAAGGGAAGAAAGGTGATCGATGTTAGTTTGTCCTCTTCGGTTACCAAGCCCAAGACCGCGAAGGGTGTCTTAAGGGTGGCGTCATACTGCACCGAAGAGGGTACTGAGGCCATCGCTATTGCGGCGTGGGCGCTTCCTGCTTGCGGGCTACCAGCTTTTCCTTAATACGGGCCGATTTTCCGGAACGCTCGCGCAAATAATACAATTTGGCACGCCGTACGTCGCCCCGGCGTTTAAGCTCGATGCTCGCGATAGCCGGGGAATAAGTTTGAAAAGTCCGCTCTACCCCTTCTCCCGAAGAAATCTTCCGAACAATAAATGAAGAATTCAGGCCGCGGTTGCGTTTTGCAATCACCACGCCCTCGAAGGCTTGAACGCGCTTACGCTCGCCTTCAACGATATTGACATTCACGATCACAGTGTCGCCGCTGGCGAAAACCGGAATTTTTTTATCTAATCGAGCAAGCTCATTTTGCTCTAGGGTTTGAATTAAATTCATTACTACTCCTTTGTTCTAAATGCTTCTTGATGTTCTTGCTTAAATTCTTCCAGCAACGTCTGTTCCTCTGCGCTTAACCCGCGTGAGCTTAGCAAATCTGCTCTACGCAAAGCGGTGCGGCCTAAGGCTTGTTTTAAGCGCCAGCGAAGTATCGCCGCATGATTCCCAGATTTTAACACAGCCGGCACCCCTCGGTCCGCGTAATTCTCAGGACGCGTGTAATGAGGGTAATCCAACAATCCATCCACAAATGAATCTTGCGCGGCGGAATCCGCGTGCCCCAGCACGCCCGGCATTTGGCGCACTAAGCTATCAATAATAACCATCGCCGGCAATTCTCCACCGGATAAAACGTAATCGCCTATGGAGATTTCATAATCCACTGATCGCTCCAAAAGGCGCTCGTCCACACCTTCATAACGGCCCGCCAGCATGACTAAGCCGGACTCTTGAAGCAAAGCCAGCACCGTGCTGTGCGTAAAAGGCTGACCTTGGGGTGACAAATAAATCACCTTGGGCGCAGCCACGCCTGCCTCCTGCTGACGCCTACGCGCTGCCCCAATAGCGCGATCCAACGGTTCTGCCATCATTACCATCCCCGGCCCGCCCCCGTATGGCCTATCGTCCACGGAGCGATAGTTGTTATCGCTAAACTCGCGTAAATCCCAAGTATGAAGGTGAAAGTATCCTTCGTTTAAAGCGCGGGCGGTAATGCCATATTTGCTGACGGCGTCGAACATCGGGGGGAACAGCGTCAGTACATCAATTTGCAGCGCGCTCAAAAATCCGCCTCCC
>CAYYOS010000104.1:0-8983 GCA_964473355.1 uncultured Burkholderiales bacterium | reverse complement strand
GGATCGCTAAACGTAAAGCGTTCCATTTCTTTGCAGGAAACACACCAATCCGCGTAGAAATCTAGCATCACCGGCTTGCCTTTGGCCGCCGCGATGCGCTGCTCCAATTCCGCAACGCTTTTAATGCGTTCAAATTTTAAGCCCTTTTCCTCGGTCTGCGTGGCACCACCGCCCCCTAAGCCCGCCAGGGGCTTAAGAATATCGCGGTTTCCAGCCAACGCACCGATCAACAGACTAGTACCCACTACCAGTAAAATAACGCCCACACCCTTCCAAAACTTGGTAAACCCTTTTGCGGTGGGCGGAAGGGGCTCCAGCACTTTCAGGTAAATTGCCGAAATCATAAATAGTGCCGCCCACAGCAACATATGGGTTAAGGCACTAATCACGGGTGAAATTAGCCATATGGCAACGCCCAATAACAATACACCAAAAAATGCTTTAATCGCATCCATCCACGCGCCGGCACGTGGCAGCAACATCCCGCCAGAGGCACCCACTAATAAGAGCGGCACCCCCATGCCCAAGGCCATCATAAATAGCGCTGTTCCGCCCAGCCACACATTGTGCGTCTGGCCAATATAGAGTAAGGCCCCGGCTAAGGGGGCGGCGACGCACGGGCCAACAATAATGGCCGAGAGCGCGCCCATTACAAATACCCCCAATAGATTACCGCCTTTTACTTTATTGCTGGCATCGCTAAATTTGCTTTGGATAAAACTGGGCAATTGCAGGTCGTAAAAGCCAAACATGGAAAACGCCAGCAATACAAAAATCAAGGCAAACACACTGAGCACCCAGGGATTTTGCAGCGCCGTAGATAAGAGCGTGCCCGATAAGCCCGCAATTACGCCCGCGACGGCGTACGTCACCGCCATGCCTAAAACGTAGGCCACAGATAATGCAAAGGCTCGGGATTTAGTCAGCGCCGTACCCTGACCGACAATAATCCCGGACAAAATAGGAATCATGGGGAACACACAGGGGGTTAGACTTAAACCCAAGCCAATGACAAAAAAGGCTGCAACCACCGCCCAAAAGCTTTTATTTTTTAGTAGCTCGTCAATCTGCGAAGCCTCATCTAGCTCCGTAACCGGTGTCCCTGAAGCTGGCGACGTACCCCTAGCTTCGCCACTCCCCAATTTAACGGTGAACATTTTGCTAGCAGGCGGATAGCACACACCTTTATCGCTGCAACCCTGATAGCCGGCCGTTACGCTTAGGGTCGCCGGCGGCGCCCCGGCATGGTTTAACTCGATAATGGCGCTAAACGGCTGATGATAAACCTCCGTGGTGCCGAAGGTGGGGTCTTCTTTCATTTCGCCCTTGGGAAGCGTCACCGTTTTAATGGTGCTGCCGTCAGCGTTATTCAGCGCAAAGTTAATTTTATTTTTATACAAGTAGTACGACGATGCGGGCGTAAACTCCGCAATAATGGAATTCGCTGTGGGAGAATGCAGTGATAATTTAAACGCCTCATCGGGGGGCAAAAATTCATTGGCGCCGCCGAGATCCAGCCCCAGTTTTTTTAAGCCCTCGAGTTTTGGGGCCTCCGGTAAACCCGAACTCGAGCTTGAAGAAGAGGTTAGCTGTAGATTCGCTTTTTGCTCTTGTGGCGTATAGCAGACCCCGACATCGGCACAGCCCTGCGAAATTGCAGTTAAGGTAAACCCGGTGGTGCCGGGTTTCGCGGTAAACGGGATTTTGATAACGACAGCTTGTCTATAAGTTTCGACTCTACCAAAAAATTCATCCTGCTTAATTTTTCCCGCGGGAAGCAGAGGGGTTCCGAGGGTAAGCTCCGGCGTTGCCGAAAACTTAAATTTATCCCGATACATATAGTAGCCATTGGCAATTAAATATCGGACTTCGATAGTTTTTTCGTCAGCAACGCGCACGGAAAATTTAAACGCGACATCAGGCTCCAATAGCTCAGCGTCTTGAGCGAAAGCAAAGTTAGAAAACAAAGAAACTAAGAATAGGAGTAGGTGGCGCATTTAAGATTTCATTGGTTTAGTTTCATCGGCAACCCAAGCCAAATATTGGGGAAGGCCGCGCTCCACTGGGAGTGCAATAATCTCAGGAAGTTCATAAGGATGCATTTCTTTTATCAACGCTTCCACCGCCGCGTAATGGGCTCGCGTAGTTTTAACTAAGACTGGGTATTCTTCGGCGTCTTCAATCTTGCCTTGCCAGGCGTAAATGGATCGGCACGGCGCGAGAATATTCGCGCAGGCCGCGAGCCTTGCCGTGACGAGTCTCTTAGCCACCAGCTTTGCGATATTCACGTCAGGAAAATTGGTTATAACCAATATCACCTCAATATTCGAGGGCATAAATTAAGCGCTGTTGGGACCCGATCGCTGGCGAGCAGAGGGAAGATGTTAAGGACCTTCTCTTTCGCGCCAAACAAAACCGAGAGATAATATGGGATAACGATTTTTATTTAAACTTAGTTTAAGTTTACATCCATTCCGCATAGCCACACAAATGAAATTAAAACCCTGGGTTATATTCGTCGCCATTGCTTTATTTCCCGCCGCGGAGATCTTTAGTTTGTTCCAATTAGCACATTATATTGGCGGGTGGACCTTCCTTTATGTTGCCGGTGGAGTGCTAGCAGGTATGGCGTTAATCGCCGGCGAGCGCGTAGCCATGCTACCGCGTTTACTAAACTCGGTTCAGGCAGGCACCTCCCCGCTTTCGGCTCTTTTTAAAAGTGGCCGCTACATTCTGGCCGGTATGCTATTTATTCTCCCCGGGTTAGTTAGCGACGTGATTGCCCTAGGTTTATTGCTTTGGCCTAAGAGGCGCAGCATAACTAATATAAAAGCCGCTAACGATGAAATTATTGAAGGGGAGTTTACCGAGGATAAGCCGCCGCCCGTCGATCGCCTGCCACGCTAACTTTTCCAATCCATAACAAAAACGATAACTGCGTTGGCAGGCGCGTGGACTCGTTGCCGGCTTGCCGGCCGTTCGCGGGGAGCGCACTACTACCCCGCCTCCCGCCCCGGATGCCTTTGGCAACGCCGTGTCGGCGGGATGCCTTCGGCTCCTCGGCGACCGCGGAGGGAGGAGCAGTGCCTTCGCCTATGTCGAAGGTGCGACCCCGAAGCGGGATGCAGCGCCCGACTAAGTATCGCGGTCGTGGCATCCCTTCCGCTGCCCGACCCCACTTCGCGGGTCCCCCGTGCGACGCTCTAGGGCGCCACTAATTGTACTGTCTTCGTCGCCTCATCCTTGCCGCCTTGTTCTCCTTTTTGTTCTGAATTGGAACTATTTTCTTTGCCCACCTAAAAAATCCCTTACGCTGGCGTAGCGTAATCGCACCCGCAATTCGGTTTTAATTCGCGTATTTGTTAAGCGCCGCGATTCTTGCAGGAACGACATTAATCCCGGAGAAAGCTGAATTACCGCGTCGGCGCGGCTGATGCGCGGACACTTCGGTAAACCTAATTGGTCCGCCACCAAGTCGAAATATTCACCCATTTTTATTGGCTGATCGTCACAGGCATTGTAAACACGATTAGGCGCACCATAGCGCAACGCTGCCACGACAATTTGCGCCAAGTCGTCCACATGAATGTGATTGGAATAGCTGTCTTCGGCATCCACGATAGCGGGAGTTCTTAAGGTGAGCCTTTGCCGTGGCAAGCGATCCGACGAATATATTCCGGGCACCCGCAAAATACTTACCCGTGCGTTACTACGCAAGGCCCAGCGCCGCAATTGCTGCTCGGCGTCCGCGCGCCGGATGGCCCGCGAACTTTGTGGATGAAGCGGCTGATGTTCGCTTACCCAGCCACCTTGGTAATCCCCATATACGCCGCTGGTGCTTATGTAGACCAAACGTTGTGGTAAAATTGAGGATTTGCTTAACGCCGCTAGTAGGTTGCGTGTGCGCTTATCGATGGGCCCGCTATTTTGCGGGGGCGCCAAATGCAACACGTGCGAGGCCAACCCTGCCAAGCGGCTAAGACTGCTCGGGAAATCCAGATCGCCTACAATCGGAGTCACGCCTAAAGCACGCAACGCCCGCCCGCGTTCTGCACTGCGAGTTAAGCCGTAAATTCGTTGATAGTTGCCAAAACGGCTTAACGTTCGCCGCCCGACATCACCGCAACCAATAAGTAAAAGCCTTTGCATGCGCATAGTCTAAGCCAGAAGCGCAGCCAAGGAAAATTGAGAATACCAATGTCATTTAAGGTAACAATTAAGCCGAGTAATCATGAATACCACGCGTTGCCAGGCGAGACCGTTCTGGAATCGGCGCTCCGCGAGGGTTACACCCTACCGTACGGGTGCCGCAATGGCGCCTGCGGCAGTTGCAAAGGCAAAATTTTGCAAGGATCAGTGGATTATGGCCCGTACCAGGATCAAGTGCTAACCGGCCAAGATATCGCCAGCGGTTTTGCACTGTTTTGTTGCGCCCAACCCTTGAGCGATTTGATTATCGAGTGTCGTGAGGTAGGCGCGGCCAAAGATATTCCGATTAAAGTTTTACCGTGCCGCGTGCAGCGCATGGAAAAAGTTGCCCACGATGTAATGGTGCTTTATCTAAAATTACCCGCCAATGAACGCCTGCAATTTTTAGCCGGCCAGTATATCGATATCCTCCTAAAAGAAGGTAAGCGCCGCGGCTTCTCATTAGCCAACGCCCCCCACGACGATGACTTGTTGCAAATTCACGTACGCCATGTTCCTGGCGGGCAATTTACCGAGTTCGTTTTTAATGAAATGAAAGAAAAAGCTATCTTGCGTTTTGAAGGCCCCTTAGGTACTTTTTTCCTGCGTGAAGATAACGACAAACCTATCATCTTTCTAGCGGGCGGCACCGGTTTCGCGCCGATTAAAGGCATCGTGGAGCACGCATTTTTTAAAGGGATCACGCGACCGATGACGCTGTACTGGGGTGCGCGCAGCTTACGGGATTTATATATGCCGCACCTTCCCGGCTCATGGCAAGAAACGCACCCGGAATTTAGCTTTATTCCGGTGCTGTCTGAACCTTTACCGGAGGACAATTGGAAAGGACGGACCGGCCTGGCTCCGGACGCCGTTCTAGAAGATTTTTCTGATCTAAGCGGCTATCAAATATATGCTTGCGGCGCGCCGGCTATGGTTTCGGTGGCACATGCCGCCTTTATACAACGAGGCTTACCCGAAGAAGAATTTCTTTCCGATGCGTTTACATTTGCGCCTAAATAGCGCGACGAGGAGATTGCTTGTCGCGCTCGGATTCTTGCCAAGCGGGCCTGCCGAGCGCAAAATATTTTTATGCAGCTTTTTACCTTAGGCTTAAATCACCATACCGCTCCGCTTGCGATTCGCGAGAAAGTGGTTTTTCACGCCCAGAATTTGGAAGCGGCGCTAACCGATCTCGTCAGCCATTCGCCGGTTAAAGAAGCGGCAATTCTTTCCACTTGCAACCGCACCGAATTGTATTGCAACACGCCCGAGCCTGCGGAAGCCATAAAGTGGCTGAGCGATTACCACCACCTAAGCCCGCAAAGCATTAAACCTTATCTTTACGCCCTGCCGGAAAAGGCTGCGGTCAAGCATGCCTTTCGTGTGGCAAGCGGGCTGGACTCTATGGTGCTTGGGGAGCCGCAAATTTTAGGGCAGTTAAAACAAGCGGTGAAAAGTGCGGAACACGCCGGCACCATGGGCACGCTATTGCATAAATTATTTCAGCGCACCTTCTCGGTCGCCAAGGAAGTGCGCTCGACCACCGAAATCGGCGCGTGTTCAGTGTCTATGGCGGCAGCTTCATTACGCCTCGCACAACGTATTTTTAACTCCATTTCCGAACAGAACGTATTGTTTATTGGCGCGGGAGAAATGATAGAGCTATGCGCCGAACATTTCGCCGCATTTCATCCTAAACATATTACCGTCGCAAACCGTACCGTGGATCGAGCCGCGCTGCTGGCGCAACGCTTCGATGGCAGCGCGATTTCTTTGGCGGAAGTGCCGGAATCGCTCGCATCCTTCGACATCATTATCACTTCCACAGCCAGTACGTTGCCCATTATCGGTAAAGGCATGGTTGAGCGCGCCATCAAAGCGCGCAAGCACCGACCCATATTTATGGTGGATTTGGCAGTACCCCGCGATATTGAAGAAGAGGTCGGGGAATTGGACGACATTTTCTTATACACCATCGATGACTTAGGCGATATCGTGAAAGAAGGTTTAGGTAACCGGCAGTTGGCTGCAGCGGAGGCCGAGGCCATTATCGATACCAGCGTGGAGCATTTTATGCATTGGATGCAAAGCCGTGAAGTGGTGCCGACCATCCGCGCCTTACGCGATACGGCGGAGCGCTATCGTCGCCAGGAAGTATTAAAAGCGCAGCGCTTGTTAAATCGTGGCGAAGATCCCCAACAAGTTCTACAGAGTTTAAGTCATGCCCTCACCAATAAATTACTGCACCAACCCAATCATGCGCTGAGCACTGCCAGCGGCGAAGATCGGCAACAGTTAGAAACTATACTGCGCCGCCTTTACAAGCTGCATACCGAATAGATGAAGCCAAGCATAGAAGCAAAGCTGGCCCAGCTGGGCCAGCGCTTGGAAGAGCTGAATCATTTGTTAAGCGACCCCGACTTGACTTCAGATCTCGATAATTATCGTAAGCTCACGAGAGAGCACGCCGAATTAACGCCGGTGGTCGCGCAATATCAAGCCTATCAACAATGCGCTCGGGATATCGAAACCGCCCAGGAAATGGCTCTGGATCAAGGGATGCGTGAGTTTGCGGAAGGCGAGATTCGGGAAAACCACGAACGTCAAAATCAAATAGAGTTGGAATTACAAAAGCTTTTAATACCGAAAGACGTAAACGACGAACGCAATGTGTTTTTGGAAATTCGCGCGGGCACGGGCGGTGACGAGTCAGCCTTATTTGCCGGGGATTTGTTTAGGATGTATACGCGTTTTGCGGAACGTAATCGTTGGCAAGTGGAAATTATTTCCGAAAGCCTAGGTGAAATGGGTGGATATAAAGAAATAATCGCCAAGCTTATCGGTCAAAGTGCTTACTCCAAACTGAAGTTTGAATCCGGCGGTCATCGCGTGCAGCGCGTACCCGATACCGAAACCCAAGGGCGAATTCATACTTCCGCTTGCACAGTAGCGGTAATGCCCGAAGCCGACGAAATTTCTGAAGTCACCCTGAACCCCGCTGAACTCCGCATCGATACATACCGCGCTTCGGGCGCGGGCGGGCAGCATATCAACAAAACCGATTCCGCGGTACGCATAACCCATTTACCGACGGGCATCGTAGTAGAATGTCAAGACGGACGCTCACAACATAAAAATAAAGCCCAAGCAATGTCAGTCTTGGCAGCGCGTATCAAAGACAAACAGCAGCGTGCTCAGGATGCCAAGCAAGCGGCGACCCGCAAATCGCTAATCGGTAGCGGGGATCGCTCCGGGCGCATACGCACTTATAATTTTCCACAAGGGCGCATCACCGATCATCGTATCAATCTCACCCTTTATAAAATAGACCAGATTATGGACGGCGATTTGTTTGAATTGACCAATGCTCTTCTGTCTGAGCACCAAGCGGAACAATTAGCAGCCCTAGGTGAAGAGGAAGCATGAAAGTCGCCAATCCCACCATTGCATCAGTGCTGCGTAGCGCCGCCCTGACCTTCAAGGCTGCCTTGGGTCTTGCTGAACCCGTGGCGCACTTAGAGGCGCAATTGCTATTGGCCCACGTGCTTAAGAAGTCCCGGGCAAATTTAATAAGCCATGGTACCGAAGGGATCACGCCCGCGCACTTTGCTCGCTACGATGAATCCGTCATGCGCCGCGCACGCGGCGAGCCTATTGCTTACATCGTGGGTTATCGCGAATTTTATAGTAAAAACTTTAAGGTCTCGCCCGAGGTTTTGATTCCACGCCCGGAAACCGAGTTGTTGGTGGATGTAGCCTTAAGCAAATTAACCGGAGCAGAAACGCTGCGGGTACTGGATCTGGGTACCGGCTGCGGGGCAGTCGCTTTTAGCATTGCTGCCTACCGACCGCATATTCACGTGACGGCGGTAGACATCAGCGCAGGTGCGCTAAGAATAGCCGGTGAAAATAGAGATGCGTTTAAAATTGACAACGTGGTTTTGCAACATAGCGATTGGTTTAGCGCCTTACTGGCACAACGTTTCGATTTGATCGTGACTAACCCGCCGTATGTTGCCCAGGACGACGCACATTTATCATCCGGCGACCTGCGCTTTGAACCCAAAACGGCACTACTAGCTGGCGTTGATGGCTTAGCTAGCCTTCGCCAGATTATCCAAGAAGCAAGGGGCTTTCTTAAGCCTAAAGGTTGGCTGTTGGTTGAGCATGGTTATGACCAAGCCGCGGCGGTTAGGCAATTATTTGCAAAGCAAGATTTTGAAAACGTCTCATCTTGCCCAGATTTAGCGGGCATCTTACGTGTTACAGCGGGACAAACCGGCACTCAAGTCTAATCATCTCGTAAGTCGGGCACGTTACGCCGGCAATTCGCGGTGCTGTTCCAAAGGCACTTCGGCGGCAATATCAAATTGCAGTTGCGCTTGCGCTAAGCGTAAACTCGCGGCCACCGCCAAAGGGGTCGGCGCCTGCGCAAAAATAAAACCCAAATAACTGCTTCCTTCAGGGAGGGGCACGAGCAACTGCCCACGCGCCGCGGTAATCTCGATATCGACAATATACTCGGTCGCACGCGCTAGCTCGATGCCTGTCACGCCACGTAAAATACCGCGCCGCTGGATAGGAATCATCATGACACCCAGCGCTGAAGTATTTAGTTTATTGGGTATGGTTAAGCCCAGCGTGTCGCGTAAAATAAATTCTTCCAGCGTTATATCCAGGATATAACGCAAAATTCGCCCGCATAAACCGCCTATGGAACGTGGCGCTATTTCTAGCAACCATTCGCCTTTTGGATTAACACGTACCTCCGCGTGAATGGGGCCGGAAACTA